>NZ_JBYTAJ010000075.1:0-629 GCF_058788075.1 Pseudomonas sp. FW305-20 | reverse complement strand
TCGCCACCGGTGCGCTTGCACACGATGACTTTCTGGATGCTGCTGGTTTCCGGGTTGGTCAGCGCATCGTCGACGTTGGTCTTGAGCGGGATCTTCTTGCCGGCACGAATGCCTTCGTCGGCAGTGATCACCACTTTGGATTTGCAGTCGATGATCCGACCCGCCAGGGCTTCCGGCGAGAAACCACCGAACACCACCGAGTGAATCGCGCCGATCCGGGCACACGCCAGCATGGCGACCACGGCTTCGGGGATCATCGGCATATAGATAGTCACCACGTCGCCGCGGTGCACATCCTGGCCGCGCAAGGCGTTGGCGAACTTGCAGACTTGTTCGTGCAGCTCGCGATAGGTGATGTTGCGGCTTTCGGCAGGGTCATCCCCTTCCCAAATAATCGCCACTTGATCGCCGCGTTCGGCCAGATGACGGTCGAGGCAGTTGTAGGAAACGTTCAGGGTGCCGTCGGCGAACCATTTGATGTCGACATGGTGATCGTCGAAGGAAGTCTGTTTCACCGTGGTGAAAGGCTTGATCCAGTCGAGGCGCTTGGCTTGCTCGCGCCAGAAGCCGTCCGGGTTAACGACGGACTGCTGGTACATGGCCTTGTAGGTCGCCTCGTCAGTCAGCGT
>NZ_JBYTAJ010000074.1:0-729 GCF_058788075.1 Pseudomonas sp. FW305-20 | reverse complement strand
GGTGGTGGTGGTGCTCATATTCCAGTCTCGCCATTGCCACAGCCCCCCGTCACCCCGGCCACTCCGGGTGCTGTCAATGTCAGTGATGCCTCCGGCAGCAACAATCAACCCATCTTAAGCGGTAGCGGTCGTCCGGGCGACACCGTGCAGATTCTCGATAACGGTGTGGTGATTGGTGAGGTTGTCATTGGAGATGATGGTAAATGGAGTTTCACTCCAAACCCTCCTTTGGTCGATGGTGACCACAGCCTGACAGTGGTCATTAAAGATCCAGCAGGAAACACCAGTGAGGAGTCACAACCGGTTGAGTTGGTGGTCGATACCACGGCTCCCGAGCTTCCGGCTCCGGTCATCGCCGGACAGCCTGATGGCGGCATTACCGTCAGCGGTCGCGGTGAGCCAGGCGCGACCGTGAACGTGACGTTCCCGGATGGCAGCACCGGCAGCGTGGTGGTGGATGCTTCGGGCAACTACAGCATCGACAGCCCGGTGAGCGTGGTTCAGCCGGAGGGTGATCTGGTAATTAATATCACCGACAGTCATGGCAACCAATCTCCAGATATCGTGGTGGAGTATGAAGATACCACAGCCCCGGAAGCGCCGACGCCGGCGATCATAGGCAAGCCTGACGGCGGTGTTACTGTCAGCGGGCGCGGCGAGCCAGGCGCGACCGTGAACGTGACGTTCCCGGATGGCAGCACTGGCAGCGTGGTGGTGGATGCCTCGGGC
>NZ_JBYTAJ010000073.1:0-1185 GCF_058788075.1 Pseudomonas sp. FW305-20 | reverse complement strand
CTTGTATGGTAGGACTTGAAGGGAGGAGGAGGGACAAGGCTCGATTCTGACTGTTGACGCAGTACAGACCGTGGGAGATTTCGCCCCTCCTCCTTTCACCCAAGCGCCGATAAAGAATGCATCTGGCTAGACCGACGATAGGAACAAGCCTGCGCCTCTGGGTGAGCCCTTCAAGTGCTTAAAACCATATCCCGGAGGAAATCCAATGGCAATGCCGGTTTCTGTCACAAAGCCGATCGTAGGTGTGGATGTCGCCAAGAATGAACTGGTGATTTATCAGTCTGATGGGGATTTGCTTGAAGAGATTCCCAACACCAAAACATCCATCAAACAGTGGCTGAAGGCGTTGTCGGGGACGGTGGCTATTGCCATTGAGGCGACCAACATTTACCACCTGGACTTCGCTGATCTGGCCTATGAGGCCGGTTGCACGATTTACATGGTGGGAGGCTATGAGCTCAAACATTATCGCGAAGGCGTGAAGATCCGCGCCAAAACCGACGCACTGGATGCCAAGCTACTGGCTCGTTACCTGAAGAACGAAGCCGAGGAGTTGCGTCCTTGGACCCCGCCCTCACCGCTGTACCGCCAGCTCCTGAGCCTTTTCCGCCGTCGCGCAGCCTTGGTCCAGGCCAGGGTCGGCCTGGTGCAGAGCTGGTCGAATGAGCCGCTGCTTAAGGCGGCTTTTGCCGAGCAAGTGAAGTCCATGCAGCAGCTTGAGACGCTGATCGAAAAGACGATCAACGATCAGCTCAAAGAAGCCGGTTTGCTCGGTCAATTGAAGCGCTGCCTGAAAGTTGAGGGTATTGGATTTTTGACTGGGGCCCGCTTGATAACTGCATTTCAGCGAGGAGATTTTAGAAACGCGGATGCCTTTATCGCCTTCCTGGGCATGGATTTACGGGTGGCGAAATCAGGACAGAAGGACGCTCGCCGCAGTTTGACCAAGCGCGGCGACCCCGAGGCCCGCCGACTTCTGCACAATGCAGCGATGTCGGCTAGCCGTACGAAAGCCTGGAAAGGGTATTACGAAGAACAAAGAACGCGGGGTTTCAGCACCACTCAGGCGCTGGTGATGCTGGCTCGCAAGCTTGCTCGGGTGGTATTCGCCTTGCTGAAAGGGCAAAGCGAATATCAACCAAAAGCCAGTTGAGGGCTTTCCCTCAACCATAGAATCTCCCACAG
>NZ_JBYTAJ010000072.1:0-2592 GCF_058788075.1 Pseudomonas sp. FW305-20 | reverse complement strand
GGCCCGGTGGTGAGCATCACCACCTTCAAGGACGAAGCCGAAGCCCTGGCCATCGCCAACGACACCGAGTTCGGCCTGGGTGCCGGCCTCTGGACCCGCGACATCAACCGCGCCTACCGCATGGGCCGCGCCATCAAGGCCGGTCGTGTGTGGACCAACTGCTACCACCTGTACCCGGCGCATGCCGCGTTCGGCGGATACAAGAAATCCGGCGTCGGTCGTGAAACCCACAAGATGATGCTCGATCACTATCAGCAGACCAAAAACCTGCTGGTGAGCTACGACATCAATCCGTTGGGCTTCTTCTAAAAAGCGTGGGCGATGCAGTTGTTTCTGCGTCGCCCTTCAGATGGCCATCGCGAGCAGGCTCACTCCCACATTTGATCTGTGGCGTTCACAAAACCAATGTGGGAGTGGGCTTGCTCGCGAAGGCGTCCTCAATGACACACCTGACATTCAAGGACTGGATGCCCTGCTCCCCTTGATCGATCCTTTGGAGTCCTCGATGAAAATCCGTTACAAGGTGAGCCTTGTGGCTGCTTGTGTGCTGTTCGTGACAACCAGTCTTCTATCGCTGGTTCAGGTAGAGCAGATACGTACGATTTTGCGGCACCAGGTCGAGGCAAGTATCTCCGAGTCGAGCAATGCGGTGGCACGGCAGATTGAAAATTGGCTGAACGGCAAACTTCGCCTGATTGACTTGACGGCCCAGGCCATCGACAGCCAGTACAGCCCGGAAGCCACCCAACGCATTATCGAATCCCCAATATTGCAGGACCAATTCGAAGTGGTATTCGGTGCCCTTCAGTCCGATGGCAAACCCATCAAGAACAACGCATCCTGGAACCCAAAGCCTGATTATGATGGTCGCTCGCGACCTTGGTACGCGACCGGCAAGGCGGGCAACCAGGCCGTTTTAACCGAGCCCTACAAGGCCTCGACCTCCAACGAAATCCTGATCTCGGTCGCCACCAGGATCAGCGATGCTGGTCAGTTTCTTGGCGTACTGGGTGGTGACATCCGCCTGAATACGGTTGCCGACGCCATCAATACACTGGATTTCGGTGGGGCCGGTTATGCATTCTTGCTGAGCAAAAATGGCAACATTATTTCCCACCCGGACGCTGAACTGAACGGCAAGCCCTACAACCAGCTTTTCGCAGGCAGCGCTCTGCCTCTCGACAGTCAGCTTCAGGAGGTCAGCAGCGGTGGAAAGTCCCTCCTGGTGTCCTTCATTCCGCTCTCCAATCTCAAGGGCATGGATTGGTACATCGGTGTGGTACTGGATCAGGACATCGTGATGGCCGCAGCCCA
This sequence comes from Pseudomonas sp. FW305-20, assembly GCF_058788075.1. Lineage (NCBI taxonomy): Bacteria > Pseudomonadati > Pseudomonadota > Gammaproteobacteria > Pseudomonadales > Pseudomonadaceae > Pseudomonas > Pseudomonas sp. FW305-20. The sequence continues at coordinate 1,278 of NZ_JBYTAJ010000072.1, read as the reverse complement.
CATCCTGAGTTGGCGGGCCGTCATCGGGACCGGCCTGGGCGTGCTGATTAGCCTGTTGGTGCTGGGTCTGCTGGTAAGGCGGCTGCTGCGACCCCTGGATCAACTCAAGGACTCGTTGGCCGACATCAATCGCGGAGAAGGCGACCTGACCCGCCAACTGCCCGTGGTCGGCAACGATGAAATTGCGCTGGTCGCCGGGGAGTTCAACCAGTTCCTGCAGAACCTGAAAACACTCATTGGCGATGTGAAAAACAGCTCGCAACACGTCCGCGAGAGCACCACAGCGACGTCGTGTGAAGCGGATCAGGCAGCCAACCGCGTACAGGTCCAATTACAAGAACTGGATCAACTGGCCACCGCCATGACCGAGATGGCCTCGACCGCCGAGGATGTGGCGCGCAACGCTCAAGCCGCGGCCGAAGCGGCGATCGCTGCCAACGAGGAAACAGCAGACGGGGTTGCCCTGGTCTCCAGGTCGACGGGGGCGATCAAGCGTTTGGCTGAGGAGATGGACGCCACCGGTCATGCGATCAATGAGTTGTCCACGCTCAGTCAAAGCATCGAATCCATCGTGGCGGTCATCACCAGCATCGCCGACCAAACCAATTTGCTCGCGCTCAATGCAGCCATCGAGGCGGCACGTGCCGGCGAATCAGGTCGCGGTTTTGCCGTGGTGGCTGATGAGGTGCGCTCACTGGCCTCACGAACCCAGCAATCCACGCAGGAAATACGCGAGATGATCGACCAGTTGCAGACGGGCGTGAAACACGCCCAAGTGCAAATGCAGCAGAGCCGTGACACGGCCAGCAAGACGGCCGGGGATGCCAATGCAGCCAATGACACCCTCGAGCGCATCCGTGAGGCGATTTATCGCATCAATGACATGAACCTGCAGATTGCCGCAGCGGCTGAAGAACAAAGCGCCACGACCGAAGAAATCAATCGCAACACGACCAACATCCGCGATATCAGTCTTGAAGTTTCCGGCAGTGCGGATAAACAGGTTCGCCAATGTTCAGTGATGGTGGACCACGTCGGCCAGCAGGACAAACTGCTCAATCGCTTCAGGATTTGAGTTTTGCAATGGCCCGAATACTTGGGCTCCAAACCCGTTACAGACCACAAGAACAACTATTCCACCGAGGTAAAAAAGATGAGTGCGGCTTCTCTGTATCCCGTTCGTCCCGAGGTTTTGGCTAATACGCTGACTGACGAGGCGACCTACAAGGCCATGTACCAGCAGTCCGTCGTTAACCCGGACGGCTTCTGGCGCGAGCA
>NZ_JBYTAJ010000071.1:0-2921 GCF_058788075.1 Pseudomonas sp. FW305-20 | reverse complement strand
CCACGCTCTGCGTGGGAATGCAGCCCGTGACGCTCCGCGTCACTGGACGCGGAGCGTCCCTTGAGGCATTCCCACGCGGGAGCATGGGAACGATCAGAGCGGGTTAAGCGTGAGCCAACTCCGAATGCGCATCCGCATCCAGCAGCTCTTTATCGGTCTGCTGCATGATCTGGCTGGTGATCGCACCGGCCGTTATCGAACCGCTGACGTTCAACGCCGTGCGGCCCATGTCGATCAGCGGCTCAACCGAAATCAGCAACGCCACCAGTGACACCGGCAAGCCCATCGCCGGTAACACGATCAACGCGGCAAACGTCGCGCCACCGCCAACCCCCGCCACACCGGCCGAACTCAGCGTCACAATCGCCACCAGCGTTGCGATCCACAGCGGGTCCAGCGGGTTGATGCCCACGGTTGGCGCGACCATCACCGCCAACATCGCCGGGTACAGACCGGCACAACCGTTCTGGCCAATGGTCGCGCCAAACGACGCAGCGAAACTGGCGATGGACTGTGGAATACCCAAGCGGCGGGTCTGGGCTTCGATGCTCAGCGGAATGGTCGCAGCGCTGGAGCGGCTGGTGAAAGCAAACGTCAGCACCGGCCAGATCTTGCGGAAGAACCGCAGCGGATTGATCCCGGCGGCCGAGACCAGCAGGCCATGGACCACAAACATCAGGCCCAGCCCGAGGTAGGAAACCACCACGAAACTGCCGAGTTTGATGATGTCCTGCAGGTTGGAGCCGGCGACCACTTTGGTCATCAGCGCCAATACGCCGTAAGGGGTCAGCTTCATCACCAGACGCACCAGACGCATCACCCAGGCTTGCAGGGTGTCGATGGCGTTGATCACTTTCTGACCTTTCTCGACGTCATCTTTCAGCAGTTGCAGCGCCGCGACCCCAAGGAATGCAGCAAAAATCACCACGCTGATGATCGAGGTCGGCTTCGCGCGAGCGAGGTCGGCGAACGGGTTTTGCGGAATGAACGACAGCAACAGCTGCGGCACATTCAGGTCGGCAACCTTGCCCGCGTAGTCGGTCTGGATGGTTTGCAGACGGGCCATTTCCTGAGTGCCAGCCACCAGGCCTTCGGCGGTCAGGCCGAAGAGGTTGGTCAGCCCGATACCGATCAGCGCCGCAATGGCCGTGGTGAACAGCAGCGTGCCGATGGTCAGGAAGCTGATCTTGCCCAGCGACGAGGCGTTGTGCAGACGGGCCACGGCGCTGAGGATCGAGGCGAACACCAACGGGATCACGATCATTTGCAGCAACTGCACGTAACCGTTGCCCACCAGATCGAACCAGCCGATCGAGGCTTTCAGTACCGGGTTGCCGGCACCGTAAACGGTGTGCAGAGCCACACCGAACACCACGCCCAGCACCAACGCGAGCAGGACTTTCTTCGCCAGGCTCCAGGTGGTGTGACGGGTTTGCGCCAGGCCAAAGAGCAGGGCGAGGAACACCAGCAGATTGAGGATCAGCGGCAGATTCATTGGAACTCCGATAGAGACTTGTGCCGGCCACCTTCCGGGGCAGCCGCGAACCGGCAAGCCTAACAGCTTGATATCTAATGAATTAATATCAAAAACATCTGGCTACTGTCGTTTTTGGAATAAGCAAGCGTCGCTGACAGAGATGCAGCTGGCGTAATAGGGACGCAAGCGGTCGCGGGCAGACGAGGGCTGTCATATTTATTTGATAGCGTCGAGCTCTTTGAATCAGGGTCTTTTAACAAGGAAGCATTGCCGATGAAGCTCGCACCGAAATTTCTGGTCGCTGCACTTTGCCTGGGCCTTGCCGGCCAGGTATTCGCTACGGATTTGAAGCATTGGCCAGCCGATCAGGCCAAGGCGCTGGACGCAATGATTGCCGCCAATGCCAACAAAGGTAACTACGCGGTGTTCGACATGGATAACACCAGTTACCGCTACGACCTCGAAGAGTCGTTGCTGCCGTTCATGGAAAACAAGGGTCTGATCACCCGCGAGAAGCTCGACCCCTCCCTGAAACTGATGCCGTTCAAAGACACCGCCGATCACAAGGAAAGCCTGTTCAGCTACTACTATCGCCTCTGCGAACTCGACGACATGGTCTGCTATCCATGGGTCGCGCAAGTGTTCTCCGGCTTCACCCTCCAGGAACTCAAAGGCTACGTCGATGAGTTGATGGCGTCCGGTAAACCGGTGCCGGTGACGTATTACGAAGGCGACGTGGTCAAGAAACTCGACGTCAACCCGCCGAAAATCTTCACCGGCCAGAAAGAGCTCTACAACAAGCTGATGGAGAACGGCATTGAGGTCTACGTGATGACCGCCGCCTCCGAAGAACTGGTGCGCATGGTCGCCGCCGATCCGAAGTACGGCTACAACGTCAAACCGCAGAACGTGATCGGCGTGAGCTTATTGCTCAAGGACCCGAAGACCGGCGAACTGACCACAGCACGCAAGCAGATCACCGCGGGCAAGTATGACGAGAAGGCCAACCTCGGCCTCGAGCTGACCCCGTACCTGTGGACCCCGGCGACCTGGATGGCCGGTAAGCATGCGGCGATCCTGACCTACATCGATGAGTGGAAAAAACCGGTACTGGTGGGTGGCGATACCCCGACCAGCGACGGTTACATGCTGTTCCACGATGTCGACGTGGCCAAGGGTGGCATCCACTTGTGGATCAACCGCAAAGACAAATACATGACCCAGATTAACGGCATGATGGCCAAGCACGCCGCGGCTCAGGCCAAGGAAGGGTTGCAGGTTACGGCGGACAAGAACTGGGTGATCGTGAAGCCTGAAGAGATTCAGTAAGCACCACGATGATCGTTCCCACGCTCCGCGTGGGAATGCAGCCCGTGACGCTCCGCGTCACTGGACGCGGAGCGTCCCTTGAGGCATTCCCACGCGGGAGCGTGGGAACGATCAG
>NZ_JBYTAJ010000070.1:0-4007 GCF_058788075.1 Pseudomonas sp. FW305-20 | reverse complement strand
CTCCGCGTCCCATCAAGAGCCGAACGCGGAGCGTCCGTTGAGGCATTCCCACGCAGAGCGTGGGAACGATCGGTGGTGGGCCGGCTTAGAGGACCATCGCCGCCACCCAGCCGAACACCAGCAACGGCAGGTTGTAGTGCAGGAAGGTCGGGACCACGGTGTCCCAGATGTGGTGATGCTGGCCGTCGATGTTCAGGCCCGAGGTCGGACCGAGGGTCGAGTCCGACGCGGGCGAACCGGCATCGCCCAGCGCGCCGGCGGTGCCGACGATGCACACGATCGCGATCGGGCTGAAGCCCAGTTGCACGCACAACGGCACAAAAATCGCGGCCAGGATCGGCACGGTGGAGAACGACGAACCGATGCCCATGGTCACCAACAGTCCGACCAACAACATCAGCAACGCGCCAATGCCTTTGCTGTGGCCGATCCACGAAGCCGATGTTTCGACCAGTGTCTGCACTTCACCGGTGGCTTTCATCACCTCGGCAAAACCGGAGGCGGCGATCATGATGAAACCGATCATCGCCATCATCTTCATGCCTTCGGTGAACAGGTCGTCGGTTTCACGCCACTTCACGATGCCTGACACCGAAAAAATCAGAAAGCCCGCCAACGCACCGATGATCATCGAGTCCAGCAACAGCTGAATGATGAACGCCACCGCGATGGCCAGACCGGCGATCATCAGGCTCAGCGGGTTGTACTGCACCGCGACCTGTTCGACTTGCTCGATCTTTTCCAGATCGTAGACGCGCTTCTTGCGGTAGCTGACAAACGCTGCCGCGAGCCCGACGACCATGCCCAAGGCCGGAATCCCCATGGCATGGGTGACGTTGATGCCGCTGATGTCCACCCCGCTACGGGCGACGTTGGCCAGCAGGATTTCATTCAGGAAAATGTTGCCGAAGCCCACGGGCAGGAACATGTACGGTGTGATCAGACCGAAGGTCATGACGCAAGCAATCAGTCGGCGGTCCAGCTGCAGCTTGGTCAACACATATAAAAGCGGCGGCACCAGCAGCGGAATAAAGGCGATATGTATCGGCAGGATGTTCTGCGAAGCGATGGCCACCACCCACAGCAAACCGATCAACAGCCATTTGACCTGACGGCCACCGCTGGCGTGCTGGCGATCGACCATAAGCAAGGCTTTGTCTGCCAGCGCGTGCGCCAGCCCGGACTTGGCAATGGCCACTGCGAAAGCGCCAAGCAATGCGTAGGACAACGCGACCGTCGCACCGCCACCGAGGCCGCTATTGAAGGCTTTGAGTGTGGCGTCAACGCCCAGGCCACCGGTCAAACCACCCACCAGGGCACCTACGATCAGCGCGATTACGACGTGCACGCGGGACAGACTGAGGATCAGCATGACGCCGACCGCAGCGATTACAGCATTAATCATCGTTACCTCAAGGCAAACGGAAGAGCCCGGCCGGCAGTCTGCAAAGAGCCGCCAGCGGATGGAATGTGAGGGTTTTATTAGAGGGCGCGCACTTTGCCGGACCATTAACGCCTTGTCAAAGCGATCACGACCCCTTGTAGCAGCTGGCGAAGCCTGCGTTCGGCTGCGTAGCAGTCGTAAAACCTGCGCATGTGGTGTGCCTGAAACACCTCAGCCCCCGAATTGACGACTGCTTCGCAGCCGAACGCAGGCTTCGCCAGCTGCTACAGGTTTTGTGTGATGGCTTATTTGATTGAACGAATAAAGAAAGCCGAATTGCGGCCGTTACAGTGCAAAGTCTCAGATAAATATCGAATAAGGACGTCTCCATGTCGCTCAGACAACTTTCCATTCAATGGAAAATCACCCTGCTGGCCGGGCTGTGCCTGGCCGGCATCGTGACCCTGCTGGTGGGTCTTTCGCTGTATCGCATGGAGCAAAGCTCCGAGATGGTGAAAGCCTCCAGCATGGAGATGCTCACCGAGGCAGCCCAGGCCCGGATCGAATCCCAGGGTGAAAACCAGGCGCTGGGGATTCGCCAGCAGTTCATGGACGCCTATCAATACGGCCACGGTTTTTCGCGTCAGGTGCTGTTCCTGCGCGATCAGGCCGAGAAGCGCTTCCTCGATGCCTTTGACCTGCGTGAGGACCTGACGCGTCAGGTCAAGTCGGCCCTGCAAGCCAACCCCGACTTGCTCGGCCTCTCGCTGGTGTTCGAAGCCAACGCGCTGGACGGCAAGGACGATCTGTTCGCCGGCCAGGCCGAGCTGGGCAGCAACGACAAGGGCCGTTTCGCGCTCTATTGGTCGCAACCTGTGCCTGGCAAGGTGACGTCGATGGCGCTACCGGAAAGCGACATGGCCGACACCACCACCGGCCCGAGCGGCGAACCGGCCAACGCCTGGTTCACCTGCCCGCGCACGACCCTCAAGCCCTGCGTGATCGAACCTTACTTCTACGTGATCGACGGCCACAATGTGCTGATGACCAGCATCGTTTTCCCGCTGATGGTCAACGGCAAGGTCATCGCTTCGCTGTCGGTGGACATCAACCTCAACAGCCTGCAAGCCATCAGCCAGGGCGCGAGCAAAAAGCTCTATGACGGCCAGACCAACGTCAGCATCATCAGCCCGGTCGGGTTGCTGGCCGGTTACAGCCCGGACGCCAGCAAACTCAGCCAGCGCCTGGACGCCGTGGACAAAACCAACGGTGCCGAGCTGATCCGCATGCTCGCCGCCAGCAGCAAGACCGAAAGCCTGCACGGCAATCAACAGCTCAAAGTGCTGTCGCCGTTCCAGCCGATTCCCGGTGGCAAGTCCTGGGGCGTGTTGCTCGAGGTGCCGGAGAAAGTTTTGGTCGGCCCCGCCGAAGCGTTGAAAAAGCAACTCGATGAAAGCAACACCGCCGGCACCCTGATCGAACTCGGCCTGGGTGTACTGGCCGCATTGATTGGCCTGTTGCTCGTGTGGTTGATGGCCCGCAGCGTGACCAAACCGATTTTGGGTGTGGCGCAGATGCTCGAAGACATTGCCAGCGGCGAAGGCGACCTGACCCGCCGCCTGGCCTACGACAAAAAGGACGAACTCGGCCAATTGGCCGGCTGGTTCAACCGCTTCCTCGACAAGCTGCAACCGATCATTGCCGAGGTCAAACGCTCGGTGCAGGACGCGCGCAACACGGCGGATCAATCGTCCGCCATCGCCACGCAGACCAGCGCCGGCATGGAGCAGCAATACCGTCAGGTGGATCAGGTCGCGACCGCTTCCCACGAAATGAGCGCCACCGCTCAAGACGTCGCTCGCAGTGCAGCGCAAGCGGCACAGGCAGCGCGGGATGCGGATCAGGCCACCCGTCGCGGTCTGACCGTGATCGACCGCACCACCGCCAGCATCGACAACCTCGCCGCCGACATGAGCGCGGCGATGGTGCAAGTCGAAGGCCTGGCGGCCAACAGCGAGAAGATCGGTTCGGTGCTGGAAGTGATTCGCGCCATCGCCGAGCAGACCAACCTGCTGGCGCTGAACGCCGCCATCGAGGCCGCTCGTGCCGGTGAAGCCGGGCGTGGTTTTGCCGTCGTGGCCGATGAAGTGCGCAACCTGGCACGCCGGACCCAGGAGTCCGTCGAAGAAACCCGCCTGGTGATCGAGCAGTTGCAGAGTGGCACTCAGGACGTGGTCGGCTCGATGAACAGCAGCCATCGTCAGGCTCAGGGCAGTGTCGAACAGGTCGGTCAGGCGGTGACGGCGCTGCGGCAGATTGGTGAGGCGGTGACGGTGATCAGCGACATGAACTTGCAGATCGCCAGTGCTGCGGAAGAACAAAGCGCCGTGGCCGAGGAGATCAACAACAACGTGGCGACGATTCGGGATGTGACAGAGTCGCTGTCGGGCCAGGCCAATGAATCGGCGCGGGTGAGTCAGTCACTCAATAGCCTGGCGAATCAGCAGCAGAGCTTGATGGATCAGTTCAGGGTTTGACCTGACGCCGATCGTTCCCACGCTCCGCGTGGGAATGCCGCCAGGGACGCTCCGCGTTCCGCTTTGGGATGTGACGCAGAGCGTCA
>NZ_JBYTAJ010000069.1:1702-3322 GCF_058788075.1 Pseudomonas sp. FW305-20 | reverse complement strand
GGACGTTACTTTCACTGGTAACGGATCAGGCTAAGGTAAAATTTGTGAGTTGCTCTTTGGAGCAAGAATCGAATTTTCGGCGAATGTCGTCTTCACAGTATAACCAGATTGCTTGGGGTTATATGGTCAAGTGAAGAAGCGCATACGGTGGATGCCTTGGCAGTCAGAGGCGATGAAAGACGTGGTAGCCTGCGAAAAGCTTCGGGGAGTCGGCAAACAGACTTTGATCCGGAGATGTCTGAATGGGGGAACCCAGCCATCATAAGATGGTTATCTTAAGCTGAATACATAGGCTTAAGAGGCGAACCAGGGGAACTGAAACATCTAAGTACCCTGAGGAAAAGAAATCAACCGAGATTCCCTTAGTAGTGGCGAGCGAACGGGGACTAGCCCTTAAGTGGCTTTGAGATTAGCGGAACGTTCTGGAAAGTACGGCCATAGTGGGTGATAGCCCTGTACGCGAAAATCTCTTAGTCATGAAATCGAGTAGGACGGAGCACGAGAAACTTTGTCTGAATATGGGGGGACCATCCTCCAAGGCTAAATACTACTGACTGACCGATAGTGAACTAGTACCGTGAGGGAAAGGCGAAAAGAACCCCGGAGAGGGGAGTGAAATAGATCCTGAAACCGTATGCGTACAAGCAGTGGGAGCCCACTTTGTTGGGTGACTGCGTACCTTTTGTATAATGGGTCAGCGACTTATTTTCAGTGGCGAGCTTAACCGAATAGGGGAGGCGTAGCGAAAGCGAGTCTTAATAGGGCGTCTAGTCGCTGGGAATAGACCCGAAACCGGGCGATCTATCCATGGGCAGGTTGAAGGTTGGGTAACACTAACTGGAGGACCGAACCGACTACCGTTGAAAAGTTAGCGGATGACCTGTGGATCGGAGTGAAAGGCTAATCAAGCTCGGAGATAGCTGGTTCTCCTCGAAAGCTATTTAGGTAGCGCCTCATGTATCACTGTAGGGGGTAGAGCACTGTTTCGGCTAGGGGGTCATCCCGACTTACCAAACCGATGCAAACTCCGAATACCTACAAGTGCCGAGCATGGGAGACACACGGCGGGTGCTAACGTCCGTCGTGAAAAGGGAAACAACCCAGACCGTCAGCTAAGGTCCCAAAGTTATGGTTAAGTGGGAAACGATGTGGGAAGGCTTAGACAGCTAGGAGGTTGGCTTAGAAGCAGCCACCCTTTAAAGAAAGCGTAATAGCTCACTAGTCGAGTCGGCCTGCGCGGAAGATGTAACGGGGCTCAAACCATACACCGAAGCTACGGGTATCACTTAGGTGATGCGGTAGAGGAGCGTTCTGTAAGCCTGTGAAGGTGAGTTGAGAAGCTTGCTGGAGGTATCAGAAGTGCGAATGCTGACATGAGTAACGACAATGGGTGTGAAAAACACCCACGCCGAAAGACCAAGGTTTCCTGCGCAACGTTAATCGACGCAGGGTTAGTCGGTCCCTAAGGCGAGGCTGAAAAGCGTAGTCGATGGAAAACAGGTTAATATTCCTGTACTTCTGGTTATTGCGATGGAGGGACGGAGAAGGCTAGGCCAGCTTGGCGTTGGTTGTCCAAGTTTAAGGTGGTAGGCTGGAATCTTAGGTAAATCCGGGATTCTA
>NZ_JBYTAJ010000069.1:0-1605 GCF_058788075.1 Pseudomonas sp. FW305-20 | reverse complement strand
CACGAAGTGGTTGATGCCATGCTTCCAAGAAAAGCTTCTAAGCTTCAGGTAACCAGGAACCGTACCCCAAACCGACACAGGTGGTTGGGTAGAGAATACCAAGGCGCTTGAGAGAACTCGGGTGAAGGAACTAGGCAAAATGGCACCGTAACTTCGGGAGAAGGTGCGCCGGTGAGGGTGAAGCATTTACTGCGTAAGCCCATGCCGGTCGAAGATACCAGGCCGCTGCGACTGTTTATTAAAAACACAGCACTCTGCAAACACGAAAGTGGACGTATAGGGTGTGACGCCTGCCCGGTGCCGGAAGGTTAATTGATGGGGTTAGCTAACGCGAAGCTCTTGATCGAAGCCCCGGTAAACGGCGGCCGTAACTATAACGGTCCTAAGGTAGCGAAATTCCTTGTCGGGTAAGTTCCGACCTGCACGAATGGCGTAACGATGGCGGCGCTGTCTCCACCCGAGACTCAGTGAAATTGAAATCGCTGTGAAGATGCAGTGTATCCGCGGCTAGACGGAAAGACCCCGTGAACCTTTACTATAGCTTTGCACTGGACTTTGAATTTGCTTGTGTAGGATAGGTGGGAGGCTTTGAAGCGTGGACGCCAGTTCGCGTGGAGCCAACCTTGAAATACCACCCTGGCAACTTTGAGGTTCTAACTCAGGTCCGTTATCCGGATCGAGGACAGTGTATGGTGGGTAGTTTGACTGGGGCGGTCTCCTCCTAAAGAGTAACGGAGGAGTACGAAGGTGCGCTCAGACCGGTCGGAAATCGGTCGTAGAGTATAAAGGCAAAAGCGCGCTTGACTGCGAGACAGACACGTCGAGCAGGTACGAAAGTAGGTCTTAGTGATCCGGTGGTTCTGTATGGAAGGGCCATCGCTCAACGGATAAAAGGTACTCCGGGGATAACAGGCTGATACCGCCCAAGAGTTCATATCGACGGCGGTGTTTGGCACCTCGATGTCGGCTCATCACATCCTGGGGCTGAAGCCGGTCCCAAGGGTATGGCTGTTCGCCATTTAAAGTGGTACGCGAGCTGGGTTTAGAACGTCGTGAGACAGTTCGGTCCCTATCTGCCGTGGACGTTTGAGATTTGAGAGGGGCTGCTCCTAGTACGAGAGGACCGGAGTGGACGAACCTCTGGTGTTCCGGTTGTCACGCCAGTGGCATTGCCGGGTAGCTATGTTCGGAATAGATAACCGCTGAAAGCATCTAAGCGGGAAACTAGCCTCAAGATGAGATCTCACTGGGACCTTGAGTCCCCTGAAGGGCCGTCGAAGACTACGACGTTGATAGGTTGGGTGTGTAAGCGCTGTGAGGCGTTGAGCTAACCAATACTAATTGCCCGTGAGGCTTGACCATATAACACCCAAGCAATTTGCATGCTTCGAGCTGAAAGGCAAAGGGCACCAGATTGCGGTGTGTGAAGACGAAACGAACCGAAAGTTCGAGATACTCACAAAACACCTGGCTATCACATACCCATTCGCTGGAGCGTGAACCTGCAAAGGCCCACGACCTGGCTACCGAATTTCTTGACGACCATAGAGCATTGGAACCACCTGATCCCATCCCGAACTCAGCAGTGAAACGATGCATCGCCGA
>NZ_JBYTAJ010000068.1:0-6607 GCF_058788075.1 Pseudomonas sp. FW305-20 | reverse complement strand
GGCTCGCTCCCACAGGGGTTATGTGATCGACACAGAACCAATGTGGGAGCGAGCCTGCTCGCGATGAGGGCCATCAGCCCCAGCCGACATCTAACGCTCGTGCAACGCTTCGGCCCGCGCGCGAATGATCGGCTTGAGCAGGTAGCTGAGCACAGTCTTCTTGCCAGTAATGATGTCCACCGAAGCCACCATCCCCGGGATGATCAGCAGCGGCTTTTCATCCGTGCCCAAATGGCTGCGGTCAGTGCGCAGCTTGATGATGTAGTAGGTGTTTTTCTTGTCTTCGTCGGTGATGGTGTCAGCACCGATCTGCTCAAGCCTGGCCTTCAGCCCACCGTAAATGGTGTAGTCATACGCCGTGAACTTCACCGTCGCTTCCTGCCCCGGATGCAGGAAGGCGATGTCTTGCGGGCGAACTTTCGCTTCCACCAGCAAGGTGTCGTCCAGCGGCACGATTTCCACCAGGTCGCTGCCCGGCTGGATCACGCCGCCGATGGTGTTGACCAGCAATTTGTTGACGATGCCGCGCACCGGCGAGGTGACCAGCGTCCGGCTGACCCGGTCTTCCAGCGCCTTGCCGGTGGCCTGGGCCTTGTTCAGATCCGTGCGCGCTTCATTGAGTTGAGTCAGTGCTTCGCTGCGGAATTTGCCACGAGTCTCGTCGATTTTGCGCTGCACTTCCTTGATCGCCGATTGGGCACGAGGAATGGCCAGGGTGGTCGCGTCGAGTTGCCCGCGGGTTTCAACCTCGGCGCGCTTGAGTCGCAGCACTTCAACCGGCGATACCGCGCCCTGGGCCACCAACGGCTCGGACATGTTGATTTCCTGACGCTGCAGCGCAAGACCGTTGCGGTACTGCGACTGCTTGGAAGTGAACTCGCGCAGCTCTTGCTGACGCTGGATCAACTGCTCCTCCAAACCGCCAATTTCATCGTGCAACTGCTGGCGGCGACTGATGTACAGCGACTCCTCGCTGGCTGCCTGACCGGGGACGGCCTTGAGTACATCCGCCGGGAAGTTAAGCGGGCGGTCATCGACTTCCGCGCTCAAGCGTTCGACTCGCAGCAGCATGGACAATCGATCGGCCTCGGTTTCGCCGACGTTGGAGGCGAATCGCGTGTCGTCCAGGCGAATCAGCGGCGCGCCGGCTTCAACGATCTGCCCTTCGGTCACGAACAACTCGGAGACGATACCGCCCTCCAGGTTCTGGATTTTCTGGATCTTGGACGAGGGAATCGCCTTGCCATCGCCCTTGGTGACTTCGTCGACCACGGCGAAGTTGGCCCAGAGCAACAGGAACACGAAGAAGCCAATGATCGCCCAGATGGTCAGCCGCACTACACGCGGGGCGTCTTCGATCAGCGCTTTGTTGACCTCGGGAAGTGGCTGGCCATGCAGCGAATCGGAGCCTTTGAAATAACGGCCGATCGAATTCTTTAAACCCGACTTAAGCAACACTGATCTGCCCCTTCTTCAACGCTTCCATCACCGCGGCTTTCGGGCCGTCGGCGAGAATTTGCCCGCGGTCGATGACGATCAGACGATCCACCAGCGACAACAGCGAAGCCCGGTGCGTTACCAGCACCACGGTTTTGTTTTCAACCACCACCGCGAGGCGTTGCTTGAGGCGTTCTTCGCCGGTGTTGTCCATGGCGCTGGTCGGCTCGTCGAGCAGCAGGATCGGCGGGTTGAGCAGTAGCGCACGGGCCAGGGCGACGTTCTGGCGCTGACCGCCAGACAGGTTCTGCCCACGCTCGCCCACTTGCAGCTCATAACCCTGTGGGTGCAGGCGGGCGAATTCGTGGACGCCGGCCAGTTCGGCAGCTTGCAGCACCATTTCGTCTTCGACATAGCGCGCGCCCGACACCAGGTTGTCGCGCAGGGTGCCGGCCAGCAGCTGGATGTCCTGGGCCACGTAGCCAATGTTGTGGCGCAATTCGCTGACGTCGATCTGACGGATATCGACGCCATCCACCAACAGAGCGCCATCGTCCGGCTGGTAGAGGCCTACGAGCAGCTTGGCCAGGGAGCTTTTCCCCGAGCCGCTGCGCCCGATGATGCCGATTTTCTCGCCAGGCTTGATGGTCAGGTTGATGTTCTTCAGCGCCGCGTTCTGTTGGTTCGGGTAGGTGAAGTTCATCTGCCGGCATTCGATGGCGCCTTGCAGCACATTGCGGCTCAATGGACGTTCATCGAAGTTGCGCTCTTGCGGCAGCTCCATCATCTGATCGACCGAGACCATGGTCACCCGCGCTTGCTGGTAACGCGTCAACAGGCCGGACAACGAGGCCAGCGGGCTGAGCGCGCGGCCACTGAGCATGTAGCAGGCGATCAAACCGCCCATGCTCAGGTGACCGTCGATGATCTGGTACACGCCGAAGACGATCATGATCACCCCGGCCAGTTGCTGGATCAGCAAGGTGATGTTCATCGCCAGACCGGAAAGCATTTTCACCCGCAGCTCGAGTCGGCTGAGGGTGCCGATGGTTTGCTCCCACTGATATTGACGTTCGCTTTCGGCGTTGTTGACCTTCACAGCGTCCAGGCCGGCGAGGGTTTCGATCAGGCTCGACTGCCGCTCGGCGCCCAGCGCCATGGTTCGCTCCATGGTCGCCACCAGCGGCTTCTGCAAGGCATAGCCGATCAGCAGGGCAATCGGGAACGCCAGCACCGGAATCCACACCAGATGCCCGCCGAGAATGGCGATGACCATGAAGATCAGCAATGTAAACGGCAGGTCGATCAGGCTGGTGAGGGTCAGCGAGGCGAGGAAGTCGCGCAGGCTCTGAAACTCATGGATGTTCTGGGCAAAGCTGCCGACCCGCGCCGGGCGGTACTTCATGGCCATGCCGACGATGCGCTCGAACAACGTGGCCGAGATGATCAGGTCGGTTTTCTTCCCGGCCAGGTCGAGGCAGAGGCTGCGCAGGCTTTTGAGGATCAGGTCGAACAGGTAAGCACCGGTGATACCGATGGCCAGGACCCATAGGGTCGATTCGGCCTGGTTCGGCACGACGCGGTCGTAGACGTTCATCACGAACAGCGGCGCGGCCATGGCAATGATGTTGATCAGGAAACTGGCGGCGATGGCGTCGACGTACAGCCAGCGCGAACGCTTGAGGGTGTCGCGGAACCACGAGCGCGCGCGCGGGATCAGCGTGCCGTGATTGACGTCGAATTTGTGTTGGGGTTGAGCGAAGAACACTTTGCCGATGTAGTCATCGGCCAGCAGTTCGCGGCTGACGACACTTTCGCCGCCATCGCTTTCGCTGAGCAGCAGGCGCGCCTGGTCGTCACCGTGCCAACCAAGCAGGACGGCACTGCGACCGTCCTTGAGCAGCAACAGCGCCGGCATGGCAATCGCCGGGATCTGCTCCAGTTTGCGCACCAGCACCCGCCCTTGCAGGCCGGCGCGAGCGGCCGCGCGGGGCAGCAGCTCAACACTCAGGCGCTGCTTGGGCAACGGCAGGCCGGTGGTCAACATCGCGGCGCTGGCCGGTTTCTGATGCAGGACGCAAAGAGCCAGCAAGCCGTCCAGTAATGGATCGTCGTGCAGCGCGCGTGGATCATGAATGAGTTGAACTCGACTGACTTCTGATTCCACGCTCGGCACTCTTGGCTAACAATTGAACAATGAAGGTTCTGCTCAGTTCATACCGGGCAGTTGAACCTTGGGCTTCACGTCGTTCTGCACAACGGATGCCAACGGTGCCACCACTCCCTGGCTTTTGAGCAACTCGCCCATGGTCGCCTTGATTCGGTACTGAGTAAATAACTGAATGTTCTTGATCTCCGCCAGACGGCGAGAAGCCGAGAATAGCTCGTTTTCACTGTCGAGCAGGTCGAGCAAGGTGCGCTCACCCAGACTGAACTGCTTCTGATAGGCGATACGCACGCTGGTGCTGCGATCGACATATTGCTGAGCGATCGGTACTTGGGCGTTAGCGTTGTTCAAGGCATTCCAGGCCAGGCCCAGTTCTTCGTTCAACACACGCAGGGCGTTGTTGCGAATGTCCAGTGCCTGGTTGGACAGGTAAGACTTGGCTTCCAGATCAGCCTTGTTGCTGCCGCCGGAATACAGGTTGAAGCGCATGCGCAACATGGCCTGCCATTCATTGCTGTGACCGTTCTGGCCGTCGATATCGTTGTCGGCAGAGCGACCCAATTCAGCATCGAAACGCGGGTAGAAGGTCGACTTGGCGGCTGCGTACTGCTTCTCGGCAGCGGCGATGTCCGACTCGGCGGAACGCAGGATAGGGCTGTTTTCCAGCATCTGCGCCCGGGCTTCATTCAGGTTGGCCGGCAACAGCGCCATGAAATCGGAAGGACGCTCCAGCTGATCGGGCATCTGGCCGACGGCGCTGAGGAAGTTGGTCTCGGCGTCAGCCAGGTTGGTCTGTTCGGTGATCAGGTTGTTGCGAGCCTGGGCCATACGCGCTTCGGCTTGATCGAGGTCGGCGCCACTGCCCACGCCACGCTGGGTGCGCAACTTGATCTGGTCGAAAGTCCGTTCGTGGTTCTTCAGGTTGTCGGTCGCCAGACGCACGAACTCACGGCGGGTCAGCACGTCGAGATACACCTGGGCGACGGTGAGCGCGGTGCGTTCGGAGGTGCCCAGCAAGGAGTAAGCGCGGGAATTAACGGTGGCTTGTTGACGCCCCACTTCACTCGACGTCGCAAAACCGTCAAAAACCATTTGCGACAACCGCACGCTCGATTCACTGCGAGTCAGGGTTTCCCAGTGATTGTTGTTGCCGGCGCCACGGGTGGTGACGTTGTCAGTGCCTTCGCGACCATATCCGCCAAGCAGATCGACCTTTGGGAGGTATCCCCCTTTTGCTGCCTTTAATTGATAATCCGCGGCCAATCGACTGTTAACGCCTGCCTGGATCTCCGGATGGACATCCAATGCCTGTTGCATGGCTTCCGGTAGGGACTGCGCCTGAACGAAACTGGCGGCAAGGGCGAAGGGTAAAGCCTTGAGCAGGTGCAAACGCATGGTTGGAATTTCCAGGATTTACTTGTCTTGAGTCACTGCAGATCGTGCCGCTGCATCGGATGATGACATCCGGAATGACCGTATGTCGGAAAGTTGCATTTTGGAACTGCATCACACTCTCTGGCACGTGCCAGCACTTAAATATCAATGTGACATTACGGAAGCGAGTGTTTAGGATGGCGGGCAAGAGGTCAATAGTTTGGCATAAAGTTTATATCGAAAAAATATAGCCAATTTATTGACTAATACCCGCGTCAAAGTTGTGCCTCTTATATCTTGAATGAACGTCCAGACTGTTTGGCAAACACGCCGCCAGCTTCATGGAAGTCAACTGAATGCGACACCCGGAGAGTCTTATGAGCAGTGTTGTGGCCATCGTCAAAAGCATTGTCGGTCAGGTTTTCGCGGTGTCCCCAGAGGGCGTGCGCCGCTTACTCGTTGAAGGCGATCGGTTGTTTGTCGGCGATCAGGTAGACACCGGCGCAGCTGGCGCCGTTACGCTTGAGCTGGCTGACGGCCGGACCCTGGACCTGGGCCGCGACACTCAGTGGAGCAGCAGCGCGCCGGATTCCAGCGCTGACCTTGCCCAAGCCACTGCACAAGCTGCGCCATCGGTTGAAGAGCTGCAGCAAGCCATCGTTGCCGGCGCCGACCCGACCACCGATCTTGAAGCCACCGCAGCCGGCCCGACAGCTGCAGGCACAGGCGGCGCAGCAGGTGGCGGCCACAGCTTCGTGATGCTGGATGCAACCGCTGGCCGGGTCGACCCGACCATTGGTTTCCCAACCGACGGCCCTGACACCACTGCCGCAGCCACCACGCTCGATATCGGCAATCAGAACACCACGGCCACCAACGCTCCGGGCGTACTGACCGCGGATACTGGCACACAGGTCGAAGACAGCGTCGCGACCGGCAATGTCCTGACCAACGATAGCGATGCCGATACGCCTCTCAGCGTCTCCAGCTTCACCGTCGCCGGTATGGCCGGCAGTTTCACCGCAGGCCAGACGGCGACCATCGTCGGCGTCGGCACATTGACCATCGGCACCAATGGCAACTACACCTTTACTCCGGACGCCAACTACAACGGCGCCGTGCCGCAAGTCACGTACACCACCAACACCGGCTTGACCAGCACGCTGGATCTCACCGTGACAGCGGTCGATGATCCGAGCGTTTTGACTGCAGACACCCAAACCATCGCAGAAGACACCCCTGCGATCGGTAATGTGTTGAGTAACGACAGCGACATCGACAACGTCCTGAGCGTGTCCACCTTCAGCATCGCCGGTGTCAATGGCACTTTCACAGCTGGCCAGACCGCCTCCATTGCCAACGTTGGCACCCTGCTCATTGCGGCCGATGGCGCCTACACCTTTACCCCGGTGGCCAACTACAACGGCACGGTGCCGACGGTCAGCTATACCGTCACCGACGGCTCCGGCAGCAATGTCACTTCGACCTTGAACATCAACGTCACCCCGGTCGACGACAGCTTCACCGACGTTAGCGAAACCGTGACCACTTCCGAAGACGCCCCCGTGACCGGCAGCGTCCTCACCGGCACCAGCAGCGTCGATGGCGACGTCAGCGTGGTCAACTTCA
>NZ_JBYTAJ010000067.1:0-7480 GCF_058788075.1 Pseudomonas sp. FW305-20 | reverse complement strand
AATGCCTCCACGGACGCTCCGCGTTCGGCTCTGGATGGGACGCGGAGCGTCCCGGGCTGCATTCCCACGCAGAGCGTAGGAACGATCATTCACGGAGTTTGGTCCTTGTCCTTGTCGATCATGCGCACAACAGCGGGCATCACGCCGAGAATCGCCAATGCCAGCAACGTGCTGAGCACCGCCGTCGCCTCTCGCCCCAACCCGGCCGAAACACCAATGGCCGCGGTCATCCACAACCCGGCGGCGGTGGTCAGGCCTTTGACGTGCCCCTCGTCGCCATCGTTGTTTTTCAGAATAGTCCCCGCGCCGAGAAAGCCGATCCCGGCGATCACCCCCTGCATCACCCGGCTCATGGCATCGGCTTGCGAGCCGGACATTTGCGGCACCAGCACGAACAGCGCCGCGCCGAGGGCCACCAGCATGTGGGTGCGAACCCCGGCGGCCTTGCCCTTGTGCTCGCGTTCGAAGCCGAGAATCCCGCCCAACACCGCAGCCATCAGCAAGCGCACGGTAATGCGCGTCAGTTGTGAAGCATCGCCAATGTCGGCGAACTCCGCTTGCAGGGTCACCCAAACCTCATGCCACCAAGCGTTCATGGTGTTGTCCTTGTGATGACTTAATGGAAAGTTGCTCTATTGACGATGGACCGCGTCGACCATTAATCAGTTGCACAGAACGATGATCCAAGGCTGCGCCCTAACGTTTTAGAAACCACAGAAAAAAAGGACACCTTCATGACTGTGCGCATCGAAAACCAGACCTGCTTCTTCATTACCGCGAACGGCGAAGAAATTCGTTTGTGTCCCGACGTCACCATCGTCACCGACCCGGAAAAATCCATGTCGATGGTGGAACTCAATGACAAGCCTTTCTACATCACCGAAGCAGAAGCCGACGCATTGACCGTAGCAGGCGCAGTCGACGGGCGTAGGCATTTGAAAGCCACCGACAGTGGTTCGGTGATTTGACTGACCCGGATCAATAACCCCCGCCGGCGCTTGATATAGGCGTCCGGGTCCCGCTATAGCGGGTGCATCAACTTGTCGCAGGCAGCGGATCAAAGCCCATCTGATCCGCTTTTTATTGCAATAGGTGAGTCTGTTATGCAAACAGATCGGCGCTCATAGTGCTCAGGCCTGATGGAGGCTGATGAGCGAAAGACCATGAGCGATAGAATCCCCGTCCGAATTGTTGAAAGTGCCCCGTCCGTTCAAAGCTATGAGCCTTCGCGCCCAAAGATGAAGGCCAAGTCCAGCGACAACCTGATCCATACCCGCAGCTTCACCGGTCTATTCCGCACCTTGCGCCTGAGCGGCGCGGGGTTTTTGTTTTTGTTGTTCTTCGGAACGGTGTGGTTGAACTGGGGCGGCCGCCAGGCGGTGCTCTGGGACCTTTCCGAAAGCAAATTCCATATCTTCGGTGCGACCTTCTGGCCACAGGATTTCATTCTGCTGTCGGCGTTGCTGATCATTGCCGCGTTCGGCCTGTTCGCGATCACCGTGTTTGCCGGGCGAGTCTGGTGCGGTTACACCTGCCCACAGAGCTCCTGGACCTGGATCTTCATGTGGTGCGAGAAACTCACCGAAGGCGAACGCAACCAGCGGATCAAGCTGCAAGCCGCGCCCTGGGGCCTGAATAAGCTGGTCCGCCGCTCGGCCAAGCACACCTTGTGGCTGGCCATCAGCCTGTTGACCGGCCTGACCTTTGTCGGCTACTTCACCCCGATCCGGCCACTGGCCGAAGAACTGCTGACCTTGCAGATGGGCGGTGTCAGCCTGTTCTGGGTGCTGTTCTTTACCGGCGCGACATACATCAACGCCGGTTGGCTGCGTGAAGCGGTGTGCATGCACATGTGTCCGTATGCGCGATTCCAGAGCGTGATGTTCGACAAAGACACCCTGACCATCTCCTACGACGTGGCCCGTGGCGAAAACCGTGGCCCGCGCAAACGTGACGTGGCACCGGCAGAAGTCGGCCTCGGTGATTGCATCGACTGCCAGGTGTGCGTGCAGGTCTGCCCGACCGGCATCGACATCCGCGACGGTTTGCAGATGGAATGCATCGGTTGCGCCGCGTGCATCGACGCCTGTGATTCGATCATGGACAAAATGGGCTACGCTCGCGGGCTGATCAGCTACACCTCCGAGCATCAATTGCAGGGTGGCAAGACGCATTTGTTGCGGCCACGTTTGATCGGCTACACCGCGGTCCTGCTAGTAATGATCGGTGCGCTGGCCCTGGCGCTGGTGGAGCGGCCGATGGTCTCGCTGGACGTGAGCAAGGACCGTGGCCTGTTCCGCGAGAACAGTCAGGGGCAGATCGAGAACATCTACAGCCTGAAAATCATCAACAAGACCCAGCAACGCCAGGATTACCGCCTGACCCTGGTCGATGACGGCGGCTTCCTGCTGCAAGGCAAGACCGAACTGAGCCTGGCGCCGGGCGAGATTGTCGATGAGCCGGTGTCGGTGGCGATGACCACGGAACGGCCGAGCAGCAGTTCGCAGACGATCAGCTTCAAGATTGCCGACAGTGATGAGCCTGAGATTTATAGCGTGGCGAAGAGCCGGTTTGTTGCGCCGATGAACAGATGATCCCCTAGACTATGGAGCTCTGTGGCGAGGGAGCTTGCTCCCGCTCGGCTGCGCAGCAGTCGTAAAATTTCAGGGGCGCTGCGCACCCCAGCGGGAGCAAGCTCCCTCGCCACAACAGCGTATCTCCTGAATAACTTCATTCCAGGCACTCGATGAAACGCTACGAAAAATTCGCCGATGACATCGCTGAACTGATTCGCTCCGGCGTTCTCGGCCCCGGCCAGCGTGTGCCGTCGGTGCGCTACGCCAGCCAGACTTACGGGGTCAGCCCATCCACGGTGTTCCAGGCCTACTACCTGCTCGAACGTCGCGGCCTGATCCGCGCTCGGCCGCGTTCCGGCTACTTCGTCAACGCACACGCGCCGAGCCCGTTCTCGGAGCCGGTGATCAGCAGTCAGGTCAATGAATCCACCGAAGTCGACGTCAGTGAACTGGTGTTCTCGGTCCTCGATTCGATCAAGGACCCGAACACCGTGCCCTTCGGCTCGGCCTTCCCCAGCCCGACCCTGTTCCCGCTGCAACGCCTGTCCCGCTCCCTGGCCAGCGCCGCCCGCGAGATGGACCCGCGCATGGTCGTCACCGACATGTCGCCGGGCAACCCGCAACTGCGGCGACAAATCGCCCTGCGCTACATGGTCGGCGGCCTGATGCTGCCCATGGAAGAACTGCTGATCACCAACGGCGCGCTGGAAGCGCTGAACCTGTGCCTGCAAGCGGTCACCGAGCCCGGCGACCTGGTGGCCATCGAAGCCCCGGCGTTCTACGCGTGCCTGCAAATCCTCGAGCGGCTGAAGCTCAAAGCCGTGGAAATCCCCGTGCATCCGCGCGATGGCATCGACCTTGGCGTACTCGCGCAAACCCTGGCACGGCACCCGATCAAGGCTGTCTGGTGCATGACCAGCTTCCAGAACCCGATGGGCGCGACGATGCCCGAGGCGAAGAAGCAGGAACTGGTTGAGCTATTGCGCAGCCATCAGGTGCCGCTGATCGAAGACGACGTCTACGCCGAACTCTATTACGGCCAACAGGCGCCGAAACCGGCCAAGGCTTTTGATACCGAAGGGCTGGTGATGCACTGCGGTTCGTTCGCCAAAAGCCTGGCCCCCGGCTACCGCATCGGCTGGGTCGCCGCCGGACGTTATGCGCAGAAAATCGAACGGCTGAAACTCATGACGTCGCTGTGCGCGTCGATGCCGGCCCAGGCGGCCATCGCCGATTACCTGCAACACGGCGGCTACGACCGGCACCTGCGAAAACTGCGTTACGCCCTGGAAGAACAGCAAAGCGCCATGCTCGCCGCTATCGCGCGCTACTTCCCGGCGCAGACTCGCGTCAGCCAACCGGCCGGCGGCTACTTTTTGTGGCTGGAGTTGCCACCGCAGATGGATTCACTGAAGTTGTTTCAGATGGCGTTGGCGCAAGGAATCAGCATTGCGCCCGGGCCGATCTTTTCTCCGACCCAGCGCTTTCGCAATTGCATCCGCCTGAATTACGGCAGCCCCTGGGATGAGACGGCCGAGAAGGCGATGGAAACGTTGGGGCGGATTGTGCGGTCGTTCTGAGGGCTTGGTTTTGCCGGTACCGGCCTCATCGCGGGCAAGCCACGCTCCCACAATGGACGGTGTCGATCAGAAGGTTGTGAACGACACAAATCCTGTGGGAGCGTGGCTTGCCCGCGATGAGGCCCACCCAAACAATGTAAATCTATGGACTTAACGCCCACCACCAAGGTCGACGAATGTCCCGGTCGCATAGGAAGCCTTGTCCGACAGCAACCACACAATCGCCTCGGCCACTTCTTCCGCACGTCCGCCCCGAGCCATTGGAATCGCCGACTCCAGCTTGCTGACCCGATCCGGGTCACCGCTCAACGCATGGAAATCGGTGTAGATGTAACCAGGGCGCACCGCGTTGACGCGGATGCCTTCGCCAGCCACTTCCTTGGACAGGCCGATGGTGAACGTATCCAGCGCACCTTTGGAGGCGGCGTAATCGACGTATTCATTGGGCGCACCCAGGCGTGAGGCCACCGAGGACACGTTAACGATGCTGCCACCCTGCCCGCCATGCTTGGGCGACATGCGCAGGATCGCGTGTTTGGCGCAGAGGATCGGCGCCAGGACGTTGGTTCTGAGGATTTTGAGGATACGGAATTCCGACATTTCATCGATCCGGGACTTCTGCCCGACGGTGCCGGCGTTGTTCACCAGTGCCGTGACCCGGCCCAACTCAGTGTCCACGCGGTGGAACAAGGCGATCACTTCATCTTCGATGCTGACGTCAGCGCGTACCGCGATGGCTTGGGCACCGAGGGCGCGGACTTGCTCCAGCACCTTTTGCGCAGCGGATTCGTCGGCCAGGTAGTTGATGCAGATCTTATAGCCTTGTTCGGCGGCCAACAGGGCTGTGGCGGCGCCGATACCACGGCTGCCGCCAGTGATGACGATGACTTTGTCCATGCGAAATTTCCCCCATACCAAGCGTTAGCAGTCAGGGCCAAGAATAACCGTCATGGCTGGCTTTTGCATGGACCCACATCAATCACATTGCTCTAGACTCACCGCCAATTGCTCTGCACGCAGAATATCCACCATGAAGCGTTCAGCCGGCAGCGGGTGCCCGAGCAGATAACCCTGAAGCGAATCACAACCGAGTTGCGTCAGGAAGTCTTGCTGCGAACCGGTTTCCACCCCTTCGGCGACGATCCGCAACCCCAGTGCCTGACCGAGGGCGACGATGGCGGAAACGATGGCAGCATCATCGCTGTCACGCTCCAGGTCGCGGACAAAACCGCGGTCGATTTTCAGTTCATTGGCGGGCAAGCGCTTGAGGTACATCAAGCTCGAATAGCCGGTGCCAAAGTCGTCGATCGACAGGTCGACCCCCATTGCCGACAGCTCCTGAAGCACCGTCATGCTCGCATCGGCATCGCTCATGGCGGTGGTTTCCGTGATCTCGAGGGTCAGGCTGTTGGCCGGCAAATGGTGAGTGGCCAAGGCTTTGGCGACGCTCTGGACCAGGCCTGCGTGGCAGAACTGCAGGGCTGAAAGGTTCACGGCGATGCGCCAGTCGGTGTACCCGAGCACGTACCACTCGCGCATCTGACGGCAGGCTTCGTTGAGCACCCACTCGCCAATCGGAATGATCAACCCGGTCTTTTCCGCCAGTTCGATGAACTTGTCCGGCAACAGCATGCCCTGGGTCGGATGCACCCAGCGCAGCAACGCCTCGGCGCCGACCGGCTTACCATTGTTGGCATCGAACTTGGGTTGGTAATAGAGACTGAACTGCTGCTGATCGAGGGCGATACGCAGGTCCTGCAACAATTGCAGTTGTTTGCGCGCGTTGCTGTTCATCGAGGCATCGAAGAAGGAATAGCCGTTTTTGCCGGCGCCCTTGGCGTGATACATCGCCGCGTCGGCGTTCATCAGCAATTCTTCGGCGGTTTCACCGTTACCCGGATAAATCGCGATGCCGACACTGGCGGAAATCTGCAAGTCATGTTCGGCGACCCGGAACGAACGCGCGATCAGCCCGACCTGACGGGCGGCCAGGCTCAATGCGTCATTCTGTTCGCCAAGCTGCACCAGTAGAACGAACTCATCACCGCCGATCCGCGCCAAGGTGTCGTGGCTGCGCAAATCCTCGCGCAAGCGCAGACCGACTTCACGCAACAACAGATCGCCCATATGGTGACCGAAGGCATCGTTGACGGGTTTGAACCCGTCCAGATCGATGAACATCAACGCGAAACAGCCGCCCTGCTCCTGCACCATGGACATCGCCTGATCGATGCGGTCAGCCAGCAACACGCGATTCGGCAGGCCGGTCAGGGTGTCATGCAGGGCCAGTTGAGTCAGTTCGCGGTTGGCCTCGGTCAATGAGTGGGCAAGGCCTGCAGTGCGGGCCTCGAGGCGCGCATCGAGGATTGAGGTCAACAAGGCAAGGCTCAACACTGCCAGGGTGGTGATCAGCACCAGATTGTCCAGGCCCTTGCCGTTCAGGCCGTTGATGGCCGCGCCACAGAAGCTGCCATCCGGGAAACGCGCCGCCGCCATGCCGGTGTAATGCATACCAACGATCGCAAACCCCATGATCACCGCCGCGCCGCCACGGATCAGGCCGACATAAGGCGTGTGCTGGCGAAGGCGGAAAGCGATCCATAAGGCGGCGCCCGAGGCGACTACGGCGATCAGCAGCGAGGCGCTGAACAGCGTCGGATCGTAATCGATACCCGGTTGCATGCGCATGGCGGCCATGCCGGTGTAATGCATCGCGCTGATCCCGCCGCCCATGACCAGCGCGCCGAATGCCAGTTGCCAGGCTGGCAATTGTGGCTGGCTGACCAGCCACAGGGCAAAGCCGCAGGACAGGATGCTGATCAGCAATGACAGCAATGTGATGCCGATGTCGTAGCCGAGGTCGATGGGCAACTGGAACGCGAGCATGCCGATGAAATGCATCGACCACACGCCAATCCCCATGGCAAAGGCGCCGCCCGCCGTCCATAGATGCACGGCCCGGCCCTTGGCCGTGGCAATGCGTCCGGTCAGGTCGAGCGCGGTATAGGAGGCGAGAATCGCTACAAACAGCGAGATGATGACCAGCGTGGGGGAATAGCTACCGATAAGCATGAGACTACTCGCGACAGCCCCTCCGTACTGCTTCCGTTCTCGGCGGGGCAAATCGGGCGATTGTACTGATTTCGCAAACGAACGCACCGACAAAATAAGCAAATGGCCATCAAGCCGATGAAACGCTTGTTTGACACCTCGCAACGGCCGCGACCAGTTGTAGCAGCTGTCGAGCTTGCGAGGCTGCGTTCGGCTGCGCAGCAGTCGTGAATCCTGTGCACGCGATTTATCTGAGACACCGCAGCGTATGGT
>NZ_JBYTAJ010000066.1:0-8360 GCF_058788075.1 Pseudomonas sp. FW305-20 | reverse complement strand
CTCCCGCCCATCCCCCGCACCATTCGTCGCACAAAACCAATAACAACAGGTTCGACACCATGCCCCCGCGCCCTGCCCTGTCCGGCTGATCCCGTTCGTTTTTATCCCGAATTCAGAATTTTTGTCTGCAACCCCAAGTTGCGGCAGCGCCCCGTTTCACGCCTAAAAATTAGAGAGACCCGAGCACATGAAACCTTCCACTTCGCAATTCTTATTCCCCAGCCTCATCGCCGTCGCACTGGCCAGTACCGCCCTGCCCGCCATGGCCGAGGAATCAGGCTTTGTCGAAGGTGCCAAGGTCAACCTGAACCTGCGCAACTTCTACATCAACCGCAACTTCACCAACCCGACCAAAACCCAGGGAAAGGCAGAAGAGTGGACACAAAGCTTCATCCTCGACGCCAAGTCCGGGTTCACCCAGGGCACCGTCGGGTTCGGCATGGATGTGCTGGGGTTGTACTCGGTGAAACTCGACGGTGGTAAAGGCACGGGCGGCACGCAGTTGCTGCCGCTGGATCACGACGGTCGTCCGGCGGACAACTTCGGTCGCACCAACGTCGCGTTCAAGGCCAAGCTGTCGCAGACCGAAGTGAAGGTGGGGGAATGGATGCCAGTGCTGCCGATCCTGCGTTCGGACGACGGTCGCTCCCTGCCGCAAACCTTTCGTGGCGGCCAGGTCACCTCCAAGGAAATCAACGGCCTGACGCTCTACGGCGGGCAGTTCCGCGCCAACAGCCCGCGCGACGATAGCAGCATGAACGACATGTCGATGAGCGGAAAACCGGCGTTCACCTCCGACCGTTTCAACTTTCAGGGCGGCGAATACGCCTTCAACGACAAGCGCACCCAGGTCGGTGTGTGGAACGCCGAACTCAAGGACATCTACAGCCAGCAATACGTGAATCTGATCCACAGCCAGCCCCTCGGCGACTGGACCCTGGGCGCCAACCTCGGTTTCTTCTACGGCAAGGACGACGGCAGCGCCCGGGCCGGCGAGTTGGACAACAAGACCTGGTCGGGCCTGTTCTCGGCCAAATACGGCGGCAACACCTTCTATGTCGGCCTGCAAAAACTCACCGGCGACAGCGGGTGGATGCGGGTCAATGGAACCAGCGGCGGCATCCTGGCCAATGACAGTTACAACGCCAGTTATGACAATGCGAAAGAAAAATCCTGGCAGGTACGGCATGACTACAACTTCGTCGCCCTCGGCATTCCCGGCCTGACCCTGATGAACCGCTACATCAGTGGCGACAACGTGCACACCGGCACCATCACCGACGGCAAGGAATGGGGCCGCGAAAGCGAACTGGGCTACACCGTGCAGAGCGGCGCGCTCAAAGACCTCAACCTCAAATGGCGCAACTCGACCATCCGCCGGGACTTCAGCAACAACGAGTTCGATGAAAACCGGTTGATCGTCAGCTATCCGATCAGCTTGCTATAGCCGCGTATGGCAGCGACCGTTGGATGAAAACGGTCGCATGCCGGTACCACCTGTCGGTGCGAACTAGCGCTTTGTGTGTTCGCAGATACAGTCAAGAAGCGTGTTTAATTCTCCATCCTGATGTAGGAGCCCCTTTTTTCTTCCGTTATCTCCGGATGCTGTACGCGAAGCTGCCATGACCACGGAGGTCAGGTATGAGCAAGCGAATAGTTATCGTCGGTGGCGGCGTAGGTGGAACCATGTTGGCCAATCAACTGGCCAGCAAGCTGTATCCAGAAATCCTGCGCGGCGAAGTCTCGATTGCACTACTGTCCAACTCCCCCGATCACTACTACAAACCTGCGTTCATGTACGTGGCGTTCAACCAGTTCTTTGAAGAAGAACTCAAGCGCCCGGAACGCTCACTGTTGCGCCCGGAAATCAGCTTTTACGTCGAAGAGGTCACGGGTTTCGATTTCCCCGGACAATCCCTGAAAACCCGCAACGGCAAGCGCTATGGCTATGACTTTCTGGTCATCGCAACCGGTTGCGTGCCCGCGCCAGAGCGTATCGAGGGCTTGAAAGAAGCCGGTGACCACTTCTACCAATATCAGCCCGCCCGGCAGCTGGCAGAACGGTTGAACACGATCAAAAAAGGCCGGATCTTCATCACGGTGTCTTTTCCGCAGACACCCAACGTGCCGCACCAATGCGGCATTGCGCCGGTAGAAACGACGTTGATGCTCGACGACTTGCTGCGTCATCGGGGCGTGCGGGACCAGGTGGAAATCGTCTACACCTACCCGACCACGGCTCAGCTACTGCGTAACTGCCTGTTCCTGCAACGCCCTACCGGGGAAATCCTGCCTGGTATTTTCGAGCAGAAGAACATCCGCTTCCAACGCAGCTTCACCCTCAGCCGTGTGGATCCCGAGCGAAAAATCGCCTACTCCGAAGAAGGCGAAGAGCAACCCTTCGACATCTTGATGGCGACACCGCCGATCCGCGCCGTCGATGCCGTGCTGGAATCCGGAGCGTCTCAAGCGCCCAACAACGAAGGCTGGCTGCCGACCCACCACGAGACCTTGCAGGTCTACGGCCTGGAACACGTCTATGTGATTGGCGACACCGTCGATCTGCCGGTGAGCAAGGCCGGTGGTGCCTGCCATAACCAAGCGCCGGTCATCGCCAACAATATTGCCGCCGAGATTCGCCTCGGCGCGCCCAACAGTGTCTATGACGGAAGGGTTCAGGCCGTGGCGCAGATGGGCCTCAACGCCGGGATGCCGCTGTGGTACGACTACGCCCATGACGTCCTGCCGACACCGCCGACCAAACTCGGCGGCCTGCTGAGACATGGCTTCAATCGTGGCCTGTACTGGGCAGTTGCCCGTGGAATGCTTTGATCTGCTCAGGGAGGAACAACCCGTGACGAACCTATCAGATGAAACCCTAGCGACCAGCGCTGCCGGCATGCCCGCAACGCCAGGACTCGCCGCCTTGATGGCGAAACTTCAGCCGCTGATCGACGGCGGTCGGCTGGACAACATTGTCGATGGGCTATCGCTGGTCTCGGACATGACCGACCTGCTGGACGCAGCGATGGTGGAAAAACTGGCGCGATTGTTCGAAAACGCGACGGCGGCCACCTGGACCGTCAGTAACGCCGTGCGCCTGGCCAAGGCCGAGGTCGCCGCCGCCCCCGAGCCACCGGGAGTCTATGCGTTGCTCAAACTGCTGAACGACCCGGACACGCGCAAAGGCGTGGCGGTTGTCCTGAAAACATTGAACGTCATCGGAAGACAACTGTAACCGCCAGAGAGGATCACCTCATGAGCGTCAAACTTGAATCGGCAGGGAAAGCCTGCACCGACTGGGACGCCAAGGCATACCAGCAGTTTTCCCGTCTCAGGCAACGACCGGTGAATGAATTGCTCGACCGTGTCGAACTCAAACAGCCCAAGCGCATCTACGACTTGGGATGCGGCACCGGCATCGCCACGCAACGGTTGGCCAAGCGCTGGCCTCGAGCGCAGTTGCAGGGCATCGACAGTTCCGAGCAAATGCTGGACGAAGCCCGTTGCCTGCCGATCAAGGCGTCGTGGAAACACTGCGATCTACTCGACTGGCAACCCGAACAACCGGCGGACCTGCTGTTCGCCGCCGCTGTACTGCACTTCGTCAGTGGTCACGAACAGTTGTTGCCGCGACTGCTCGCCCAGCTCAACCCGGGTGGATGCCTGGCCGCGCACATGCCCGACTGGCGGGATGCGCAGTGGTATCAACTGATGCTCGACACCCTTGAAGACGCAGGCCCCGGAGGCAAACCACTGGGCACACCGCAATTGCGCGAGGCCATGGCGGCGCGGCCGCTGTTGTCGTTGGAAAGTTACTATCGGTTGCTCTCGCCGATTACCCGGACACTGGATATCTGGGAGACCGAACAGCTACAGGTTGTCGACGGCAAGTCGCCGATCTATGACTGGGTCAAAGTCTCGGCGTTGCGCCCGGTGATGCGGGGGTTGAAGGACGATGAACAGGCACGGTTCATCTATCACTACCTGATGCGCGTGCATGCGCATTACCCGCCGGAGAGTGACGGGCACACGTTGTTTCCATTCAAACGGATATTCATCGTCGCCACGGTTTAAACCTGTGGGAGTGAGCCTGCTCGCGAAGGCGGTTTAACCTTCAGTATCGATGCAAGCTGACCCACCGCCATCGCGAGCAGGCTCGCTCCCACAGGGGATGTTCTGTGAACACAAGCATTGCGTTACAACCGGATCACTGTAGGAGTGAGCCTGCTCGCGATGGCGTCAGCTCAGACACCGCAAATCGCCAGGCTCACTCCCGCGATTCAACCCCCAATTCATCCCACACCGACTCCGCCAGATGGAACGTCGCGTTCGCTGCCGGAATACCGCAGTAGATCGCGCTCTGCATGATCACTTCCTTGATCTCCCCGCGGGTCACGCCGTTGTTGGCGGCGGCGCGCAGGTGCAGTTTGAGTTCTTCATTACGGTTCATGCCGATCAGCATAGCGATGGTGATCAGGCTGCGGGTGTGACGCGGCAGCCCCGGACGGGTCCAGATGTCGCCCCAGGCATGGCGGGTGATCATTTCCTGAAATTCCGAGTTGAACTCGGTCAGCGCATTCAG
Organism: Pseudomonas sp. FW305-20; assembly: GCF_058788075.1. Lineage (NCBI taxonomy): Bacteria > Pseudomonadati > Pseudomonadota > Gammaproteobacteria > Pseudomonadales > Pseudomonadaceae > Pseudomonas > Pseudomonas sp. FW305-20. The sequence continues at coordinate 3,775 of NZ_JBYTAJ010000066.1, read as the reverse complement.
GCTGCGGTCGACGTGGGCGTCACCGAGTACCGCGCGACGGACTTTCAGGCCCTCGTCGTAACGTTGTTTCTCGTCCACAACAATCCCCTTAATCAGCTGACAAAAACGTCACAACCCGGTCACTGAACGCAGCGCCAGCCTGGACGTTGGACAAGTGCGCGGCATAGAACTCGGCGTACTCGGCGCCCTGCACGTGTTCCTGAATGAAGTGCCCGCCGGACGGCGGCGTGACCGGGTCTTCGGTGCCGGCGATGACCAGCAGCGGCACCTTGATCGAGGACAGCTGAGCGCGGAAATCGGCATCGCGCACGGCGGCACAATTCGCGGCATAGCCTTCAGGCGAGGTGGCCGCGAGCATGTCCGTAATCTTTTTCGCGGCAGCAGGATTGGCTTCAGCGAAATCGGCGGTGAACCAGCGCGCAATCGACGCATCACGCAGCGCGACCATGGCGGCCGGACCGTCACGCAGTACGGTTTCAATGCGCGGGTTCCACACCGACGGATCGCCGATTTTCGCCGCGGTGTTGCACACCACCAGTTTGTTCAGGCGATCACCCGCGTTGATCCCCAGCCACTGGCCAATCAGCCCGCCCATGGACAGACCGCAGAAATGCGCGCGTTCGATGTGCAACGCATCCAGCAGCGCCAGCACGTCATGGCCCAGTTGCTCGATGCTGTATGGCCCCGGCGTAACCAGCGATTGGCCATGACCCCGGGTGTCGAAACGCAGCACGCGAAAATGCTCGGTGAACGCCGCAATTTGCGCGTCCCACATGTGCAGGTTGGTGCCCAGCGAGTTGGACAGCACCAGCACCGGCGCATCCACCGGGCCATTGAGTTGCGGCCCTTCAATTTGGTAGTGCAGTTCGCCCTCGGCGAGTTGTACGAAAGCCACAGCAATCTCCTTCAGGCAGTCAACGCAGAATGTTCAGCCACCGCTCGCTCGACCCAGGTATGGGCCTGACCGAGGTAATGAGCGGGGTCCAGCAAATGATCGAGTTCAGCAGGCGAGAGTTCGGCGGTCACTTGCGGCTCGTCGCCGAGTACCGCTCGCAAATGACGTCGTTCAGCCACCGCGCGCTTGCAGCATTGCTCCAGCAAATGGTGCGCGGTGTCGCGGCCGACCCGTTGGGCGAGGACGATGCTCACCGCTTCGGCGAGCACCAGCCCTTGGGTCAGATCGAGGTTGCGGGCCATGCGCTCGGCGTCCACTTCCAGCCCATCCGTCACCAGCAACGCTTGTTTCAGACTGCCGGACACCAGGCAGCAAATCTCCGGCAGGGTTTCCCACTCGGCATGCCACAGGCCCAGGCTGCGCTCGTGTTCTTGAGGCATGGCGCTGAACAGCGTCGAGAGCAAACCCGGAACCCGCGTTGCAGCACTGATCAGCACCGCCGCGCCCACCGGGTTGCGCTTGTGCGGCATGGTTGAAGAACCACCCTTGCCCGGCGCGGAAGGTTCGAACACTTCAGCGGCTTCAGTCTGCATCAACAGGCTGATGTCGCGGCCGAGTTTACCGAGGCTGCCGGCGATCAATCCCAGTACCGAGCCGAACTCCACCAAGCGATCTCGCTGGGTGTGCCAAGGTTGATCCGGCAGTGTCAGTTTCAATTCTTCAGCCAGCGCCTGGGCAATCGGCATCGCCTGCTCGCCGAGGGCCGCGAGGGTTCCGGAGGCGCCGCCGAATTGCAGCACCAGCAGCCGCGGCTTGAGTTGTTGCAGACGTTGACGGCTGCGAGTGACCGCTCCCAGCCAACCGGCGATTTTCATGCCGAGGGTGACGGGTGTCGCGTGCTGTAACCAGGTGCGCCCGGCCAGCGGTGTGGCGACGTAGCGTAACGCCTGGGTCGCCAGGGTTTCGCCCAGTTGCGCCAGATCGCTTTCGATCAGCGCCAGCGCGCTACGCAGTTGCAACACCAGACCGGTGTCCATCACGTCCTGGCTGGTCGCGCCCAGATGCACGTAGCGCTCGGCTTCGGCATGGTTGGCCGCGATCTGTTTACCCAGCGCCTTGACCAACGGAATGGCCGAATTGCCGGCCGTAGCAATCGCCTCGCCGAGAGCCGCGAAATCGTAATGCCCGGCCTGACAGGCCGCTTCAATCGGCGCGACAGCCGTTTGCGGAATCAGCCCGACTCGCGCCTCGGCCCGAGCCAGCGCCGCTTCAAAATCAAGCATCGCTTGAACCCGACCCTGATCGCAGAACACCTCACGCATGTCGCGGGCAGTGAAATAGGCATCGAACAATTGATTACCCGGTCGCTCGTTCATAAACAGTCCCTGGAGGCGTGGGCCGGTCAGGCCCACGGGTAAAGATCAAAGGTCGTTTTCCAAATACTTCGCCTGTTTCGGCAAGCGCAGGCTGAACAGGAACGCCACCGCCATCATCACCGTGACGTACCAGTAGAAGGAGTTTTCCATGCCCACGGCCTTGAGGCTCAGGGCCACATATTCCGCCGAACCACCGAAGATTGCATTCGCCACCGCGTACGCCAGGCCGACACCCAATGCGCGCACTTGCGGCGGGAACATTTCGGCTTTTACCAGGCCACTGATTGAGGTGTAAAAACTGACGATCGCCAGTGCCACCGTAATCAGTACGAAGGCCAGGAACGGGCTGCTGACGCTTTTCAGGCTCAGCAGGATCGGCACGGTGAACAACGTCCCCAGAGCGCCGAACCACAGCATCGAGTTACGTCGGCCGATCTTGTCCGCGAGCATGCCGAACAGCGGCTGCATGCACATATAAAGGAACAGTGCGCCGGTCATGATGTAGCTGGCGGTCTTGGCGTGCATGCCGGCGGTGTTCACCAGGTACTTCTGCATGTACGTGGTGAAGGTGTAGAAAATCAGCGAGCCACCGGCGGTGTAACCGAGCACGGTAATGAACGCAGTCTTGTGGTCGCGGAACAGCGCACGGATGCTGCCGGCGTCCTTGTTTTCGCGCATTTCCTTGCTGGTGGTTTCCTTGAGCGAGCGACGCAGGAACAGCGAAATCAACGCTGCCGCCGCACCGACGACAAACGGGATCCGCCAGCCATAGGCGCGCAAATCATCCTCAGTGAGGATTTGTTGCAGGACCACCACCAGCGACACTGCCAGCAATTGCCCGCCGATCAGCGTCACGTACTGGAACGAAGCGAAGAAACCGCGCTGGCCCTTGAGGGCCACTTCACTCATGTAGGTCGCGGTGGTCCCGTACTCACCACCCACCGACAGCCCCTGCAACAAGCGGGCGAACAGCAGCATGATCGGCGCCCAGACGCCAATATCCTTGTAGGTCGGCAGGCAAGCGATAAGCAACGAACCGAAGCACATCATCAGAATCGAGATCAGCATCGAATTCTTGCGTCCATGCTTGTCCGCCAGCCGGCCGAAGATCCAGCCGCCGATAGGCCGCATCAGGAACCCGGCGGCGAATACGCCAGCCGTATTCACCAGCTGCACAGTCGGGTTATCGGACGGAAAAAAGGCAGGGGCGAAATAGATCGCGCAGAAGGCGTAGACGTAGAAGTCGAACCATTCGACGAGGTTGCCGGACGAGGCGCCGACAATCGCGAAGATCCTTTTACTGCGCTCTTCGCCGGTGTAGAGGGCTGTAGTAGCGGTGTTGGTTGTCATTGTTTTTTACTCAATGGGGACTGCAAAAGCCTAAACACACTTCTTAACGATCCCGTTTCAACGATGCACTCTTCACACTGATCGTTCCCACGCTCTGCGTGGGAATGCATCCCGTGACGCTCCGCGTCACAGTGGACGCAGAGCGTCCATGGCG
>NZ_JBYTAJ010000065.1:0-10967 GCF_058788075.1 Pseudomonas sp. FW305-20 | reverse complement strand
GAGTGACGGGCATCTTCCCAGTCCCAAAGAATAGACCAGTGACAATGTTTCTCTAGTCAATGGTTCGGGATTGGGAAGATGTATTCATAAGGAGTTGCTTAGTCCGCCTTGCGAACTGCTCGGTAGGCCAGTGCGCCAAGTACACCGCCAACCAGTGGCGCTACAAAGAACGCCCACAGCTGTTGCAGGAACAAGGGGTTGGCAAAAAGCGCTACCCCCAGACTGCGTGCAGGATTTACCGAGGTGTTATCGATAGGGATGCTGATTAAATGGATCAGGGTCAGCCCCAGGCCAATGGCGATTGGAGCAAAGCCTAACGGAGCCAATTTATCGGTAGCCCCCATGATAATGAACAGGAAGAACGCGGTCAGGAGTACCTCGGCGATCAGTACTGATTGCAGGCTGTAACTACCTGGCGAGCCTTGAGCACCGTAGCCGTTGGCGGCGAAGCCGGACATTGGATCGAAGCTGGGGCTGCCGCTGGCGATCAGAAAAAGGGCACCGCCGGCGAGTACGCCACCGATCAGTTGGGCAAGAATGTAGGGCACGAGTTCGTGTGCGTTGAATCGTCCGCCAGCCCACAAACCCAGGCTGACCGCAGGGTTGAGGTGGCAGCCGGAGATTGGCCCGATGGCATAGGCCATCGTCACGACAGTCAAGCCAAAGGCTAGAGAAACACCAAGAAGCCCAATGCCTTGAGCAGCGAAAATGGCACTGCCACAGCCGCCGAAGACAAGCCAGAACGTGCCGATGAGCTCGGCATTCAATTTACGAAACATGCATCCTCCAGTTTTTAGTCCATACGCCCCGAATGGGCGCATGGATGCTAGATGGGGAGGGGGAGTTTCGGTATGGGACTGGTCTTGAAAGTGAAAGTAGTCGCGTTTGTTTTCTGATCTTGTGCGACAAGGCGCGTAGAAGTTTTCGACGTAATCGGCTATCCACATTTCTAAAGGCAAGAGCAGAGTCGTCGCTCTTTGTCTCAGCTATAGTTACTAGATTGAATGCTGGCCAAGTGTGTTCTTTTCGCTGAGGGCGTGAATCATTAATTGGACAAGAATAAATGGATTTCCAGACGAATCTTATGGTTGCGAGGCAGGGATTGAGCGATTCTGGCGCTCGCTCGGTTACCTGTTTGAGTAGCAAGCACAGGGGGACAGGTAACCATGGCGGATCCCGGTTGTGGTATTTACGCAATCGGGGTTTTTTATCTGCACGATTTTCACGTATATCTACTTGGCAGCGATCATGGGTTGATTGGGCAGAAGGCGAGAAGGGGGGGGCTGGCTAAGTATTAAGTTGTCCACTGGCTGGGCCATGCAGCTATTGTCCTCTGGCTTTTCAGTTGTCTATTATAGCATGTAGTTTTCTGCAAAAAAGCAAGCTGTGCCTCTCTCCTTGTTCAGTTTGACAATAATTCAATGCGGGCTTTTTACCAAGCTTGTGGAATATTACGCCCTCTGATTGCTCGCCCGCATCCCATAGTGAGAAATGGTCCCAGTTGATGTTTGAGAGTTTGTCGCCGCGGTAAACTAATGATATCCCGGTAACGGAGTTTTGGTGAGCGTCCATGTTTATTGTACGAATTTCAGCGTGAATGGTGACACTTGGGTGGAAGGAAGCCATGACCTTGGAAATTGCCATCAAAATTTGCCTGGCGGCCTGAAATAATTCGACAATCCAGACGCTGTCATCGCTTATGCGCCTTGGTGTGTAAACGACAGTAATCACGCGATCGTGCTCGAAGGTGACTTTAGAAATCAGATTGCTCGCATTTTTTATGCGGTGTTTTAGCAACATTTCACGTCTTTCTTGCGAGTCAGCATTGACAGGGTATGTGGGTTCACTTATGTCACCAGCCATAAGCCTCAATGATACGGCGGAAAAGATGGTTATGGCAGTGATTCCAGCTAGCAAGAATTTTTTCATGAGCGTGCGCATCTAGTTTCTGGCTGTTTTCTTGATAGGCTCTGTAGCGCCCGTTTATTCGTTTTGGCTGGTTCTTTCTATCCATTCAGGTTATTTGGCTTTTCGATTAAGAAACAGTGTAAAGGGGCGTTGGATAGAACTGGCAGGTGAAAATCCGGTGATTGCATGGAGTCAACTACCTGGATTTGTTTTGGAATGTCTTGGATTCATATTCGGAGACTCGAATCGGCTAAAAAATAAGAGTGGTAGACTCGAGGAGGGGCCATATTAAAAATATAAGATTTGTCCTAATTGGCTGTTCGCGCGTAATTAGATGCATACTCGCCCGAGTGGCGTTTGGCCATTCGCCCGAGGTGTAGCGCGAAGTTGCGTGCTATTGAGGTTAGGGATGGTCTGAAGTAGTCATGTGTTTCTGACTGACTTCGGTCACCGCCGATTTTGAAAGTAATGAGCCGATCCAAACGCTCAGATCACTCACTCATTCCTGGCTTTTTAGCCGCTGCGAGCACCTCGCGGCGGCTATTCCCCACATTACAGGCGCACCTCTCCTGCATTGCTCAGTAAATGTCGGCGGGCCATCCACAGATTCGACAACGCAAACAGCGTCACCAGCTGTGCCGTGTTCTTGGCCAGACCACGGAAACGCGTCTTCACATGACCGAACTGGCGCTTGATCACCCGGAACGGGTGCTCGACCTTCGCTCTGACCTGTGCCTTGGCTTTTCGATCTTGCGCTTGGCTTTGTACAGGGTGCTGCGCTGGCCCAGCTTCTGGTAGGTACTGCGCCGGGCGGCAATCTGCCAAATGACCTGGCGACCTTCATGCTCGGGGCGTTTCTCCACTCCGGTATAGCCGGCATCGGCACAGACCACATTTTCGTCGCCGTGCAGCAGCTTATCGACCTGCGTGACATCTGCCACATTCGCCGCCGTACCCACCACGCTGTGCATCAGGTCTGACTCTTCATCGACGCCGATATGGGCCTTCATGCCGAAGTACCCTTGAATGCCTTTCTTGGCTTGGTGCATTTCCGGGGCGCGCTTGCCGTCCTGGTTCTTTGTCGAACTCGGCGCATGAATCAGCGTGGCATCGACGATGGTGCCCTGGCGCAGCGACAGGCCCCGATTACCCAGATAGCCATTGATCACGCCCAGAATCCCTGCCGCCAGCTCGTGGTTTTCCAGCAGGCGACGGAAGTTGAGGATGGTGGTTTCGTCGGGAATCCGCTCCAGGCTCAGCCCAGCAAACTGGCGCAGAATAGTAGTCTCGTACAGTGCCTTTCCCATGGCCGGATCGCTGTAGCCGAACCAGTTTTGCATCAGGTGAACACGTAGCATCGCCATCAGCGGATAGGCCGGACGACCACCATCACCCTTCGGGTAGTGCTGCTCGATCAGAGCAATCAAACCCTTCCACGGAACCACCCGATCCATTTCGATCAGGAACAACTCTTTACGGGTCTACTTGCGTTTGCCGGCGCACTGTAAGCGTCTGCCCAACACACCTTGCGTGATTAAACGGGCACCCACCTGTGCGGCAGCAGTTCGGTAATTTCACTCGCCCGCTGCGTCGGCAGGCGTGTAAGAACATCCTTCAAGTAAGCATGCGGATCATGCCCGTTGAGTCGCGCCGACTGGATCAAACTCATGATCGCCGCCGCCCGTTTGCCGCTGCGTGACGACCCTGCAAACAACCAGTTCGAGCGCCCAAGAGCCCACGGCCGGATTTGATTGTCGGGTAGTCAGACGCGGTTACCCGCGCCCAGCCCCCTAAGAACCGTGCATGCGAGTTTCCCAGCACACGGCTCAAGCCTCTGCGAAGGCACCTTCAGGCAGCCGGTTATACATCAGCGACATTGGCAAATTGTCCTGCCCTTGGGCAGCGCAGGTGGTAGATCTCAAGATTAGCGGCTGCGTCCGTCCCGCCATGACCTAGCTTCACAGTATGGCGACTGTGCCACGGTGTGTCTTTGGTCACCGGCTTGAAGCAGGCGCAGTACCTGCCGCCCTGTTGCGCCCATATCCGATACAGCTTGGCTCGACCTTTTACGTAAGTGAGCATCCTCTTGCCCCAGCGGGATTCGAAGTATTCACCCCATGTAGGGTCGTGAGGGTTGGCGGCAGCCTTAATCTTAATATGTCGCACAATCGGTGTGTCTTAGGCGTCTACTAACGTGTACTGACGCTTCCGACCATCGACGGATTTTTCAGTACACGAGAACACCCAACGGCGCGCCCCTTGTACTTTGAAATACCGATCCTTCACCCATCGGCGTGTCTTGCGAGGGTGGCGACGTACCGCCCATCGCCAGAGCATTTCCCACACTGCGCTGTCCACCTGGTTGAAGACCTTCTTGGCAACGACATGACTGTGATAGTTCGCCCAGCCCCGTAGAGCCGGGTTGAGCAAACCTATCAAGTTAGCCTGTCGTATCGTTTTGTTGGTCTTGATCAACTCTCGCAGCTTGACAAGTAAAGCCCCGATGTTCGCCTTGGACGGCTTGATCAGGAGCTTGCCGTTGTACTTGCGCAGGTTCCATCCGAGGAAGTCGAACCCGTCCCCTATGTGCGTTATCTTGGTTTTTTCCGGAGAGAGGACAAGTCCACGTTCTGCCAGAAATCAACCACGGCGGGCCTGACTTCATTCTCCAGCCATTCTTTCGAGCAACCAGTGATGATGAAATCATCTGCATAACGCACCACGCGCATTTTTCGGGCTGTCCACTTCGCGTTGGGAAACCTCTTTGCCAGCATCGCTTCCAACCCATCCAGCGTCATGTTCGCCAGCACAGGGGATATGATGCCTCCCTGTGGGGTTCCGGCGTGGCTGGGGAATAGCTGCTTTTGGTAGACATAACCAGCCCGGAGCCATTTCTGCAAAATCGCCTTATCCATGGGGATGTTGGCGATCAACCAGTCATGGCTGATATTGTCGAAACAGCCTTGAATGTCGCCCTCTAACACCCACTCCGCGTTTGCTTTTCGTGACAGCACACCAAAGCACTGTGCGGAGGCATCCGCAGTTGAGCGTTCCGGCCTGTATCCATAAGAGTTCGGGTCGGCGGTGGTCTCCGCTATCGCGTTCCAGAGCCAGCAAATGAAGCGCCTGCATGGCTCGGCATTTCATCGCGGGAATTCCGAGAGGTCTAGTCTTACCGTTTTTCATTCGGAATGAGGACTCTCCGAAGCGGAAGCGGCGAGTAGCCTCGCCGCTTCAACGACTCTATCGCAGCGATCTTGGCCCTAGGCGTATTCCAAGTGACCTTGTCCACACCGGGAGTATTTTTGCCTTTGTTTTCAGACACACGTTTCACGGCTAAAGCTTTGCCGCTGAACGAGTGAGTCAGCAGCCATTGCAAGGCTCTCGCCTTATTATGCCTGCCGTCTTGTACAGCCTTCACAATACGCGCTTGCAGCCCTTTGACACGACGTTGCACGGCGATCCAATCGATGCCGTCCCACGAAGTGCCGGAATGTGCACACGCCGATGCCGCTGCGTTCATTTGCTCTCCTTCCGTTGAAAGGGTTCTACCAACTCTCGTGTGAAGAGAGACCATTAGGACGTCTGCCCGCTTTCGCGTGAAGTAATGTTTCAACTTCTATCCAACCCATTACAGGATGGCGTTCGCTTTTTCCTCGTTCCTTCGCCCGCACCGCCATGGGCAGTTTTTACAAACGGCTTTCCCTGACGGGAGCGATACGGGATTTCCACGTTCCGCCTACTGAAGTGCGTCGGATTAGGTGCCTGCTATCGACCGGGAGGCATGTGGGTCACGAGTGCGTAGTCGAAAGACGCAATTCCCACCTCCATTACCATTTTGGTTCGAGCGTGTAAGCCATTTCCGCTCGTTCAACTTAACGATCGTTGCGCAGATTCACATGCGTTCACCATACCGACTATCTAGCCCTTGTCCGGCTATGGCTGCCAGAAGGGGGCGCCTCTCACGATTGGTACCCCGCACCTTGCGGTGCCTCGTTCCATTGTCGAAAGCGCTCTTGATTCAGCCTTCTAGATTCACCCGGTGACACGGGTGGTTCCCGCTGCGGGGAACAACTTCATTAAGCGACCTCGTGTCGCACCTCGCACCAGTTATTGTCGAAGGGCACAGCACCGTCATCGAGATAGCGCGTCAGCGCCATCCAGCGTTTGAGGCTGTAATCCAACGCTTTGGCGATGGCTGATCCCTCAGGCACAAGTTGCCTCTGGGCGATCATCCAGTTATGAAATGCGCCGATGATCGGCGCTGCTTTTTCCTGCCGTATTCGCTGTCGGACACCCGGTTCCAGCTCGCGGACTTCTCGTTCAACTTCGTACAAGGCCGCGATGTAGTGCAGCGCTTTTTCGGCGATCTGGCTTTTGTTGGTCGCGTGCAAGTCGAAGAACTTGCGGCGTGCATGGGCTATACAGCCGATCTCCGTGACGCCCAGTTCAAAGCCTGCCTTGTAGCCAGCGAAGTCGTCGCAGACCAGCTTGCCGTTCCAGTGGCCAAGGAGGGCTCGGGCATGTTCGCCAGCGCGGCTCGGACTGAAGTCATAAACGACCGCCGCCAGATCGGAGAACCGGCTGGTGGCATAGGCCCAGACATAAGCGCGATGAGTTTTCTTCGCGCCAGGCGTCAGCATTTGTACCGGCGTTTCGTCGGCGTGGACGAAGCCGTGCGTTAGCACGGCTTCGCGCAGCGCATCAACCAGCGGCTGTAATTGCACGCCGCAGTTGCCCACCCACTGCGCCAAGGTCGAACGGGCGATGGGCAGCCCGGCGCGGCCAAAGATTTTCTCTTGGCGATACAGCGGCAGATGGTCGGCGAACTTGGCCACCATGATGTGAGCCAACAGGCCTGCGGTCTGGATGCCTTTGTCGATGACGTGCGCCGGTACCGGCGCCTGTATCAGCGTTTCGCACTGTTAGCAGGCCCACTTTCCATGGATGTGGCGCTCGACGGTGAACACGCCTGGCGTGTAGTCGAGCTTTTCGCTGGCATCTTCGCCGATGCGCTTGAGGGCGCAGCCGCACCGGCAGTGGCTGTTGTCCGGTTCGTGATGGATCAGCGTGCGAGGAAACTGTGGTGGCAGCGGTGCGCGCTTGGCGTGCTGGCGCACTTTGCCTTCGACAGGTGCCGGTTGCAGCGCCTCAAGTTCGGCTTCGATAGCGGCGATATCTGTATCGATCAAGTCGTCGAGCAGGCTGGCTTGATCCGGGCTCAACTGCTCGCTGCGCTTGGCAAACTTGAAGCGTTTGAGTGGCGCGATCTCGTGGGCCGGTTTCTCGTTGACCGACTTGTGATGAGTGATTTGCTTGTCCATCGTCTCGATGCGCTGGATCAACTGCGCTGCCAAGGCACGCAGTTCTTCAGGGTTTAATTGATCGAGATTCGGATGCGAAGTCATGCCGCCGATTTTGCCAGAGAGGGCAAGTGGCGGCGATAGACTGATGGGCCAATTGCGCCGGCAAGCGCGCCATGGCAGACGAGTTAGAGTACCGTGATGGCTCCTCCGGAACCGACGCGTTGCCAAGGTAAACCGAGCACTAAGGCTTGAAGTTGCTCTGCATCCAACTCAACCTAAGAACCGTGCCGCACGCCTGGCCAAAAGAAACGACCTTGATTCAAGCGCCGGGCAGCCAACCAAATCCCCACACCGTCATGCACCAGCACTTTTATACGATTGGCGCGGCGGTTGGCGAACAGATAAGCACAGTGCGGCTTCGCCGCACCGAACACCGCGACAACTCGCGCCAGCGCGGTTTCAGTGCCGGCGCGCATATCCATGGGCTCGATGGCGAGCCAGATGATGTCGATGCGGATCATCGCAGCAGGTCTCGCAGGAAAGCGAAACATGTCGCTGCATTTTCTGCTGGCCAGCTCACCACGACTACGCCTTTTGAATGAGGCACTTCGATTCGAATCGTGGCCGGAAGAACTTGAGGGGCCGCTGTCGAAGACAATGCCTTGACCGGAATAAAGGCAGTTTGCAGTGCCAGGTATTTTCTGCCCATGCACCCGAATCCATTTATGGACGAGGTTGGCATTGAGGTTGTGGGTCAAGGCGACATTGGCAATCGAGGTGTCAGTCTGCGCACACTCGGCGATGACCTGGCCTTAAAGGACTTGGAATAGGAACGGCGTTCTTGTGGCATGGGCGTCCGCTTAAAAAGGCTAAAAATGGTGTCCACTTAATTAAGTGGACACCATCGCCTTAAGCGATGGCATCAGGAAGGTGTGTTGCCCGGACGGTTAGTGCGCCAGTTAAAGCTGGCGGAGGATAGTCGATGAAAGTTCGATACTGGTAAGAAATGGCGAATCAACCAGACCCCGAGTCATGCATGTTGCACCGTGAGGTGCAGGGTGAAGCGTTGACAGGGGAAACCGATGGGCCAGCCATTGAGCCGCGTAATCAGGAATTCGGGATGCCGATGCTGTTAACCGAAGCAGAAGGCAATACGGAGCATTGCGATATACGCCAGTCATGCTCTGATCCTGCGCGGTCGGAGACCCTGTGCACGTCGGGAAGTCCTTCGCACAGAAACTGGGAGATCTCAGCGGTGCCCAGTGCGCACGCATCGGGCGGAGCAGGAAAGGCCAAAAGCCGTAACCCTGCTGTCCACGTCGCAGAGAAGTCGGATGCGTCCGTAGTACCTGAGAAGCCATCGAACAAAGGGCCTGGCCCGGCGGAGATAGTGGAGGAAAGGGACGTAGCCAAGGGAAACACCGACAAACCCCTCGCACCCCGGACACTGAGCCGGATCAGTTGCGCGTCGATGGGACTTGAAGTTGTACGTGTAGCAGCCCGAAGGAACAAGGGCATGCAGTTCACGGCATTGCTGCACCACATCACACCGCAGTTATTGGCGCAGAGCTTCTATGCACTTCGTCGCGATGCTGCGGTGGGAGTGGACGGCATGTCGTGGCGAGAATACGAGGAAGGTCTTCTCCAGCGGGTGAGCAATTTGCACGCAAGACTCCACAGTGGAGCTTATCGGGCAACGCCATCGCGGCGGGTCTACATTCCCAAAGCCGATGGCAGGCAACGCCCGTTGGGCATTGCCTCTCTGGAGGACAAGATCGTGCAGCAGGCAGTCGTTACCGTTCTGAATGCGATCTATGAAGAGGACTTTCTGGGATTCTCGTATGGGTTTCGGCCGGGACGTAGCCAGCACGATGCGCTGGATGCGTTGACGGTCGCGCTCAAGGGCCAGAAGGTGAACTGGATATTGGATGCGGATATCACGTCGTTCTTTGATGAGATCGACCATGAATGGATGCTGATGTTTCTAGGACACCGGATTGCAGACCGGCGCCTGCTCGGGCTCATCTGCAAATGGCTTCAGGCGGGAGTAATGGAGGTTGGCCGTAGGGTGGCTGCGACCAAGGGGACTCCCCAAGGCGCAGTGATATCGCCGTTGCTGGCGAATATCTATCTTCACTACGTGCTGGATCTATGGGCAAGGCAGTGGCGCCAGCGGCATGCCCGTGGCGATGTGATCGTTGTGCGCTACGCGGACGACAGCGTGGTGGGTTTCAGGACGCAATGGCAGGCTCAGCAGTTTCTGGTGCAGTTGCAGGAGCGCTTGGCCAGGTTCGGTTTATCCCTCAATGCCTCGAAGACACGGCTGATTGAATGTGGTCGTTTTGCTGCGAGAAATCGTAGGAAGCGAGGCTTAGGTAAACCGGAGACGTTTGACTTCCTGGGCTTCACGCATTGTTGTAGTACCAACAGAAGTGGTGGCTTTCAAATACTGCGGCTGACGGTCAAGAAACGAATGCGTACAACGCTGCTGGCTATTCGGGATGAGCTGAAACGCCGACGTCATGAGCCTGTTCGAGTCGTGGGTCAGTGGCTTACCCGGGTGGTCAGCGGGTACTTCAATTACCACGCCGTGCTGGGGAATCTGATACGTCTTGGTGGTTTTCGTCTGGCGGTATGCCGTCTATGGCGGCAAGCCCTCAAACGTCGCAGCCAGCGTAATCGGCTTCAATGGTCACGCTACGGACGCCTTGTCGACCTCTACATACCTAGACCCAGAAATGCACATCCTTACCCTGAGGGTCGCTTCGCGTCACATGCCCGAGGCAGTAGCCGTATGCGGTAGATCCGCACGTACGGATCTGTGCGGGGGGTGGCAGGTAACTGCCATCCCTACCGCGACCTGACGCCTTGGCGCTCCTGCTGAACCTGATCGGCCCAGCGGCGCAGGGCCGGCTCGTCGACACCGAGTGAACGGCTGGCTTCGATGTAACTGTAGTTTTGCTTGAGCACGAGGTCGGTAGCCTCGCGTTTGAATTCAGCAGAAAAGGAACGGCGTTTTTTGGTCATCTGACACCTCGATCTGGCGAGCATTCTCACCTAAATGGGTGTCCGGTTTCATTAGGCCACTTCATGGTTTCATTAGGCCACTGCAGGGGGATTCATGGGGCTTTTTTGGGATTGATCCTATTTTGATAGGAGAGGGCGAAATATAGCCTGAGCAAGCTTGTAAATGCTCAGCGCCCTTGTCTGATCCGGTGGCGCCCCCTAAAAAGGTAACTCTGTGTGAAAATGGTTAAAGCTAGTGTTTCTGTTGTGGACAATTCAACTGTCACTCTAACGCGTGATCTCTCTCAGTCTCACGATAAGCTGGTTCGAATTCAGGCAATTAAAGGTGGTAAATACATTCTTTCCACCGGCGAGCGTGGTTTCGCGCCGGAGAAAATTGTTGTCAAGCGTGTAGGTAAGGATTTGCACGTATCGCTTGAGGGTGAGGACCCGGATGCACCTCGGCTCATTATTGAAGACTTCTATGAGTTCGAAGGTCAGCTCATCGGCATGTCTCAGGACTCCACCTATCACCCTTATGTGGTGGTCGACGCGGAGGGCGGACTCGAAGCTGCATTTCTGCAGGATGGCATTTCTTCGCCGCTTACTCTGGATCGTGCGAGCCTTGCTGGATTTGAGCCGAGTTCATTTGCTGTGTCTGGCAGTCTTTTATCGACTTCGGCGTTTTCGCTTGGTGCTTTGGGGTTGTTGGGAGTTGCCGCTGCCGGTGGTGGTGGTGGTGGTGGT
>NZ_JBYTAJ010000064.1:0-11313 GCF_058788075.1 Pseudomonas sp. FW305-20 | reverse complement strand
CGGCGGTAATGGCGGTGGTAACGGGGGAGGCAACGGTGGTGGTAATGGCGGTGGCCACGGCGGCGGTACAGGCGGCGGCCATAGCGGTTCAGGTCACTCCGGCGGCGCTAACAGTAACGGCCAGGGCAAAGGACTGAGCAGCGATCATGCCGGCAAGGCTGTTCGCGACCATGGTGAAAGCGGAAACCACTATGGCAATGATCGCGGTGATCAGGGCCATGGCCAAACGACTTCAGGTATCGCTCAATCCAAAGATACTCGCGGCGTGACCAAGGCCAGTGCAATCTCGACCTCGACTCCAGGCGATCACAACACCAAAGGGTTGAGTAAAGCCGGAACGTCGGTATCGAAAAAATCCCATGATTAGCCATAACGGCTGACAAGAAAGTACACCCAAAACGGGCGCCCACAAGGCGCCCGTTTTCGTTTGTTCCGTTGCTTGAACCCGCAATCGACTCGGGATTCAACTGACCGAGGTAACAGACTGGTTAGCGACTTTCTTGGCAAATCGCTTACCAAAAGCAATCCACCATTTTTCATAATAAAAGGTCGAGATATGCGCGGTGATAAAAATGGCGGCGAACAACAAAGGGCGCTTCAAATATTTTATGACGGTATCTCCGCTACCCAGCCAGGTATGTATTAGCAGCGGATGAACAACGTAGAGGGCATACGAGATAGTGGCGATATAAAATAGAGCGCGATTATTCAGAAGTTGGGCAATCAGTGTCCGGCTATTGAGTAACGTGCTCCCCACCATTGCTGCGGCAAGGTAGGGGCGCAAGTAGTTCATGAAGCCCGCATCGGGATGACAGGACAAAACAAATAGAAGGCCTAAAGATACTTGGGTGATCCAAGTTTGTGCCGGAAGTTTGACAAGGATATTGCCCAGTCTGTTGTTATATATCAGTGCCAGTATGCACCCGGAAAGTATTTCGTCGATGCGGTAATAAGTGTTGATTGCGACATGGACTTCATTCATGACTCGATACATCGTGACGGCAATGCAGAGAACCGGGATCAGCAGTACCCACTTGTTTCTCATCAAAACCACCAGCAAAGCGATGGCGAAATAAAACTGGACCTCCATGCACAAACTCCATAGGTGGCCGTTGACACTGCCAAGCCACATGGGCGGCCAGTTGGCGACGAACAGAAAGTTTGCGATGTAGGCATCCGGAGTGCTGTTCATGACGGGTAAGGCAATGAGCATGTACAACCAGGCGAGCGGCACAACCCGAAAGATTCTGCGGATTAAAAAATCAACGACGCTGCTGTTATTGAGCAGGAAATTTGTAATCAGAAAACCCGACAGGGTAAAAAATATAGCCATTCCCATAACGCCTGCGGCGGCATTGAATTGCCAAGCCTTTGGGCTGAGTGGTAGCAGGTGACACGCCAAGACAAGCAGGATGCTTATGCCGCGCCATCCATCAAGTACGCTGAATCGAGAGCCCGCTACGGAACTATTATTCATATTGGCATCCCGCTCTTGGGTCGATAGAGGGCATCCGATAAAGGCCGTGCTGCGACTGAAAACTGTCTGAATTCATATAAAAACCCAGTAGTTGCAGCAGTGAAGAACACATGAAAGCAGACCATTTAAGCCTGTAGTCTAGGACACCTTTTGCACTTCACCCTTTACGCCATGAAAAAATTCCAGTCGCAAGGAGTTGGTTAAATGACCGGGTTTTTGACGTTGCTTGTTTGACGTTGTTTAACAGCATGGCGATAAGTGAAGGCCCGCCTTTTTGGTAGGCGGCTTTTGGCCGATTTTTGCCTGTCGTGAAGGGCAGAAGTCGGCCCAAAGCGGACACTCGCTGCAGGAAGCCGTCAGCCAAAAGCGGCTTCCGATTCACAATGGGATTGTCAGCTTCTATGACATTCGCACCTACAAGCCGCAAAGAAGTTCGCGTCTCACGTGGAGAGCAATCGCTGCGAAGCCCTTTCCACTGCCACGCTTGCGGGACGTGTAGTCCTGATGAGTAGAAACATCCGCCCATTGACTCACCGATTCCACGTACCTATGAGTGCTATCGGTATCAATTTCAAACGCTATGAAGCGCTCTGCGTGAGTGAGCAACAGACCATAAAGGCGTGGCATTCCGGGAAAGTCGACTTCAAGGTCGAGTACGACGGTTTCTGACCATTTAATGCCTTTTGACTCGCCATAGTTTTTTAAGGCGGGAGGAACCCCTGTGGCCAGCCAAGCTTTAGCGGTTACCATGAGTCTGTGGGCCACAAGAGCATTTTGCTCTTGCACGTTCAGTTGCCGCTTTTTTATCAGGCGGTCAATGTCCACTTCAATCTCCTCTAAAATCGTCGCTTTCAGGATGGCGATGACCAATCAAACGCGCAACGACTCAGACGACTCCCATCTGCACGCTGCTACCCGATCTAAGCGGGGCGTAGCGAGGTCCCGATGGAGTTAGCAAAAGACGACTTTCGACCCAATGCGGACGCTGACCAGCATTTCGTTAAGGGGCGGGCTTTAGCCCGTGCCAGTGAGCGAAGCGAAGCGAACGGTTTGAACCAGTTGTTATGCATGTTTTACTAGCCGTTTCTTTAAATGATACAGGTTAGTCCCGATTGGTCGATCCTCAAGAACACCATAAATCTCATACCCATGCCGCTCATAGAACTGTTTAGCATCAACGGTTTTTAAGAATGCAACTACTGCCCCATTGTTGGCGCCAATCGTTTCTGCTTTCTCCAATAGCATAGAGCCTACTTTTTTACCGCGATGAGATTCCTTAACCCAAAAGGTGTCAATTTCTAAGCCATCCCAGTAACAATTACAGCTTATTGCACCGATGTAGTCGCCTACTTCATCGTGTGCAACCACCATAAATATTTTATCTTCCGATTCTGGCGGTAGATTTGGATGTTGAATTCGAAGATATTCTGAAAACCTATTATTCAGAACTCCTTGATCCTTTTCCGTTGGGGAATCCAATATATCAATCTTGATTTCCACTTTATTGCTCCTGTCATTCAATTTTGAGGTGCCGTACGGCTTTTGGCATAACAATTAATTTTGCGACATGCGATGTCGCATAACATTCCATGTTCATGCGTAATCCCTTGAGCAATCAAAAAATCGAATCTGTAAACGCGGCATCAAGAAGTGGGAAAGCGGCATATTTTTTTGCACATTACTGACGTATTAGCTGCGTGTCCATGGTCTGCTTTTGGCCGATGACAGCCTGTCGCGCAGCAATGCAATCGACCCTTTGTCGCCTCCCGCCTGATCACGCCTTTTGGGGTCTCTACTTCTAGCTAGGCCCTGTACGTACAGAGGAGCGCGCGCCATGAGCAATGAACAGTCTGCACCTGAAACGAAAGGCGTTACGGTGCAGTTACTCGCAACGATTGACCTGGGGCCTGAGATCGAGGGGATGGCAGGGCGCCAACTCAGGATGCGCAGGGTGACCATCGAGCCCGGAGGTGTCTTCGGGCCGATTCACAACCATATCGACAGACCAGGCACCGTCTACATTCTGCAAGGCACGATCACTGACCATCGCAATGGCGTCGCCACGGACTATGGGCCGGGAGTGGGCTGGCCCGAGGACAGGAACACCACCCACTGGCTTGAAAACAGAGGCACGATTGCGGCGGTGGAGATCTCGGTCGATATCGTCAGGCAAGCGTAAGTACGCCTCACTTGAACTGCGCAACCCGTCAGTACTGACTCGGGCGGGGGCGTGGTGGCTATTCAAGCTTTTCGGTTTGCAATGAATCGATGTGCAACCGTTAGGCCTGAAGCGTCGGCGACAAACTGTCTGCCAAGCTCATGGCCTGTTGAGTCGCGTCCTCACGCGCGCGCCGATCAACGTCTTCCCCCAGGATGGTTTTTTCCACAATCACCGAATGCACATCCGTGACGCCGATAAAATTCAGCCAGGCTTCCACGTAGGGCTTCTGGAAGTCGAAGCGCTCCGCCGGGGTGCTCGACTGCGCCGAAAAATCCAGGCCGCGGGCGTACATCACCACGGCGAGTTTGTTGTGCAGCATGCCTTCCAGACCGCGTTCCGGGTCAACGCTGAACAGGATGTCTTTCTGCGATACCAGATCGATGAAGTGCTTGAGTTTGTAGGGGATGCTGAAATTCCACAGTGGCACGGACATCACCAGCACATCCGCGCGGTGCAGGTGACTGGCCAACGCTTTCAACGTGTTCCAGGCGTCTTGTTGTGCAGAGGTCAACGGCGTGCCATTGAGCCCGGCGTACTTGGCCTCCATGGCCAGATCATCGAACTCCGGCAGCGTCATGTTCCAGAGGTCGAGGGTGATGATTTCGGTGTCCGGGGTGTTGGCTTGATAACGCGCAATGAAACTGCGGGCGACTTCAAAGGACGCCGAACGCTGTTTGCGTGGAGAACACTGAATATGCAGAAGAGTCGTCATGACACACCTTGAATGATGAGGAGGGCTGGGCAGGTGTGAGCATTGCAACATAGTTGAATTTGAAATATAAATCGTAAATTCAGACTAAATTGATCACGTATAAAACTATGTTCGACCCTCTGCTGCTCAAAACCTTTGTCACCGTCGTCGATGAAGACGGCTTCAGCCGTGCCGCCCAGAAGCTGCACCTGACTCAGTCGGCGGTCAGTGGCCACGTGCGGCGATTGGAAGAACAGATTGGCAAACCCCTGTTGACGCGCACCACCCGTTCCCAGCAACTGACGGCCGATGGCGAACGCCTGGTCTCTTATGCGCGCACGATCCTCGCGCTGAACCGCGACGCCTGGACCGACCTCACACGCACACCGTTTCACGGGCGATTGCGGATCGGCGTGTCCGAAGATTTTGTCGAGCCTCGATTACTGCGCACGGTCCAGGATTTCGCAGCGCAATACCCCGGGATGAAGATCGAAGTACAGGTGAATATTCCGGGTACGTTACTGGCGCTGATGAAGCAGGGGCATCTGGACGTGGTCATCGGTTCGCTGTGCGAAACCAGCGAAACGGGGCTGTTGCTATGGCAAGAACCGTTGGTGTGGGCCTGGTCGGCGCAACCCGTCGCTGGGTTACCCACGCCGTTGCCGCTGGCCCTGTTCCCCGAGCCGTGCCCTTATCGCGAGGCCGCGCTGACCAGGCTGGCACAGGCGGGAATCGCCCAACGCACGGCGATGTTGTGCAGCAGCACCGCCGGATTACGGGCGGCGGCCCTGGCAGGCTTCGCGGTAGCGCCCATGCCACTGAGTCAGTTGGGGCAAGGCTTGGCGGTTATTGGGGCAGAACAAGGGTTGCCGGATTTACCGGATGCGCAATGTCGGCTGTTCACCTCGCCTGACGCGGATCAGGCGATTGTGGCGGCGGTTACTCAGCTGATTGTGGAGTACTGCTCAAAGCGGAGGGTTTGATTGTGATTGTTTAAGTAGGTGTCACCTTTTATCCGACTGGAGATTCACATGTCCGAAATTACCCAACTGGTCATTGCCCTGGTGCTGTTCTTTCTGTTCGATCGGTTTCTCAAGCCGTATCTGCTGCGCAAGTGGCTAGGGATGGTGCTGGTGGTGGCTGGTGCGGTCGGCTGCGTTGCTGCAAGCCAGATCCGCGTGTTGGGCTTTGATCTGGGGTTGCTGTCAATCTTTGCCGTGGCGCTGGGCGTGGGGTTGTTCCTGAAGCGGCGGCGGTTCGAGCAGTTCGGCTGAAGAGAAGGAGGGGTTTATCTCGCAGTTGGCAGACAAGGGCATGACCCAAACAAGTCAGTCCCCGTTGATCATGGTTTTTTCTCTGGAACGATAAAACTCACTTCCGTACTGGTCAGGACCTTATGACTCGGATCAGCCACTTCAAGAAGAACCTTGTGCGGGCCGGGCGTCAGCCCGACCAAAATAATCGGGTCTTCACTGGTGTGCGCCCAAGTCCCTTTCCAATCGTCGACGGTCACGTGAAGGTGACTCAGACGTGGTGACACCTCAACCGCCTCTTTGCCAAATACCGGCATGATCCTCGCGTGCTCTGCCCGATACTGGATGATGACAACGCCCCGGGCGAGCGGCGCGGCGAGCGGCGGATAGGCCATGAGTGTTGGTCCCGCCTCGGATTCCAACGGGAGTATTGCCGGTGGGTGATCGGTATCGGCTACCTGTTGACCCCACGCGGCAATGCAAAAAAACATGCCCAGAGCAAGGGCGGATAGATTTCTGAGAGCCAGGGGCATGGTGTTTATCTCCCGGGTGATCTTATTCAAGGCTAGATCAAATCGGGCAGTTGTCTTGGCTTCCGGAAAAACAGTGACTTCATACGCGGTCTTTGCCTTTCTGAGGCAGGTCAGCCGTCTGTTGGGGGCTAGGGACCACTTTGATCATGGACACAAAAAACGGGCGCCATTGAGGCGCCCGTTTTTACTTACTCCTTCGCCTGCGCTCGCAAGCGTCGACCGATCACGTCCATCAAGTCACAGCCGTCGCGTAACGGAATGGCCAGCAGTTTGGAGAAATCCGACAGCACCACCGTGTCGCAACCGAGTTCGGCGCGGAAGGCGATGTTTTCCAGCACCTGCGTGACCGTGCGGATGCGGTAATCGGCCATGGCTTGCAGGACGTCGAGTGGGGCTTGGGTGTCGATGAGCAGGGAGGCCGGGATCAGGTCGATTCCGGTGAGGGGCATGTATCTTTCCATAGGTGAGATATCCGTTCAGTTAGATGAGACCGCCAACAGATCGTCGCCAAACGAATAGGGTGGCAGTTGCGCGCAGGTTGGCGAACCGGGAACGAAAACCGGCAGACCCGAAGGTCTCCCGCGCGCAACCGCCATAGTACAGCGGTTTTGCAGTTGCGACGACGCCTGCAAATGAGCAGGCGGCCCTCGCATTCGTATCCCGGGTCGCCAAACCCGTAATCGCCATTTTGGGCGACGAGATGGACTATAGGCCTCATCGGAACGGCGGGAAAGGTGAGGGATTCCGAGGTTTGTGTAGGAATTTTTATGGTGGTCCTAGGACCGTTACACCCATTCCATTAGTGGATGTTCGACAAGGTAGGCCTTCTGTCGATAGCGAGGCGATTCGGGGATGATCGCTATCGACTGTGGATTCAATCGGTCGACCCAACTAAATACGCACAATCTAGGTTGACTCAGCAAAAAAGCTACCTTGGACAAACGTATTTGCGATATCGACTGTCGCTAGAGTGAAGCAATAGGCTTAGGTTGAGCCAGCTCAATCGTGCTGCCTTATCTACCGTTCGCATCGATGCACAGACTGTTTCGATGACATGGGGATTTCAAAACGCTACTATCACCCATATCACCTTAAAGAAGAAACGGTAATGGAAAACCTTAAAGTCGAATACCTTGCAATAGTTAATTCCAAGGAAGGATTCTGCAACTCAATTTCCGCATTCAATAATTTAATACAATCATATAGCAGCATCGAAATAAAAACTAAAGGATTGGTATTTGATGGGGTGCGGTTTGACTATGATGTTCAACAAGGAGAAATACAAAACAATAGTCACATTTTTTTCACGTGCGCTTAGCTTGCCAAAACAAAGGCGAGGTAATAGTCTTTCTATCATTATTGAAGTCCATAAGAACTATTTTGGCAAAAGCGGCTGAAAGACCTGTTGAGGTATTGTGGGATGATGTAAGCAGCAGCCTTTCCTCTGCCGCTTACCCTGTAATACATGAGATTGAAAACATGATGCGCAAGCTCATCACAAAGTTCATGCTTACAAAAATTGGTCTGGGTTGGACAAAGGAAGCCGTTCCGAGAGAAGTTTCGGAGTCTATAAAGACGAAGAAAAATACTGCAGGAAATAACTATCTTTTCGAAACTGATTTTATTCAGCTTTCAGATTTCTTATTTAAGCCTTATTCAACAGCCAGTTCTTCAAAGCTTATGGAGAAAGTTAGGTCGGCACTGTCGGCCAGTGAGATAAATATCGATGAGCTAAAAGAGCTCGTCCCAACTTCAAACTGGGAGAGATATTTTCAGCCTATTGTTAGTTGTAAGAGTGAGTATTTACAAACTCGCTGGGCGAAGCTGTATGAGTTGAGATGTCTTGTAGCGCATAATAATTTTATCGGTCACGATGAATTTGATAATATCTTGAAAATATCCGGGGAGGTCAAGGAGAAGCTTGGCGAAGCATTGAGCAAGCTCGACAGCATCTATATGTCTCCTGAGCAGAAGGAAGAAGTGGCTGAAAATATTGCAACCACTGTAAATAGCACACATGCAGAGCTTATTTCTATTTGGATTTCCATCCAGCAGTTACTTATCGAAACCGCTATGAATGCACTAAATCACGAGCAAGCGCGAAAGTTAATAAAAAACAAAACTTCAACTCGGCTTATTATTGACAAGCTTGTAGAGGAAGGCGTTGTATCTTCCGAACTGGCTCAAGAATTAGTGAAGCTTCAGTTGTCTCGGGACATAATTGTACATAACGTTGATGCTGAATTAAATGATTCCGTATTGATTACTGCGGATTGGGTTAAGCATGAATTGATAGAGATTCTAGAGAGTTTTGATGAAGCCGCAACACTACCACTTCCCGATTCGCTGTCCGACGTTAAAGATTTGGCAGGCTAGAGTTATTGAGGAAAGCTGTCTTTTGCGCACATAGTAAAAATGAAAGCAAAGGGGACTGATCTGTTTATAAATAGATCTGTCGCCTTTTATCAGTCTTTTATTAGGGAGGAAATGACGGGTTTGTTTGGTGGAAAATATACCA
This sequence comes from Pseudomonas sp. FW305-20, assembly GCF_058788075.1. Classification (NCBI taxonomy): domain Bacteria; kingdom Pseudomonadati; phylum Pseudomonadota; class Gammaproteobacteria; order Pseudomonadales; family Pseudomonadaceae; genus Pseudomonas; species Pseudomonas sp. FW305-20. The sequence goes on along the minus strand of NZ_JBYTAJ010000064.1, from coordinate 2,620 downwards.
GAAGCAACCCCGTCTTTATTCGTACTTGTGGTTACGCAGTTTGGGTGGCTAAAGCTTTTTCCATTCCTGCGTAATGCGTTGCATCTAGTTTTTTAATCTCTTCAAAAATATCACGGACGATGTATTCCGATTCCGCAGCTATATTGTCAGTAGCACTATCGTCGAATTCGATCACTTGGTTATGGGAGTATTTATTTATGAACCTATAAATTCTTTCGCATTTCGCAGGTTCTGTTATTGCTTGGTCCATAAGACTCCTGAAGTCTCCGCGGCCATGAGGAAATTTAAATGTTAAAAACGCTTCTAGGAGTTTTCGTGACATATTTGCAACAGAGAAAGAAACTTCCATTGATAAGGTCTGTGTTTCTAAGTGCTGCCGCAAAGTTGAATAAAGAAAATGGTATTCGGAATTGAAGTTGGTAAGCGAAGGCGGAGCATTTTTCAAAGAGGCTACGCGTGGTGCTGTGAGGGAAGCATCTATGCTGTAAAATCTAGATTTTATTATTGGTAAGTGTGCAGCGTCCGTTTTTTTGTTTTTTCCTGCTAGCCAGTCACGTGCCAGTTTAAAGTAGTTGAAGCTGTGGGTAAGAAGAAACAACTGCTTGGCATCTTGGCAGCGATCTCGCAAAAATGAATGCGCATTAAAAAGATTGTTAGAGTCAAAGCTTGAAACAGGATCGTCGAAAACCACGATTGAATTTTTTATGTCGCGTTCGTTTTCAGATAGTTTCGTTAGAAAATAGATGAGGCCGATTGCGTTTTTTTCACCTTCGCTTAGGTTTCGCGCAGGTAGATTTTCGGGGATTCTTAAAATTTTGTAGCCTTTTTGTGTAGTGTCGAAACGCAGAGAAATGCTGTCTCTTCCCAGAAAGCGATGCAGTGCATCATTAAAGTTGTCGGCGCCAATGCTCTCATTATTAAGTTGTTTTTCAAGTTCGTTAATTTCTGAATTTAGAGTCTGAATTTCTTTGCCCAATTCTGCAATTGGGTTTAACAATGATTTGGCGCCGTCTTCAATTTTTTTGAATTCAGAGTCGCGAATTTCTTCACTTAAAAAATGCAGTTCCAGTGCGGTTTTAGCGCTAGCAATCTCATTGTTGAAGTTTTCGGCTTTATCATTGTGTGCGATTATCTTTTCATTGATAGCAGTTGCTGAGCTATTAAATTTCTCGAATATTGAGCTGGGGGGTGTTTCAATCACAAGCTGTGTGTCAAAAGGGTTGTCTATTTTTTTGTCTAGCACTATCTGCCATTCTTGCAGGTGTTGGTTTAGTGAAATTATTGCTTCTTCTACCTCGTCTTCTAATTTTGGAATATCCGTTGCGAATTCTTCATATAAGTCCCCGATAGATATTCTTGGAGGATTTGAAATGGTATTGCTTTGTATCCACTGGGTTGCGCTGTTGAGGCGGGTTTTGAAGATTTTAAAAGACTCACTAAAGTGGTCGTTGAGCGCTTTCAACCTTTCGGTGGAAATTGAGTGTCCACAGAATTCGCAGGTCGTATTGTTTATGTGTATCTCAAGTCCTGTTTCGATCCAGGACTGTATATGTGGGTTTTCAAGCAAATGGTCAATAGAGGTCGATGTGGCAGTTTCCTTGAATAAGGAGTTCAGGCGTTGTGCTGTCTGTGTAAAGTTTTCTTGATTTATAGGGGTTATTGAATGCTGGACCGAATTTTTAAATTTTGGAGAAACAGCCTGTTGTGTCTTTTCCAATATTTCTGTTTGAAGCAGTAGGGTGCCGGATTCTATTTCTGACGAGTGCGTGGTTATTTTTGATTGTACTTTGCTTCTATTGTAGTTGACGAAGTAGCTGTCCGTGCTGTCGAGAATCTGAAAGCGATTTTTTATGTTTTTTGCTATTCCACTGAGTAGCTTTTGGACGTTGTCGTCGAGGGTTTGTTTTTCTCGTGTTTTTTCTTCCAATAGATCGGATTTGGTTTTGTGAGCATCCTTTTTCTCTTTCCAAATTTTCTTTTCTTCAATTTTTTCTTTGGATATTAGAAGAATACTTCTTACTAAGCTGTCCCAGTTTATGTTTTCTTTAACAAAATTTGAGTTGAAGACGCAAATGTCTAGATCTTGTTTTATTAGGTTTTTGTTATCGATTATACCGATGTCGGTATCCATTTTAAGGGTTGCGTCAGGGAAGTCGCCTATAATATGCCCTTTAGATACGCACTCGAAAACTTTGGAAAGGGTCGATTTTCCACTGCCATTCCAGCCGTAAATTAAATTGTATTTTGCAAACTCTTCGAGTTCCTTTGGCTTTGTGTAATTAGCGAAGATCCCAAAGTTTTGTAGTGTTGTTATTGACTTGATCATTTAAAATCCTTTTTTATGGCGATATTTGGATGAATTGCCTGGATTCAAAAAGGGTGCATATGCGTCAGCGCACTGGTGCCATCTTCGTTTTATCGAAAAAATCTAATCGTATCGTGAATCATGGCGCTATGAGCCACTACTCAAAGTAGTCGCTAAGCGTGAATTTGGTATTTAAATAAGATGTGCAGACAGATTTTTTACGATGCGATGATATTTCCCCATGACGTAGACTCCTCCAACTGCGATCACCTGCCGCCCCGAGACCCACCCATGCACAGCCCCACAATCCAACCC
>NZ_JBYTAJ010000063.1:0-12363 GCF_058788075.1 Pseudomonas sp. FW305-20 | reverse complement strand
GTCGTCAATCCAGCCAGTTCGATTTACCTGAAACAGCGTGGTGCCTGATTTCACGACTGCTTCGCAGCCGAACGCAGGCTTCGCCAGCTGCTACAGGTCGCGTGATGGCTTGATTAAGCCGATGGACACCCTTTTTGCATTCCGCCCGCGGCCTGGCTGATCAGCGCAGCCAGGCGTTTGACATTGTTTTGTTGAGCCGCCACCAGCTCATCGATGGAAGCGCCTGAAGGCGTCTGCAAAGTGCTGCGGCAGGTGACCAGCGCGGCATCACTTTCACTCAGATTGCGCAGGCGCCACTTGACGTCGATCAACGCATATTGACCGGGAATCGAATCGAATCGCTGCACCTCTATCCGCACCGATACGTTGCGCCGGGGATTGCTGTTGACCATTTGATCGATCAGCGCGCTGCGCAATTCATCCACCAGGCTCGCCGCCCACCATTCGGTTTCGAGGATTGCCATGCCACTGTTGCCTTGGCGAATGACGATCTGCGGACGATCGACCTGGGGCGGCACGCTGATGCCCTCGATCTGGATTTCCGCACCGCTGTTGCGCGCCGCAAGTCCCGGTTGAGCCGGAATCAGGGTGTGAAATTGAATCGGATCACTGCGGCATGCAGTCAGTAGCAACAATGCAGTGACCAAGCTGACTTTCAGCGGATAAACCATGAGTGATGCTCCTGTGGTCATTTGCGCGGTGGCCCCTGCATATCCATCGGCGCGGCATTGTCGGGACGGCCGCGAATCAGCGATTCCGGATGGCGTCCCAGGTAATCCGAGAGTTCACGCAAGGATCGCGACATGCGCCCGAGCTCGTCGAGGGTTTGACCTAATTGTTCGCGTTGCGGCGAGTCTTCGGCCAAGGTCGAACTGGCCGATTGCAGGGTCTTGCTGACATCCGCCAGGGTGGTCTGCACGCCAGGCAAAGTCTTGGCGTTGAATTGCGCCAGACCTTTACGCAGTTCGACGAGGTTGCTGTCCAGGTTGCCGGCAATGCGCTCGATGGGCAGTTGGTTGATCTTGTTGACCATGCCCTCGAGTTTTTCCTGCAACTGCTCGAGGCTGCCAGGAATAGTCGGGATAGCGACTGGGCGGGCGGTCGGGTCGAAGACGACTTTCTCCGCCTTGGGGTAGAAGTCGAGCGCAATGTAGAGCTGACCGGTCAACAGATTGCCGCTTCGAGCCTGGGCCCGCAGACCGTTTTCGATGAAAGAACCCATCAAACGTACGCCAGCGGCTTCGTCGTTGGGGTCATGCTTCAACACCTCGAGCATTTTGGTGTGGGCCTGGCCGAGTCGTTGCGGGTAGATCATGATCCCGACATTGACCGGGAAACTGCGTTTTTTCGCGTCGAAATCCAGATTGATCGCCACGACTCTGCCGAACTCCATGCCCAGGAATTCCACCGGCGCACCGACCCTGAGCCCGCGCAAGGCTTGATCGAAACGCAAGCTGAGGAATTGCCCCTTGCCGCTGGGCGGGGCGAGGGCGGTTAGCTGGTCTTCGAACAGATCGAAGACTTTGTCCTCTTTAGCCGGTTGGTCATTCGGGTTGTAATCCGGAGCGCGGAAGGCGATGCCGCCCACCAGGATGGATGACAGCGACTCGGTTTTCAGCGAAAAGCCGTTGGCGCCGACATTCACGTCGATCCCGCTGGCGTTCCAGAACCGGGTATTTTCGGTGACGTAGGCATCGTTGGGCGAGTGGATGAACACTTCGATGTTGACCCCTTTGCCGTCGGCGTTCAGGGCATAGGCCACCACTTGACCCACCGGAATCTTGCGGTAGTAAACCGGAGAGCCGATGTCCAGCGAACCGAGGTCCTGGGTGTTCAGGGTGAAGCGCTTGCCCGGCTCGCCATAGGTAATCGGTGGCGGGTTTTCCAGGCCAACAAAGTTTTTTGCACGAGCGTTGGCCTGGCCGATGTCGGCGCCAATGTAATCCCCGGACAACAGGGTATCGATACCCGATACCCCGCCGGCGCCAATACGTGGCCGCACGACCCAGAACTGCGAGTCTTCGCGGGTGAAACTTTCCGCCTGCTTGGACAGTTTGATGGTGGCGTTGACGCTCTTCTGATCGTTGCTCAGTTCCACGTCCGAGACATGCCCGATCACCACGTTGCGGTATTTGACTTCGGTCTTGTTGGCCGTCAGGCCGCTACCGGTTTTGAACGTAACGGTAATGGTCGGACCTTCTTGCATCATGGTGTGCACGACCAGGGAAATCCCCACCAGCACCGCGACGATTGGCACGATCCACACCAATGAAACGCTGAAACGGCGGGTCTTGACAGGGGCCTGACCGGGGGCTTGCGGCCCGTCAGTGATTTGCGACTTCATCCATGACCTCCTCGTTTGGGTTATCCCGTTCTTCTTTATCCCAGATCAGGCGCGGGTCGAAACTCATTGCCGACAGCATGGTGAAGACCACCACCAGGCCAAAAAACAAAATGCCCGGGCGCGGTTCGATATCGGCCAGGGCTTGAAACTTGACCAGTGAGGCCACCAGGGCGACGACGATCACATCGAGCATCGACCAGTAACCGATGAGCTCGACGAAACGGTACAGCGTTGAACGCTGCTTACTGGCCCATTGGCTGTCGCGCTGCACGGTCACCAGTAACAGCGTCAGGGCGACGAACTTGATGCCCGGCACCGCGATGCTGGCGATGAAAATAATCAGGGCAATGTCCCAGGCGCCGTGCTGCCAGAACTCAATGACACCGCTCATGATCGTGCTATCGGCGCCGCTGCCAACCATCTTGGTGTTCATCACTGGCAGCAGATTAGCCGGGACGTAAAACGCCAGGGCAGTGAACATGTAGGCCCAGGTCCGGGCCAGTGAGTTGGTTTTGCGCCGATGCAGCGGCGCGCCGCACCGTGGGCATTCGTGAGGTTCATCGGTGATGTCACAGGCCAGGCCGCAGCTATGGCACAGGCACAGGTTGAGTTCACTCGCCACCGGGGGTCTGTTCATAAGATCTCCCATAGGTCACGAATGTCGCGCCCGGCGATGCGGATCATCATCAGACTGAGAATGGCCAAGGCAAACAGACCGATGCCGGGCAGCACATCGAGCAATCCGGCGAGTTTGATGACCGCGACCATTGCCCCCAGCAGACAGACCTCCAGCATGCTCCAGGGCCTGAGGGTTTCCAGCCAGCGCATGCAAAACCTGAAGCCAGGCGAGCGCTGGCGGGCGAGGGCGAAGCTCAGCACCCAGATCAGCAGCAACAACTGGAAAATCGGCGCGATGATCATCGAGATCGCCGCCACCATGGCGATGAACGTGATCGGCCCCAGACTCAGGGCCAGCACCGAATCCCAAAGCGTCGCGCTGTTTTTCAGGCCTTTGAGGCTGATGCTCATGACGGGGTAGAAGTTGGCGAAAATCCACAGCATCAACGCGGTGAAGGTCAACGCCAGACGTTGCTCCACTGTCAGGCCGTTATAGCGCTGAAGCACGCCGCCGCAGCGTGTACACAGGGTTTTCTGATGTTTGGCGAGCGTGACTTTTTCATACACGCAGTCGCAGTGCTCGCAGATGATCAGTCGGTCAGTCGTAGCCATAGGCCGCACTCGCCAGGACGCAGGGAAGTCAGAGCACTCCCTCAATATAGAAGCGCATCGCGATTGAGCAAATTAAAAGGCGGGTACTGATCGTTCCCACGCGGAGCGTGGGAACGATCATAAGAGGAGGGGGAGAGTTATCGTCACCCAAGCAGTTCGCGCAGCCGATACCAGAACATACCGAGGGCCAGCAGTGGAGAGCGCAGCATGGGCCCACCGGGAAAGGTCATGTGCGGCACGGCGCTGAACACGTCAAAGCCCTGACTGTGTCCGACGTGGATCGCTTCACCCAACAGTTTTGCGCACCAGTGGGTCACGTTCAGGCCATGGCCGGAATAGCCCTGGGCGTAGAAAACGTTCGGATGCTGGCTCAAGCGCCCGACCTGGGGGAAGCGATTGGCGGTGATGCCAATCTTGCCGCCCCATTGATAGTCGATGCGCACGTTGGCCAGTTGCGGGAAGACCTTGAGCATGTGCGGGCGCATGTAGGCTTCGATGTCTGCCGGATCACGCCCGGAATAATGGCAGGCACCGCCGAACAGCAAACGTCGGTCCGCCGAGAGTCGGTAGTAATCCAGGCCGACTTTCTGGTCGCAGAGCGCCAGGTTCTGCGGGATCAATTGCGCTGCAACGTCGGGCGCCAGCGGCTCGGTGGCGATGATGTAGCTGCCCGCAGGAAGCACCTTGCCGCTCAGTTTCGGTTCGAGCTCATCAAGATGAGCGTTGCACGCCAGCACCAGACTGCCGGCGCGCACCGTGCCACCGGCACAGCGAACCTGCACCGTGCTGCCATGGATCAATTCCAGCACCGGGCTCTGCTCGAAGATCTGCACCCCCAGGGATTGCGCCAATAGCGCTTCGCCAAGGACCAGATTGAGCGGGTGCAAGTGACCCGAGCCCATGTCGACGAGCCCACCGGCATACACGCCTGAGTCCACCACCTGCTGACGGATCTGCTGCGGCCCGACGAGTCGGGTTTCATGGGCGTACCCCGATTCGGCAAGGCCTTGCTGCTCAGCCTCGAACGCCGCGAACTGCGCTTTGGTATTGGCCAGTTCGCAGAACCCCCAGCGCAGGTCGCAATCAATCCCGTGTTCACGAATGCGGTTGCCCACGAGCGCTACCGACTCGACGCCCGCACGCTCAAGGTAGCGCACGCCTTCTTCACCGACATGACGCGCGAAACCGCTGACGTCATGGCCGATACCGCGAATCAACTGCCCACCGTTGCGCCCGCTGGCACCCCAGCCGATCCGTCGGCCTTCCAGCAGAATCACCGAGAGCCCGTGCTGCGCCAGTTCGATCGCCGTGTTAACCCCGGTAAAGCCGCCGCCGATCACACAGACATCGGCTTCAAGGTCCTCGGCGAGTGTAGGGTAGGGCACCATTCCATTGGCTGACGCCGCGTAATAGGAATGAGCGTGTTCGTTGCTGTGCTGGTTCATTGGTTGGACTTCACTTTGCTCCAGGAACGGGTCATCAAACGCATGATCGGCTGCGGCGGCGTGGTCGAAATGTAGAGCTTGTCGAGGACTGCCTGAGGCGGATAAACCTCAGGATTGCTGACCAGTTCAGGGTCCATGTCTTGCTTGGACGCCGGGTTCGGATTGGCGTAGCCGACTGACGCGCTGACCTTGGCAATCACTTGCGGATCGAGCAGGTAATTAATGAAAGCATGCGCCTCTTTCTGATTGCTGGCGTCTGCGGGAACCGCCAACAGGTCGAACCACAAGTTGCTGCCTTCCTTGGGAATCGCGTAGGCGATGTTCACGCCGTTCTTGGCTTCCTTGGCCCGGTTCGCGGCCTGGAACACGTCACCCGAGTAACCGAACGCCACGCAGATGTCGCCGTTGGCCAGGTCCGAAACGTACTTGGATGAATGGAAATAGGTGATGTAAGGGCGGATAGTCAACAGCTTGGCTTCAGCTCTTTTGAAGTCTTCAGGGTTTTCGCTGCGCGGGTCCATGCCCATGTAATTGAGAACGGCGGGGAACACTTCATCGGCCGAATCCATCATCGACACGCCGCACTGACTGAGTTTCTTCAGGTTCTCCGGTTCGAAAAACACCGCCCAGGAATCGATGCGATCAATGCCCAGCACTTGCTTGACCTTGTCGACGTTGTAGCCGATGCCGTTGGTGCCCCACAGGTACGGGACCGAGTGTTCGTTGCCCGGATCGTTTTTTTCGAGCAGTGCCAGCAGTTTCGGGTCGAGGTTCTTGAAGTTTGGCAACTGCGAACGGTCGAGCTTCAGGAACGCGCCGGCTTTCACCTGGCGAGCCAGGAAGTGGTTGGACGGCACCACCACGTCGTACCCGGTGCGACCGGCGAGCAGCTTTCCCTCCAAGGTTTCGTTGGAATCGAACACGTCGTAGATCACCTTGATCCCGCTTTTCGCCTGGAAGTCGGCCAGGGTGGTCTCGCCGATGTAATCGGTCCAGTTGTAGACGCTGACCGTTGGCTGAGCCTGCGCAACGGCGCTGAACAGCAATGTCAGCGCGACTGGGACCACGGATTTCAATAGACGCATACGACACCTCTTCGAGTTGTTGGTTTTTTCAGGCGTTTCTTTGGTGTTCTCTAACCCTGTGGGAGCGGGCTTGCCCGCGATGGCGGCCTGTCAGTCAACCGAGATGTTGAATGTGCCGGCCTCTTCGCGGGCAAGCCCGCTCCCACAGGGGATGTGTGATGCCATGGGGGAGCGAGGTTTCTAAACGCTAAGCAGCAGGAACTCTCGCTCCCACGAGCTGATCACCCGCTTGAAGTTTTCGTGTTCCGCTCGCTTGACCGCCACATAACCGCGAACGAATTTGCTGCCCAGATAACGCGAAACGGTGTCGCACTCTTCCATTTGCGTCAGGGCATCCTCGATGGTGATCGGCAGGCGCAGATTGCGGCGCTCATAGGCCCGCCCCTGAACCGCAGCGCTCGGCTCGATGCGCTCGATCATCCCCAGATACCCGCACAACAGGCTTGCTGCGATCGCCAGATAAGGATTGGCGTCGGCGCCTGGCAAACGGTTTTCCACGCGCATCGCGTCCGGCGTTGAAGTCGGCACACGCAGGCCCACAGTACGGTTTTCTTCGCCCCATTCGACGTTCACCGGCGCCGACGTGTCCGGCAGGAAGCGGCGGAAGGAATTGACGTTCGGCGCAAACATCGGCAGCACTTTGGGGATGTACTTTTGCAGGCCGCCGATGTGGTGCAGGAACAGTTCGCTCATCTGCCCGTCGGCATCGGCAAAGATCGGCTGGCCGGTGGCGATGTCCACCACGCTCTGGTGGATATGCATGGCGCTGCCGGGTTCATCGCCAATCGGTTTGGCCATGAAGGTCGCAGTGACGTTGTGCTTGAGCGCCGCTTCGCGCAGGGTGCGCTTGAACACGGTGATCTGGTCGGCCAGATCCAGTGCGTCGCCATGCCGGAAGTTGATTTCCATCTGCGCCGGGCCGTCTTCGTGGATCAAGGTATCGAGGTCCAGGCCTTGAAGTTCACACCAGTCGTACACGTCTTCAAACAGCGGGTCGAACTCGTTGGCAGCGTCGATGGAAAACGACTGACGACCACTTTCCGCACGGCCCGAACGCCCCAGCGGTGCCTTGAGCGGCAAGTCCGGGTCTTCGCAGCGCTGGGTCAGGTAGAACTCCATTTCCGGCGCGACAATCGGCCGCCAGCCTTTGTCGGTGTACAGCTGCAGGACTTTTTTCAGCACGTTGCGCGGCGACAGCTCGATCGGGTTGCCGAACTTGTCGAAGGTGTCGTGAATCACGATGGCGGTGGGCTCGATGGCCCATGGGATCACGTACACCGCATCGGAAACGGGCTTGCACACCATGTCGATGTCGGCCGGGTCGAGCAGGTCGTAGTAGATGTCGTCGTCGACAAAGTCCCCGGTTACCGTTTGCAAAAGCACACTTTCCGGCAGGCGCATGCCTCGCTCATGCAGGAACTTGTTGGTGGGTGCGATTTTGCCGCGTGCGATGCCGGTCAAGTCGCTGACCACACACTCGACTTCGGTAATCTTGTGATCTTTCAGCCACGTGAGCAGCTGATCGAAAGGGACATTCATAAAGACCTCGTTATTGGTTTTATTGACGCCGGGGAGGCTGGTTTCATCCACCACACACTTCCCCTGTGGCGCGTTGACGACTATCTTGGGCGAGCCTTGACGTTCCATCTATCCACTTTCAGCAGCACCAAAACGCACCAAACGAGTGCGTAAGGTCACCCATGACAACGTGCAATCCCCTGCAAGTCCAAGCGTTCGACACCGCCGATGTCGCCGAGCAAATCCGCGCCACACCGGGCTGGGTCCAGCATTACCAGCAAATGTCACCGGGGCATTTCGCTGGGCGCGTGCGCTATCTGGACCTGCAAGGCGTGGAGATTTACGAGGAACAGATGAACACCCGGGTCGAGCAGAATTTCAGCGCGCCCGAAGGCTCGCTGGCGTTCTGTTTCGATCGCAGCGACAACGCGCTGTACGTGTTGAACGGCGAAAGCCGCAACATCTGGATCACCCCGGAGAACTACCAGGAAATCGCCGTGGTGTTCGGTCCGGAGTTCGTTCAGCGTCACGGTTTGAACGTAGCCAGGCTCGAAGGCCTGTTCATGGCGCCACTGAACTCGGGACAGAACGCATTGTTCAGTCGCTGGCTCAGCGGGACGTTGACCCGACTGGCGCAGACCTTCGATCCACCGAGCAAGGAGGCGTTGACCCAGCAGTTGCTCGAAGATTGCCTGTACATCCTCGATAACGCCTGTGTTTGCCTTGATCGCGGCGGTTTACAGCGTCGCGCCGAAGAACGTGCAGTGATGAAACGCATCGGTGAATGGGCGGCTGATGCGCCGGAAGACACCCTGAACCTGCTGGAGCTTTCGCAGATTGCCGGGGTGTCACTGCGGCAATTGCAGCATGCATTCAAGGCTTATACCGGGATGACCCCGACCCATTGGCTGCGCTTGCGCCGACTCAACAGCGCACGCCGCGAATTGCTCGGTCGCACAGCGACGCAAACCACCGTTGCCGAAGTGGCGATGCACTGGTCGTTCTGGCATTTAGGGCGATTTTCCAGCAGTTATCGCGCGTTGTTCAACGAACTTCCCAGTCAGACGCTCGCCCGCAAACCTTGTGGCGCAACAGGTCGCGGGTAAGCCGGAAATAGTCAGCGGCTTTGTGGCTTACGCAGCAGGGGCCGGTTTAGCCAATTTGATGCCGGCCGCACTCAGTCGCTTCAGGATCTCAAAGAGCAGATCGCTCTTGGTCGTACTGACAATCCTTGGGCTGCTGACATACCCGGTGATGGTCAGGGTGATGCCATCAGGGCTCAGATGGCTGAAGCGGACAACGGGAGCAGGTTTGTCGAGGATGGTTTCATGCTCCTGATAAGCGGTGTACAGCAGGTTTTTGACTTCTTCGGGGTCGATGTCCAGAGGGAACACCAATTCGAGCGTGGCCACCCCTTGGGCGCTTCCGCCCATGGTCACATTGCGCAGGTTCTGGGAAATAAGCTGCGAGTTGGGCACGATCACAATCGAACGGTCGCTGAGCTGTATCTCGGTGGCCCTGACATTGATTCGTCGGATATCGCCTTCGACCCCGCTGATGCTGATCAGGTCACCGACCTTGACCGGACGTTCGGTAAGCAGGATTAACCCGGATACGAAGTTCTTGACGATCTCCTGCAAGCCGAAACCGATACCCACCGACAACGCACTGACGATCCAGGCCAGATTCGTCCATTTGACGCCCAGCGAAGACAACGCCAGCAGGATGACCAGGACGTACCCGATATTGCTGAACAGGGTGCTTAGCGACGCTCCCATGCCGGGGTCCATATCGGTTTTCGGCAGGAATTCGTTATCCAGCCATCTGCGCAGCGATCGAATCAGGTAAATACCGATCAACAGCGCGAGGACCGCATTCAACAGGTTGCCTGGAATGATGTTCAGCTTGCGCAATCCATCGCCGCCGAGGATCGCAGAAACCCTGTCAGTCAGTTGGCCAAAGGTCGCCCCTATCCCCCCCACAAACGTTGTAATGACGGCAATTAGCAGTAACGCCGCTCTGCCAATACCCGCCACGACAACCTCGATTTGTTCGAGCCGTACATCACCGATACCCAGCAGCTGTTTGATCGCCTTGCCGCTTGGCTGTTTTGGCGAAAACAGGTAATCGCACAAGTCCCTGAATAACTGCGTCAATAAATAGAAGCTGGCGATAACGATATAGAGCCAGACAATTTCGTAAGTGATGAATCGGGCCAGGGAGATGTAACCGATCAACAGGCCAAATATGGAGATCAGCACGGCGATACTGACACCGGTATAAATCACCCCCGCCAGCGTAGTGCCTGACTCGGGATGTTCCCCGGCAATCACCATCGCCCGGCGGATTCTGCTGACGCGTATCAATAGCGCACCGATAATCATAATGACCACTAATGACACAACGCCCCGGCTGAAGAGCACCACTTGCGTACTCATACCCGTTGCGTTGGTGACTTGTACCAGCGAGATGAGTATCAGCATTGACCCGGCCAGCAGTGCCGGAAAAGGGTTTATTGCAAGTGCTACTTCATCGGCGATGCCAGGCAACCGCCATGAGGGATTGCGTTTGGACAGCAGGGCCCGACTCAAACCGACAATCAGCGCGCAGGCGTAAGCGACTTTCTCGACATCATCGAAATAACCTTGAAGTGGCTGCGGCAATGGCTGAAAGCGGGTAGCCGCAGCGGAGATGAGCTGAATGGCACACACCGCGCTCAACATCGTGGCAACTACCGTCGCAATCGCCAATGAACTTCTGCGCAAGCGACCTTCGGGTACTCGATGGATACAGATCCATGTCAAACCCCGTTCAGCCAGTCTTCGTCCCGGCGTCCAGAAGGCCAGGGCCAGCAATAACAACGTGACGGTCGCGGCACGCCGGCCGGGTTGCCAGACCGACTGGATGACACTGTTGGACTGATCAATCAAAAACCTCAGACGGTTTTCATCCTCCCGCAACGGAGAAAACAGCGGTAGCCAAAAGCGGGGGTTGAGGAAACTGGCAGTGCGCTGGGCCAGCTCGGTTTCCAGTTGAGTGCGCCGAATGGCGGCAATCTGGGTGATGAGGTTAGTCGCGCCTTCCTTGATGGCCAGCAGTATGTTGAGATCGTTATCGATCTTGTCTTTTTGAGCGGTGAGATAGGACCTCTGTTTCGCCAGTTCGGACTTTTCCATGGCCACGCTGGTGGCGGATGTCGTTCCGAGCACACTGAGTTGTGCTTGCAATTGAGCTTGCTCGGGAAGTAAAGCGGTCACCAACTTTTCCACATCACTGAAGAGCAACTGAACCTTGTCCTGAAAGCCTATCAACTGGGTGTAGTTACTGGTCAATGACACCTGCTGCTTAAGGTTGTCCAGCCTCAATTGCAGTGCTTCCAGATCGCTTTTCGACACATTAACGGTTGCGCTGGTCTCACTGTTGTTCGAAGTGTCGGGCAGTTCATCCGCCGACAGTCCGCCGATGTTCGCCCCCATCAGCGCAAACACAACGAATATGAGTAACTTCAATGCAGGATGCATAGGCATGCCACCAGCGGCTTTAGCCATTGAGGTTAGGTCATGACATGTGCAGGCGCGAAAAAAATCCGCTCGTGATCATTAATAGGGAAGGGCGCGCGCGGGTGAGAAGGGGTGATCTACAATCTTTTATGCTGAACCACGCTCAGGATCACGAGGTGTGACGGATTGAGCGGTCTGTTTACTGACCCAGTGTGCTTGCAAAATGCCGGGCCCTGTCGGAGGTCATCATGAAAAGCTTGTCATCCATAAGCCTGTGCATTGCACTGTCGGTTTCCTGGACCCAGGGTTGGGCGGAAACAGTCGTGCCGATGAAAGGGCAGAGTTCGCAACAAACCCAAACGGACATTGCCGAATGCCAGAATATCGCGGCCGGCCAGAGCGCTTCGGCTACATCGCCTTCCGGCGGAAGACTGAAGGGCGCCGCGGCGGGCGCTGCCGCCGGTGCGGCGGGGGCCCAGGTGCGTGGACGTCAGCATGACGAGTTTTATGATCGTGTCGACGATGATGTTAAGCAGGATTATCGCCAGAATCGCGCCAAGGAGACCGCCGTGGCAGGAGCGGTCGTCGGTGGCTCGCGTCAGCGTCAGGAACGTCGGGCACAAGAGAAAACCAGCGCTTCAACCAGCTCAACCGCCTATACCAGTTGCCTGCAAGGGAAGGGCTATCAGGTTAATCCTTGAACGTCATTTTGCCGCCGTTGATCGAGCAGATGAACCATCAGGCAGGCATACAAGGTCACGAGGATGAACAAGCCCATGCGGATGGCAAACGCGGTGTAAACGTCCTTGCCTGCTGCGCTGTCCTGTACCGACTGGCCCAACAGAATGATCAGGGTAATCAAGGTGTTGAGCCAAAATCCCGGGGTAAATCGCGTCGGACTCAGGGCATACAGCTTGCGCGCCAGCACCAGTCCGAACAGCAACATCCATAGAAAGAACATCCACAAATGCACAAACAGGCTGAGGGCGCTCCAGAACAGGATCGCCAGCAGGCCTGCGAGTAACGTCGAACCGAGCAGTTCGCGACCGGCAATGCGGGCGTTTGTCGTGGAGCTTTGCTGACCCAGGCTGACGGCCTTCAGGATGATCGGCAGATAACCGGCCGGGTCGATCAACGCCAGCAGGAATGCCGGTAACACGATCAGGGTTGCACGTAGCGCAATCCGACTGACCTCTTCTGTCGGCAGGGGTGGGGCGGGCGGCGGAGAAGGGGCGTTGGGT
>NZ_JBYTAJ010000062.1:0-14059 GCF_058788075.1 Pseudomonas sp. FW305-20 | reverse complement strand
AGCTTCTACCTCCCCCCACCCCACAATGCAGCCTCTTCGTACTCTGAGAACGCCATACGATGTTCAGCCGCGACTCCAGGCATCACTAAAAAAATGGGCATTGAACCTATTCGAAACCCATGTCCGCCTTACAATGCGTCACTTGCCCGTGTTCACGGTGGAAGACCGCTACGCAAGTCACTTCACCGACAAGCTAAACCTGCTGAGGTCCACGGCCGGACGCTTCTTCAACGAGTTGCAGTGGCGCAACCTGCCGTCTCGGCCAATGATTCCTGCCGTCAGTGAGTCCATGACCAGTGCCGAATTGATTGAGAGAGTGTTCGAAACAGCACCGGGGCTGGTCGTGGGTGAAACCCTGGATCGCATCAGCAGCATGCGCTTCATGATTGAAAACATGCCTGAATTCGCTCGTCGGGGTGTCAATACGATTTACATGCGCGGCTTGCTCAGTGATTTTGCCCAGCAAGATCTGAATGCCTTTTTCAACACGGGAAGCATGCCCAAGGATCTGCACGAATACCTAACCGAGCTCGGCCAGGATCCCGCCGGGCGTTTCAACGAACTGGAACTGGTCAAGAGCGCAAGACAAAACAACATCCGGATCCAGGCCACCGACTGCGCAACAAGCTTTAAAAAACCGCTTTTTTTCAGGCCGGTTGAAGAGCAAATGATCACTAACAGCCTGACGAACGAAATCATGCTTGCCGATAAGGCCTTGAATCAGCCGACCAAATGGGTGGTGTTAACCGGACAGGAAAACATCAATACCTTCCGCGGGATGGCCGGCATCAGTGAACTGCAAGGCGGTATCGGCCTGCGGATCGAAGAGGTCAATCCAGGCGAAAGCCTGGGCATCACCTTGGATCCCGGCATCGAAATCGATCGCGGACCGATCATGCAGAACGAGACCATGCGCGGAACTTTCGACCCATTCTATGCAGACCTTCGCATACAAATGGAAGCGATGCCGGCGATCCGAACCGAGCAGCAAATGGAGAAGCTACTCGATGTACCCAGCAAATACCTGTTCGAGAAAACCGGTGACAGCTACACCCTGATTCACCGCGGCAGAAACGAACTGATCAATCGCACGCCGGTCGAGCGACTCGCCAACGGCAGTTTTGTTATCGACCGACCATCCTGGCCACAAAACAGGCTTCCTTTCCCCAGCATCGAAGCGCTGTCGAGCTCGCTGAACAACTCAGGTATGAGGCTGCAGATGCGCATTCCCACTTGATCAGTTGTATGTAACAGCAGTTTTGCTCGCGAATTCACTGCATACCAAGGAAAGCATCATGGACGATACCCAAGACCTCATCCTGACCAACTCCGCCGATGCCCAGGCCCTCCAGGCCCTGGTCCCCGACCTGGTCGACGACTGCCCCGACCTGTACGCCATGGCGTACGAAATCGCCCAGGATATCCTCACCAGACATCACATCACCGACATAACTCCGGACAACGTCTGGTGGCACCGTTTCCATGGCGCCCAAAGCAGTTCCAAGGCCTTTACCGGCTGGCAGCACATCCTTGAAAAGCCCAAGGAATCCATGACCTTCCCGCAACTGGTCATGCACCGCTTCAGCGTCCACGACCAGGACAATGCCGACCTGCTGGATCTCTACGGGGGCTTTTACCGGGTCGGTGATGACGCCGAGAGTTACGACGAAACCAACGAAGTGCGCCTGCATGCCAGCGACGTGCTGAAAGCCTTCTGGGACATCAATTTCGCTGACCGTTACAAAACGGCCATTGCGACATTCTGGGAAAAACACAGCGCCAACTTCCGTGCGCTGGCCAAGTGCACCTTCATCGCCAAAGCGATTGAAGACTATGAGAGCGGGCACTTGTCCCGTGAACATTTCACCCTGGTGCTCAGGGCCTGCGCCGGTAATGTCAGCAGGCCGCTCACCCGGCAAATGCTGATGGACGAGGCGGCCACAGCCAGCGGTTTATCGATTCGCAAGTTCTGCATTGATGAGTTCGTTTCGACGGATATTTTCAGTATCACTGACGACGGTGACCTGAACATTCTCTACATTCCGGGCGAGCTCAGAGGATTTCACTGTTTCAACAAGGTCGAAGAGCTGCACGAATGGCTGGTCAATGAGGTCAAGGACGCCGAAGGCCGTGAACGCATGCTCATGCACTTCAAGCAGCAAGAGCGCGACATCGTTCAGGAAAAGCCTACTTCCCTGGGGCACAAGCTCGCCAATTTCACCGGCATTGGCCTGCTCACTCATTTCCTGGAGAACACGCAATATGAAAATGTCGGCCTCACCCATGCGTACGAGGTATTACCTGATGAAAACACCGCCGCCGACCATCACTTGCTTCACTACCGTGGCGAGATAATCAGCGGCGATGTGTTCACCCATTTGAGCCAGTCCACCCATGAGCGCATGCTCAGCGACGCCAATTACCTGCTGCATTCCAATGGCGAGCTACGCAAAAAGCTGTGGATCGGCTACCTCAATGCCTTCAACCGCGTCTTTGGGCCAATGGCTGCAGCGGCCTGGCCAGCAGCGTTGGTTGTCATAGGCGCGGGCATTGCCAATGTCGGCTTGCACATCGATCAGGCCATCAACGCCACGACCCCAGCGGAACGCAAGGCCGCGATCAAAGGGGCCATCCTTGGCAGCGTGGACATCCTGTTCAACTTGCCATTCCTGAGAGGGGCAAGCGAGTTCGCCGAAGCAGCGGAAGCAGAGGAGACAATCACCCCTGGGGAAGATTTGAAGTCGCCGAGCCCTCCGCTGCAACTTCCCTTCGAATCCATCAAACCCGACCCGGTAGATGCGAGCCTGTTGGCGCCTTTTGAAACCAATGAAATCCTCGATGGCTATTCCCCCATCAACGGGGAAGGCAAGTTTCAAGGCATCTATCAGCCCGAGACAGGCGGTAATTACATCGCCATGGGGGACAGTTTCTACCAGGTGCGCTACAGCAACGAACTGAAGACCTGGACGATCATTGATCCGGTCGATCCCCACTCCTTTTACCGCAACATACCGGTGCGCCTGGATGAAATGGGTGAGTGGGTGCCCCTCACGCGCCCCGGTCTGGCGGGAGGCGGCAAGTTTTCCGATCTGTTCGCCAGGGCCGAGCCGCCACTCCCCGACTTCGACGCCCCGGCGACTGCATACGATGTTCCGCAGGAGATCAAGCCAGCCCTCAAAAAGGCAGCCAATGGTTTGGAGACAAAGGGCGATTTGAAGGACGGCTTTATCAATCCCAACAATCCAGCCGATGAGCTGGAAGCCTTCAAAAGACTACGCCGAAGACTACACGACGACGCCGTGTCCTTTTATTCGCAGCCGCAACCACAGCTGCCACCCAGGCCTGCCATTCCATCGTTCATCGCGAATGCGAAGCTCAAGGACATCATCAAGACCCTGTTCAAGCGCTCACAAAGCCTGGTCGTCGGCGAAAGTCACTCCAGCGTGGGCAGCAAACAATTTTTGATCGAGAACATGAGCGTGCTGCGCAAACAGAAGGTCAAAACCCTGTACATGGAGCATCTGCTGACCGATTTCCATCAAGCGGACCTGGATGTGTTCAACCGCACCGGGGTGATGTCCGAGGATCTGGAAAGCTACCTCCAGGATCTTGATGCAACTTTTTCGACCGACCCCAGCAAACAATTCACGTTTGAACAGGTCGTCAGGACAGCGCAAAAAAATAACATCCGCGTGCAAGCCATCGACTGCCTGGCCAGTTACCGCAGCGCCGGTATTCAAAGGCCCGATCTCAATTTCCGGCAAAAAATGATGAATTTCTTCGCCCAACAAGTCATTGGCGCCGACCAGACAGCCAGAGGCGCCCATCGCTGGGTGGCATTGGTCGGTAACAGCCACGCCAATACCTATGCTGACGTGGCGGGTGTCAGTGAGCTTGAAGGCAGCATCGGCCTGCGTATCGAGAGTGTGGGCCCGGATGAGCTCGGCGGTATCAAGGTCGACCCCGGGGTCTCCGATGTGGCGCGCCCGGGGCAAGCGGTCAGTTTTGTCAGAAATGACTTGTTGCTGCAGATCCCGACGCCGAAAAGCGTGGCCCTTGCGCAAAGGCTGGAAGATGGCCTGCCCAGGCCTGGCATGTACACCCTCAGCACCAGTACCGGTGAACCAATACTGGTTCATCGCAGCAGAACCGTCACCAAAAACGGCATCGTGACCTGGGGAAAACTCGTTCGCACGCCCATAAAACAAGATGCAAACGGCTACTACATCGAACGGGATTCCTGGCAAATCAGCGGACGACGCTTTCCAACGACCGAGGGCTTGAGTTCCGCGCTGCACAGAATTGGCATGGCCCCCGTTCGGCTACCCGGCGTCTAAAACGTGAAAAGGCCGTGTGAACAGTGTTCACACGGCCTTTTTTGTTACCTGCAATCAAGCCATCAAGGCTAGCGCGGGTTATCAACTAGACAATTTCACCCTTTAAATAATAGCCTCAAGATAAACAAAATCATCCAAATCCATGGAAAATATCATGACTGATAAACAACCCGCCGAGGCCTCCATTGCCAAGGTGTGTTATGACATATGATGAGTAGATACTTTCCTTTTTGTCGGACATTGTCCGGCTTCTATAAAGCCTGGATGGTGATGGTCAGCGCGCTTCTCATCGCCTGCCAATCGCCGCGCGAGGCACTGCAACAACTGGCTGAAGAGCACGGCCGACAATTGGAGGTTCTGCCGGGACACGCCTTCCCCCTCTTGTTACTTGCGCCGCAAACTGCAGAAAAGATGACTCGCCTGCGTGTCTACCTGGAAGGCGATGGCCATTCCTGGGCGACGGCCACTCAACCCAACCTGGATCCGAGCCCGCACAATCTGTTAGTGCCACGACTGGCGGTCAATGATCCGACACCGAATGCGTACCTGGCACGCCCCTGCCAGTTCGTCATGGCCGCAGCCTGTCAAACAGCGCTCTGGACCAATCGACGTTTTTCTCAGGAAGTGGTCACCCGCCTCAGCCAGGCGCTGGACCAATTAAAACAGCGATACGGCAATAGGGAGTTCGAACTGGTGGGGTATTCAGGTGGAGCCGCTCTCGCATTATTGTTAGCAGCGCAGCGCAATGATGTTACCCAGGTGCAAACCCTTGCTGGCAATCTCAGTCCCCGCCTGTGGGCGACGATGAAAGGACTGTCGCCACTCGACGGCTCACTGGATCCGCTGGACTATCGTAATCGACTCGCCTTAGTACCCCAGCGTCATCTCATCGGAGAAGCAGACCCGATTATCCCAGGTAGTTTAGCTGACAGGTACCAACAGGAGCTTGGCTCGCCTCTCTCCCAAAGCGTCCATGTACTAGGAGTGAGCCATGATAGGGGGTGGGAAGCGATATGGAGCCGATGGGTTAATACACCGTTGGCACATTAGAATCCTGAGATTTAGGGTGGGCAGGTCCGTTTAAAAACATCCGACCGGGCGGGACCGCAACGGCGACCCTAAAGTTTCGATTATTGCTGAATAATCCAGAAAAGCCTCAAAAAACAACTGTAGCGTCGCATTTTTTAGCTTTTTTTCGTCATTGGTTCTTTTAATGATGAATTGTCCTACAGGCATCGTGTAAATTTGGGCGCGCTTGAATCAGCACTTCACTGACAAGCTGGCAGGGATGCCTAAAACAGACGCTGACGCGTAGGTTGTTCCCTGTCAGTTTCTGCCCTGTAAGGATACTGCCTTGAACACTTCCCACCTGCGCCGCTCGCTGTTGGCGCTTTCCGTCGCGGCTACCACTGCCACGGTCCATGCCGCCCCCGCACCCGACCTCAACCACGACCTGAGCACAGGGGCATACAGCAGCTCCGGTGATGTTTTCAATAACGCCACCTTCACCGGGACGTCGCAAAACGCAGGTGTAGAGCTGATCGATGTGACCCTGGCGGGCAATCTGGTCAACCAGGGCAAAATCAACCTGACGGCTGCGAACCCCAGCGACATCCCGGCCGGCATCTCCATGACCCTCAATTCCACCGTCGCCGGCGATCTGGTAAATCATGGCGACATTACGGTGAGCGGCAACGGCGCCATGGGGCTGGACCTGTATCTGGCGAATATCGCTGGTGAAGTGAACAACAACGGCAACATCACTGTGACTGGCGAAGATGCCAATGGCATGATGATCACCTCGACCCAGGCGCACATCAATAACTCGGGCACTATCATCGCTCGTGGCATCGACTCTGCAGGTATCGAGATCGAGAACGCTCGCTTTACCGGTCAGATGACAGGTGCTCCCTTCAAGAGTGATATCAACACCAACGGGACTATCTCCGCCGACGGAGTCGGTATCCACTTTCGCAGTCTCGACACCTCCGGCGGTTTCGACACCCTCACCATCAGGCAGACAGGGGGCCTGATCGAAGGCGGCACCGCAGCGATTCTGGCGGACGACAATGCCTCCCCTTCATATTTCTACTGGCAAGGTGGTCAGGTCAAGGGTGACCTGCTGGGCCTGAGTGGTGTGCTGGTGCAAGGGGACGCGATGTTCGATGGCTCGACCATCCGCGCCGGTTTCGTCGATATCGACGGTGGCCGCCTGACTCTGCTTCGCCCGCAGACCACGATTGTGGGCGACCTCGACATGGACAGCGACACTGCGCGCCTGCGCCTGCTGCTGGATAACAACACACTGCCCAACACGCCGATCCTGAAAGTCACCGGCAATACCTTTTTCTCTCCAGGCAGCCAGATCGAACTGCAGGCTCGCTCCGACGACTTCCGCACGTCGGCCCAGGGCACCCGCTACACCCTCATCAACTCTGGAACCTGGGAAGACCCGCAGAACCTGTCCGTGGTTTCCTCCTCGGCGCTGCTTGAGGTGAGGAACTTCGGCATCGAAGGCCAGGACGTGAAAGCACTGGTTGCCACCCGCAGTGATGAGGTGATCACGCAAGACCTGCTGGGTGCCCGTGGTTCGCGCAACGTGGTGAACGCCATCAAGCCGTTCAAGAACACGGTCCTGGGCCAGATGGACGAAAGCGACCCGGTATTCCAGCGTTTCGCCAACGCCGCCACCAGTGAAGATCTGGCCAAACTTGCCGAAACCCTGACCCCGGACGTCAGCCGTGGGGCGATCAACGCCGCCACCAGCAGCCAGAACCTGGTCGCAAGTGCCATCAACCGCCGCGCCAGCAAAGCGCGTAGCGGTCTGTCCTCCGGTGACGTCCTGGCAGAACAAGGCGTATGGCTGCAAGCGCTGTCCAGCGATGCCAACCAGGACAGCCGCCACGGTATCGACGGCTACGACGCCAACACTAACGGCATCGCCGTGGGTGCCGACGGCAAGCTCAACGCCGATACCACCGTGGGCCTGGCTTACAGCTACCTGACCAGCGACGTCAAATCCGACCAGGGCAACAAAACCGACGTCAGCGGCCATGCACTGACCTTGTACGGCAACTGGGCCCGTGACAACTTCTTTGTCAACACCTCGCTGATGTATGGCTGGAACGACAACGAGTCCAAACGCTACATCGCCGGTACCCGCGCCAAGGCCGACTACGACAGTGAGATCTTCGGCGTCAACGCACTGGCAGGCTACACTTTCCAGCTAGACAAGCAGTGGCTGCTGGAACCACAGGTCGGTGCGCGCTATGCCAACGTATCGATTGATTCGTACCGTGAAAAAGGTAGCTCAGCCGCCCTCAACGTCGGCAGCCAGCGTTATGAAATCGGCGAAATGGGTCTGGGCGCTCGCCTGGCGGCCGCTTTTGACGTAGGTATGGGCAGCCTGGAACCGGAAGCCAAGCTGATGGCCTGGCACGATTTCATCGGCGACAAGGCCGGTACCACCTCCACCTTCGTGCTCGGCGGTACCCCGTTCACCACCACAGGCGCGACACCGGCGCGCCACAGCTACGAGCTGGGACTGGGCGCGAACTACCGCGTGGGCGCGTGGAGCGTTGGAGGGACGTACAACTACCTGACCAGCAGTGGTTTCGACGCCGACACCTTCACTGCGAACGTGCGTTACGACTTCTGATTAACGTCTTCGTCTGAAACAACAAAACCCGCCAATGCGGGTTTTGTTGTTTGAGGCTGATGGTAAAGCCAGTAAGGGTCTGGCGATGTCACCTACCCAACTGAATATCACTTATACCATTGACGACGTGGAAAAATCGCAAATTCTCTGATTTTTTACTTATAAAACAGATAGTTGCGGTCACCCTTACTCCCACTCAATCGTCGCTGGCGGCTTGCTCGACACGTCGTAGGTGACGCGGGAGATGCCTTCGATTTCATTGATGATCCGGCCGGAAACGGTTTCCAGCAGTTCGTAAGGCAGGTGTGCCCAACGTGCGGTCATGAAGTCGATGGTTTCCACGGCACGCAGGGCCACGACCCAAGCGTAACGACGGCCATCGCCGACTACGCCAACCGATTTCACTGGCTGGAACACCACGAATGCCTGGCTGACCTTGTGGTACCAGTCGGCCTTGCGCAGTTCTTCGATGAAGATGTGGTCGGCGCGACGCAGCAGGTCGGCGTATTCCTTCTTCACTTCACCGAGGATCCGCACGCCCAGGCCCGGGCCCGGGAACGGGTGACGGTAGACCATGTCGTACGGCAGGCCCAGTTCCAGGCCCAGACGACGGACTTCGTCCTTGAACAGCTCGCGCAGGGGTTCAACCAGCTTGAGGTTCATTTCTTCCGGCAGGCCGCCCACGTTGTGGTGCGACTTGATCACGTGTGCCTTGCCGCTTTTGGCGCCAGCCGACTCGATCACGTCCGGGTAGATGGTGCCTTGGGCGAGGTACTTGATGTTGTCCAGTTTGTTGGACTGGGCATCGAAGACGTCGATGAAGGTACGGCCGATGATCTTGCGCTTCTTCTCCGGGTCGGACTCGCCAGCCAGGTTGTCGAGGAACTGATCTTCGGCATTGGCGCGGATCACCTTGACGCCCATGTTCTCGGCGAACATGGCCATCACTTGCTCACCTTCGTGCAGACGCAGCAGGCCGTTGTCGACGAAGACGCAGGTCAGCTGGTCGCCAATGGCTTTGTGCAGCAGCGCGGCAACCACCGAGGAATCCACACCGCCGGACAGGCCGAGCAGTACGTTGTCGGTGCCGACCTGGGCGCGAATGTTGGCGATGGCGTCTTCAGCAATCTTCGAAGGCGTCCACAAGGCTTCGCAGCCGCAGATGTCGAGGATAAAGCGCGAGAGGATGCGACCGCCCTGCTTGGTGTGGGTCACTTCCGGGTGGAACTGCACGCCGTAGTAGCCACGCGCGTCGTCGAACATGCCGGCGATCGGGCAGCTTGGGGTGCTGGCCAGGATGTGGAAGTCTTGAGGCATCTTGGTGACCTTGTCACCGTGACTCATCCACACGTCGAGGCCGAACAGGCCGTCGGCGTCGATGTGGTCTTCGATGCCGTCGAGCAGACGGCTCTTGCCGACCACGTCGACACGGGCGTAACCGAACTCACGCAGCTCGGAACCTTCGACCTTGCCACCCAGCTGTTCAGCCATGGTTTGCATGCCGTAGCAGATACCGAAGACCGGTACGCCCAGGTCAAACACCGCTTGCGGGCAGCGAGGGCTGTCGGCGACGTGCACGGACTCGGGGCCACCGGCGAGAATGACGCCTTTTGGAGCGAATTCGCGAATCGCTTCGTCGTCCATGTCGAACGGATGCAGTTCGCAGTACACGCCGATTTCACGCACGCGGCGGGCAATCAGCTGGGTGTACTGGGAACCGAAGTCGAGGATCAGGATGCGGTGAGCGTGAATGTCGAGGGCCATGATTCAGTCTCGTCTAAGTAATTCAGAAACAGTCGTGATTCAGAAACAACTCGGGGCTGAATAAAACAGCCCCGGTTACTTAACTTTTTGCTGGAAGGCTCAACCTACGCGGTAGTTTGGCGCTTCTTTGGTGATTTGCACGTCGTGAACGTGGGATTCGGCCATGCCAGCGCCGGTGATCCGCACGAACTCAGGCTTGGTGCGCATTTCTTCGATGTCGGCACTGCCGGTGTAACCCATCGAGGAACGCAGGCCGCCCATCAGTTGATGGATGATGGCGCTCAATGTGCCCTTGTAAGGAACACGCCCTTCGATCCCTTCCGGAACCAGCTTCTCGGCGCCTGCCGAGGAGTCCTGGAAGTAACGGTCGGAGGAACCTTGAGCCTGGGACATGGCGCCCAGCGAACCCATGCCGCGGTAAGCCTTGTACGAACGACCCTGGAACAGTTCGATCTCGCCTGGCGCTTCTTCAGTACCGGCGAACATCGAGCCCATCATCACGCAGGAGGCACCGGCAACGATGGCCTTGGACAGGTCACCGGAGAAACGGATGCCGCCGTCGGCGATCAACGGAACGCCTGTGCCTTCGAGGGCAGCGGCAACGTTGGCGATGGCACTGATTTGCGGGACGCCGACACCGGCGACGATACGGGTGGTGCAGATCGAGCCTGGGCCGATACCGACCTTGACTGCATCGGCGCCTGCTTCGGCCAGAGCCTTGGCGGCAGCGCCGGTGGCGATATTGCCGCCGATGACCTGCACTTCAGGGAAATTCTGTTTGACCCAGCGAACGCGGTCGATCACACCTTTAGAGTGACCGTGAGCGGTGTCGACCACCACCACGTCAACGCCGGCATTGACCAGGGCGGCTACGCGATCACCGGTGTCTTTACCGGTACCGACTGCAGCACCAACACGCAGACGACCTTGGTCGTCCTTGCTCGCCAGCGGGTATGCCTTGGCTTTTTCGATGTCGTTGACGGTCATCATGCCTTTGAGGGCAAATTTGTCGTCGACGATCAGCACGCGTTCGATGCGGTGTTTGTGCAACAACTCGCGGACGTCGTTCTTGTCGGCGCCTTCCTTGACCGTGACCAGACGCTCTTTAGGCGTCATCACTTGACGGACGGTGGCGTCCAGACGGTTTTCGAAACGTACGTCACGGGAAGTGACGATGCCGACCAGGTCGCCATCGTGCAAAACCGGAACGCCGGAGATGTTGTGCATGCGGGTCAGTTCGAACAGTTCACGAACCGTGGCGTCAGCCTCGATGGTGATCGGGTCCTTGACCACGCCGGCCTCATAACGCTTGACCTTGCGCACTTCGGCAGCTTGCTGCTCGATGGTCATGTTCTTGTGGATAATGCCGATGCCACCTTCCTGAGCCATGGCAATTGCCAGACGGGCT
Organism: Pseudomonas sp. FW305-20; assembly: GCF_058788075.1. Lineage (NCBI taxonomy): Bacteria > Pseudomonadati > Pseudomonadota > Gammaproteobacteria > Pseudomonadales > Pseudomonadaceae > Pseudomonas > Pseudomonas sp. FW305-20. The sequence goes on along the minus strand of NZ_JBYTAJ010000062.1, from coordinate 2,892 downwards.
TCAGTAACGGTGTCCATGGCGGCAGAAACCAGAGGAATATTCAGCTCGATGCCACGGGTTAGGCGGGTCTTGAGACTGACTTCGTTAGGAAGCACCTCGGAATAACCAGGCACTAGGAGAATGTCGTCGAATGTCAGAGCTTCTTGGCTGATACGCAGCATCGCGGGGGCTCCCGAGCGGGAAAATGGAAGCGCGCCATTATAGTCAGACACCCCCTCGGGTTCAATGTAAAACTCTGTCTATTATTAGCATTACTGATATACGGGGATTGTCGTCGCCTACAGCTCGACTTTCACCCAACTGACAGGTTGATCGAGCCAATCGGCAAATTCGTCGATGAAGCTCTGTTTGAACCCGGCCTCGGCCCAGTTGTTGAAGATAAAGCCCAGGTTGGAAAAGCCGCATTCCTGCAGGAAAAGAAACCCGTTGATGTCGTCTTCATGCCCGCATTCCGGACACGTGAAGTTATCGGTGCGCCCCGGCATCCAGTCTTCCAGGCTTTCGAACAGCGCTTCGCCGACTTCCTTGCGGCACTCGGCGCAGCCCGCCTCTTCAAGGAAACCCTTGGCGGGCGTGTAGATGCAGCGCTTGGTGATGATTTCCAGGCCATTGATCGGTTCGCCGAACGGCAGCGCTTCAGGATGCAGCACGACAGCGCGGGCACCGTCGGCGATGGCATGAGCCATGCGGTTGCCAGTGCGGCCACAGGTGGTCAGTTCTTCTTTAATGATGTTCTTGCGCACCAGCCAACGCACGACCGCCCGGGCCCGGGGTTCGTGCACCGGCAATGTGGAGATTTTCGGGACGATGATGCTTTGCGAATTCATGGTGCAAGCCTACTGCGTCAAATGGATATTTCTGCGGTGTTCGTCCTGACGCCATCGCGGGCAAGCCCGCTCCCACACGATCTCGGTCGTAAACACATTTGTGCTCACCTGAGATCCTTGTGGGAGCGGGCTTGCCCGCGATGGCGCCAGGGCGGCCGGCAGCTTAATCCCTGACGAAATCCGGTCAAGTACTCAAATACCGCCCGATCAATGCAATTCCGCTGGCCAGCACCAACCAGGTCACCAGCCGCACAAACGCCTCGCGGGACAACCTCATGGTCAACCGCCGGCCGATCCACAGCCCGAATGCCATGGCCGGCAATAAACACAGCGCCAATACCAACAAGGGTAGCTCGGCGTACACACCGGCGACGGCAAACAGGCTCAAGCGCACCACCGTGCTGCAACTGATCAGCGCACTCTGGGTCGCCCGGGCCGCCTCCTTGGGCAGGCGGCTGTTCAAATAAATCGCATATAAAAAGCCGCCACTGCCAAACAATGCCCCGAACATCCCGCCCACCGTGCCCATCGGCATGGCCCACGCGGCAGACAATTGCGCCGGACGGGTTTTAATCCACAGGCTGTAAATCGCATAAGCGCTGATAAACAACCCCATCAACAGCAGCAACACATCGGATTTCAGATTCAACAGAAAAATCACCCCCAACGTGCAGCCCACCGCCATGCACGGCAGAAGTCGCAGCAACTCAGGCTTCGCCACATCCCGTCGCGAAGGCAGCAGATTGCCGAACGCCGCGACAAAATCCAGCAGCACCAACAGCGGCACGATCTTCGACAGCGGCATGAACAGAATCAGAATTGGCCCGGCCACCAGCGCGGTACCAAAACCAGCGATGCCGAAAACGATGTAGGCCAAGGCAACGCCCAATCCAATCACCAGCCAATCCACCGCACCCCACGGCCATTGGTTTAACAACTCCAGCACATTCATCGATACGGCTTCCTTTTATTCCTGCGATGACTTTAGCCAGCACCGAGCGTTGCGACTAATATCTTCAACGTCGTCAACCCATCTCGAAAAGGCATACCTGGTGCTTTCAACCCGCCAATTGCGTTACTTCGTGGAAATCGCCGAAAGCGGCAGCTTCAGCGCTGCAGCCGAACGACTGTTTATTGCGCAATCCGCCTTGAGCCGGCAGATAAAGGACATGGAAACCCGGCTGCAAACGCCGCTGTTCGAACGCACCGCGCGCCAGCCTCGACTGACGGCAGCGGGTGAAGCCTTTTTGCCTCGGGCGAGAAACCTGCTGAACGAACTGACCAAGGCCAGCGAGATGGCCACTCAGGTGGGCAGCGGTCAAGTCGGCGTGTTGCGCCTGGGTCACTCCAGCACTGTGCCCATGAGTGGTCGGCTGTTGCGAGGCATCAGCGACTATCTGGATCGGCACGCCGGTGTGTCCATGGACATCGTCAAGCTGTCCTCCGAGGCGCAACTGGAAGAATTGGCAGAAGGTCGTCTCGATGTGGGACTGTTGCGCCTGCCGGTGCTGCGTCAGCGTGAAGGGGTGCAGATTGTTCCGCTGTATCGCGAGCGTTTGTTGCTGGCAGTGCCACCGAATCATCGACTGGCTGTGGATAAGTCCGCGCCTGGCATCGATCTGGCGCAGTTGAAGAATGAAGCGTTTATTTCCATCCCTCATCCACAGCGTGGTGGCCTGAGCTATCTGTCTGCCGAGTTGTGCATGCGCCAAGGGTTCTTTCCGCAGGCGGCTCGGGTGGTGTCGCGCAAAACCACGCAACTGCAATTGATCCAGGCCGGATTCGGCATCGCGCTGTTACCGGAATCGATGCAGGACATCGCGCCGCCGGATATCCACTTTCTGCCCTTAGCCGATCCCGATTGCCACAGCACGGTCGCCCTCGCCTGCCGGCAAAATCCCACGGCACTGGTTCAATACTTCATCAAAACCTGCACAGACCATTGTGGGAGCGAGCCTGCTCGCGATAGCGGTTCAACATTCAACATCAATGTTGGCTGTAACACCGCTTTCGCGAGCCGGCTCGCTTGTATGGTAGGACTTGAAGGGAGGAGGAGGGACAAGGC
>NZ_JBYTAJ010000061.1:0-17114 GCF_058788075.1 Pseudomonas sp. FW305-20 | reverse complement strand
GCCACCGCCACCGCCACCGCCGTAAAAGGCGCCCGTCACACCGCCGCCGCCACCGCCACCGGAAGCGCCGTTGGAGGTTACGCTGACGTTATTCAGGGTCAGAATCCCTGCGTTGAAAACACCCCCGGCCATCGCGCCCGCGGCACCGTAGCCACCGTTGCCGCCCGTGCCCGACACCAGGCCGCGGGTGATCACCAGGCCATCGAGCGTCACGATGCTGCCAGACGACACTTCAATCACTCGGGTCCGGTACTGACCATCGAGAATCACGTCAGCCGCGCCGTCGTTGTTCAAGTCGCCATCAACGGTAATGTTTTTGTTGATCAGCAGCTCGGACGTCAGCTGTACCGTCATGTTGCCGTTGAAGGTAACGATATCGCCGTTCTGCGCCGAGGCGATCGCCGCACGCAACGAACCGACACCGGTGTTGGCATTGTTGGTGGCCGTCCAGGTCGCCAGGCCCCATTGATAGTCGCTCATGGCCGTGGCCGAGAGGACGTTAGCGCTTTCGATGATGCCCGTGGCAATTTCCAGATCCCAGTCGCCAGCGAGCCCGGTGCGATCGCTGGAGGCCGCCACATCACGGCCGGTCAGTTGCGCCAGCGAGTCGACAAAACTCAAGCCGCGCTCACCTTCGGCGGTGTAGCAGCCGTAGATCAGGATGTCGCCGCCAACGTTCATGTCCTTGCCGATTTCCGTCAGTACCGCGCTGCGGGCCGCGACGTTGTCGGCAGACAAGTAGCTATTGCCCAGCCACAGATCGCCCGCGTTGCCATGGGCAATGATCTGTACCGAACTGATGCCCTGATGGCCGTCCAGATAATCGGCGATTTGCTGCAGGCCATCCTGGCTGGCATCCAGCTGAACCACCTGGGTACCGGGAGCGATACCCTGAAGAAGACTGCCAGCGTCCTTGACCCGCGAATCGACGAACACCACGGTCTGGCCCGGCACGGCAACGGCCACGGGTGCAGGTGTGGCATCGGTCTGGTCGTGGGTGTCCTGGCTGGCAGCCGGTTGATCGGTCGTTGGTGCCTTGGCGGCATCAGCCGTGCTTTGGCTGTCTGCCTGAGCGGTATCGGCCACCGTGGCCGCCACCGCGCCGTCGAACAGCATGCGCGGCTCCAGGGACATGATCATGGGTGAGGCCAGCGCCCGTGCGCCTTCGGTAACTCGCGACTTGCCGTTGCTCCACCACATGCTGCTCACCCGGACTCGAACTTTCTGAGGCATCAATGAAAACGCCGCGATCAACTGATCGCGGCGTCGGCCTTCATACGAATGACATTGGCGGCGCTGGCTGAGCCATCGAGCCAAAAAGACAACTCGGCGTACTGCTTGAACAAATCCGGCGGCAGGATCGTTCGCCTGGATTGCAATTGGACCTTGGCCTTCACCTTATGCAGCCCTGAGAGGCCGAGGGCCTGGTCGAACTCCGGTGCGTCGTAGGCTAAATGGTCGAAATCATGTTCGAACCAGGGCTCGCCGATAAAGTCGTAGACCAGCCGCATCACCCGTTCCGGTGCCTGGCTCAACAGGTCGTAATCGACAATCAGCAATGAGTCGGCCTGTTCGCCGTAATAGGCTTCCTTGAGCGCTGCCCAGGCAAACCCCACCAGGCGATTGCGCTGGGCCAGGGTTTCGCAACGGCTGTAGACCGTGTTGCGCTCGACCGCATCGCCGAACAGCTTGGTGTTTTCATAGGGGTTGGCGCGATACAAACGCTCGATGCTGTCCATGACCCAGGCGACATTGCGCACGCAGGCAATGACCTTGGCTTGCGGGAACAGATCGCGGATGGCCGGCAGGCGCGAGCTCCATAACCGATTGGTGTCGAACACCACCGGTTTGTCGGCCTTGTCGGCGTAGAAGGAGTCGAACAGACCGCGAAGCAAACGGCGGCGCAAATCGGTATCGATCACCGCACCGAACTCGCTGCCGGCGCTGCACTGTTCCAGAACCCCGGAAAACAGGGCGCCAACGGGGCTGGTCATGCCGGCATGAAAACGCGGGTTCTGCAAAAGGATCGCAGAAAGCAGGGTCGAGCCTGAGCGCGGCAAGCCGGAAATAAAATGGAACTGTGGCAATCCCTTCACCCTGGTCAGTCCTTTATGTATGAGGGAGCGTAGACCATGAACAGCCTTACGGGTAATGGTGTTTTGATATCAAATCGAAGCTAAATCGTCTGAAAAACGCGATTTTGGTTACAGGTTCAATGCAACACTGCCAGCCTGCGGGTAACACGGTTTCGTTGCGCTCCCTAAAAACCGCTTTCCCTTACGCCCAGCGCCGCCAACCGCCGCCAGGCGACACCCAGCAACGACTCGCCGCGCCCCTGCAACACCACAATGCCGCGCAAGGGTTGCATCGGGGTCGGTACGTTCTCGAGGACGCTCAACCGCGCCCCATATTGCGCCTGTACCGGCTCCGCTCTTTGATGCTGATCCCGGCGCACGGCAATCGGTCCATGGTGATCAGAGGTCAACGCTTCCTGATCGACAAATTCCGCGCCGTTGGTGTCGATTTCACTCAATTGCACGGCAATCGCCGGGTGCATCGGATCGTCGGCGATGAAGCGCCCGCTGGCGCCCGTGGCGACACGCCAGAGCTCGACTTCGGCCAGATACCCGCGTAACCGCGCGCCGTCTTCGACCACCCGCGCCAGCGGATCTTTGCTCGACAACCAGCGACCGACCGCCAACTGCGGCAACAGATCACGCACCTTGCCGGCATGGGGCGCCCGCAGCAGCAGGCGCTCACGCTGGGCGGCCAGGCCTCGGTATTCGGCGACCGCTTCGGCCAGGCGCTGTTCGACGATACCGGCGTCGGCGGCGGTTTCACTGCGGCTGGCCTGACGGCGCATCTGCAACTGCTGGATCTGGATTTCACGACGGACGATGGCCTGGCGCGAATCCAGATCCGGGGATTCCAGCTCAATCAACACCTGGCCTTGGACAACCGCTTCACCATCGTGAACATTTACCGTTTTGACCCGCGCCGCGACGGGCGCGTGCAAGGCACTGGCGCGGCCAGCCTCCAGCATCGTCGGCAACTCCACGGCGCTGCGCCACGGCACGACCAGCATCAGCAACAGCCCAAACAGGGCCAGGCCAGTGAGCAGCACCCGAGGCGCATACGCCTGTTCGCGACGAGCCCACCATTGCCGCCACTCACTCATGATCGGCAGGAAGATGAACCACACCAGTTCCACCAGCATCAGGAAAATCCCCAATACCTTGAAGAACAAGTGGTAGACCGCCAGCGCAATCCCGAAAAACAACGCCGCACGCCACAGCCACGCGCCGTAACCCCAGATCAGCAAACGCCGTTGCATCTTCGGCGACCAAGGCTCTGGTGCCGGCGCGCCGTAACCGAATAAAAACTCGCGCAAGCGCCAACGACAAAGGGCAAAGGCTCGCGCTTGAAGGTTGTCGACTTGCCAATAGTCACTGAGCAAAAAATAGCCATCAAAGCGCATGAACGGGTTGAGGTTGATCACCAGCGTGGTCATCCAGGTAGCGCTGGCGAGCATGAACGCCGCCGTGCGTCCGGGACCGTCTGGCAGCAGCGACCAGGCGAGCAGCGCAAGGCTCGCCAACAGCAATTCCGCCAGCACGCCACCGGCGCCAATCAGCAGCCGCGCACGACGATCATTGACCCGCCAGGCATCGCTGACATCGGTGTAAAACATCGGCAACAACACCATGAACGCCACGCCCATGCTCTGCACCCGACAACCGGCGCGCTTGGCCATGAAGGCGTGACCGAACTCGTGGCAGAGCTTGGCAAAGAACAACGCCACGCCGAACGCCAGCGCGCCGCCGAGGCTGAATAGATGCGGGAAGGTCGCGATAAAGCGCTGCCAGTCCCGGGACACCAGAAACACGCCGAGCCCCAGCGTCACTGGCAAGCCGTAGCGCAACGCGCGCGGACCGAAGCGCTGCAGCCATGGCCAGGCGCGATTGAGAAAAGCGTCCGGGCGCCACAGCGGAATACGGAAAAACAGGTATTGGTGCAGCAAGATCTGCCCCAGCGACTGGCGTTGAGCGGCCGCTTTGAGGCTGTAACTGGCGCGCTGTTGCGGATCCAGGGCGGTGATCAGGTCGTGGCTGCGCAAAAAGGCCAGCAATTGCTCTAGCTCCGCGCTATCCAGCGGCAAGCCTGGCTCACGGTTGGCGGCACGCAGTACTTGCTCGGGATCACCCAAGGACCAATGGCGCAGCAGGCGCATCGCCGCCACGCCGAGTTTGAAATAGCGACCGCGCACCGGATCGGCCAGGGTCCAGCGTGGCGAGCCATCGAGCGCTGGTGATGCAGGCGTCAGCTGCAAATCTGCGCGCAGGTTCGGCAGGCTCATCTAAAGCCCTACGCTCTGGCGCAAACCGGCCAGGGGTTTACGTAACAGGTACAGCGCCAGCGGCGCACGGTCACCGAAGACTTTCGCCGTGCCGCGCAGCCCGATACGCGGTGGCGTCTGCTGGAAACTGGCGTCGAGACGATAAGCCAGCTGCCCGCCGGCCGTGGGTTGTGCTTCGTAAGCTGCGCGTTCAAGTCGGGCCAAATGCCGTTGCAATGGGTCACTGTCGAGAAACAGCGCAACTTGCGCGCCTGGCTCCAGCGAAATCGCATCGCCCACCGCCAGTTCGATGCGCAACTCAGCCTGGGTCGGGTCGGCGATTTCCATCAGCCGCTCGCCGGTCTGCACCGGTTTACCGGTCCAGCGTTCCGCATCGGCGAACACCGCAATACCGGCCCGTTCGGCGCGCACTTCGCTGCGTTTGAGCAGTTCACGGGCGTAATCCCGTTCAGCACGTTTTTGCTCGACGCGTGCGGCCAGCAGATCGATTTTCGAGCTCGATTCAGCATCGGCGAACGAGCGTTGGGAATTGGCCTTCAACTCAGCTTCAGCAACGCCCAAGGCGCGCGCGGCCACATCGGCCTGGGCCCTGAGCGTGGTGCTTTCAAAGCGCAACAACAGGTCGCCGGCTTTCACCGTCTGATTGGGTTTGACCAGGAATTCGGCGATCACCCCGTCCAGCGGCGCCGCAACGACTCGGCCACCCAGCGGAACAACCTCGGCCGGCGCCAGCACCGATTGCCGCACCGGAATCAGCAGCCCGAGCAACACCACCGCGACCAGCGCTACCTGACGTTTTCGCGTCCAGCGCAGTCGCCACGGTTTGCGCGGTTGCAATGCCAGCCAGGCATGGCTGTAGGTGTCACCCAATTGCGACAGCAACACTTGCTCGGAAGGATTCCACGGCAGATCCCGCGCCAACCACAAACCGCCAAACACCTCACCTTGGTGATCGATCAGTGGCAGCCAGAACACCTGTGCCGCCGAAAGACTTTGCCAATCCGCCTGAATAGATTCGCCAAGAACATTCGGCGGAATCACCCGCGCCTGTTTCAGCATCTCGCGCTTGAACAACTGCGCCACGGCCTGCTCGACAAACGCCACGAACGGTGCATTCGGCTCCACCGCACTGACGCCCGTCACAGCCTGCACCTTGCCGGCAATCACCAGCGCCGCGTGGCGAAAGCCGAACAGCGCCTGACCGTCATTGACCAGGCTGTAGGCCAATTGCGCAGGCGTGCGAGCGGCGCGAGTCAGGCGTTCAAGATCCAGAAACCTTGCGAATACTTGCTCTGCGCCGCCCGCAACGGGCGCGTTCATTTAAGCTCCGCGAAACGTGCGGTGCCACTCATGCCGGCCAGCAAACCGTTGGCGCTGGGAAGCGTCGCCACCAACAGCAAAGTCTGACTGCCTTCGTCAATCCGCGCGCCGAGGCGTTTAACCGTGGCATTCAGTGGCTGACCGGTTTCATCGGGAACAAAGCTGAAGGTCTGGCCAGGCTTGAGCCGGGACATCCAGCGCGACGGCACCAGCAGATGAATTTCCAGGGTACGGTTGTCGACCACGTCCAGTAACGGCGTGCCGGCAGCGACGCTTTCATAACGCTTGACCTTGCGCTCGACAACCTGGCCATCGAACGGCGCCAGCACGCTGCAGCGTTTGACCTGAACCTGATAAACCTGGGATTGCGCCTGAGTCTCACTGACCTTGGCCGCGGCCCGCGCCACTTCAAAACGCCCGACCGAATTCAACGCCGCCAACTGCTTGTTGTGGGACAGCTCTTCACCGGCGCCACGGCTGGCAGCCTGGGCCGCATTGAGCTGGGCCTGATAAGCCGAGCAATCAAAACGCGCCAGGGTGTCGCCCTTCTTGAACGACTCGCCCTCACTGAACGGCAACTCGACAATACGCCCGGACAACTCACTGGCGAGCACCGCCTGATCCCGGGCACGCAGCACACCACGGGCTTCGCTGCTGGCATTTGCACTGGCGCTGCTGTCCAGCAGCGGATCATCTGGCGCAGGCGTTTGCGCCTGGACTGCGCACGTTACCAAGGTCAATCCAATAACCCACACACGAACACGCCGCATAACCGTAACTCCCTGACGGATGAGCGGAGTCTATGACAGCGTGGGTGGGCGTCAAGCGGATGGGCGTCATTGGATAGAAATGTAATGTTTCAAAAAGGACAAAATTTTCAGAGTGCTGAAATTAATCTTTCCGCCATGAGGGCTGGGTACCAAATCCCACACGAAATTGGGAACCATCGCTCAGTCAAAATTGAAGAGAGTGATAGACGTTTTGCGCTGTTGCTAGCCCTGCATCACGTCTTACCTTCTGTCGTAACAATCATTAACAGATGAGGCAATTCACGCCTTGACCCTCGCCCCGGCAACTGCACAAAACTGGCTCGCCGGAGCTGGAAAAGATCCAGTTGAGCGGAGCCTTGATGACTCGATGGTTGACGTGCGTAATGCACTCAATTTAGGATCAGCGCACTACTCAACCCCGTACGCAGAGATTCAGTTCTCTGGCAGTTGGGGTGAAAAAACCGGCTTCGGCCGGTTTTTTCGTTTCTGAGGATTGGATTTGTGCGCACTGCATTCTTTGTTGATGGTTACAACGTGTTCTACGGGTTGCTGGCAGACACACCTTACAAATGGCTAAATCTGCCGCAGTTACTGGCGCATATCGCCCATATTGAAAATCCTCAGAGCTCGCTAGCCTCAATTGACTACTTCACATCCTCGGTTAAACCAGAGCTGGCTACTCGCGGCATCGTTTCCAAAGAGGCACAAGACACTTACGTCCGTGCCCTGAGGGCTCACAATGTTGCCGTTCATTATGGTCGCCACCAACTTGAACCTGCGCGCGCACCCCGATTTATCAACAAGAAGATCGGCGCCTCACGCCAAGATACAACTGCCATATGGAAGCTCGAGGAAAAGGAAACCGACGTCCATATTGCAATAAGCATGTATCGCGCAGCAGCCAGACAAGCCAAGGTCAATGGTGCTGAAGGCATCCAACAACTGGTTTTAGTTTCCGGGGATACAGACATGGCCCCCGCGCTGAGAGCTATCCGAGAAGACTTTCCCCAAATGACAGTGGGTGTCGTTCTTCCTTACAGAACAGGGTTCAAACGAACCCCACCAGGCTCGCTAAAAGAACATTCCCACTGGATGCGCAGAGTCATCTCGGCAGAAGAGCTGCGGTCACACCAGTTTCCAGACAAGGTACCTACCCGTAAGACTCCGGCGATCAAACCGGATTATTGGTAACAATATCCGCCAACGGATACACCGACTCCCATCCCCCACCCAACGCCTTGTACAACCCGACCATCGCCAGCGAGACCCCGGTCGAACTCTCCACAAACTGTTCCTGAGTCGCCAACAGCGCGCCTTGCACCGTCAGCACGTTAACGAAATCCACCACCCCTTCCACATATTGCTGTTGCGCGGTGCGCAGGGCGATCTGGTTCTGGCGCACGGCTTCGGCAAGGCTGTCGCGGCGCAGTTGGCTGGCGTTGTAGGCGGTCAGTTGATCGTCGATTTCATGCCAGGCGCGCAGCACGGTTTGCTGGTAGGCGATGGCGGCTTCCTGTTGTTGGGCTTCGCGCAAGTGCAGCACGCCGCGCAGGCGACCGCCGTCAAACAACGGCAAGCTGAATTGCGGGCCGATACCGAAAGAGCGCGAGCCCCAGGAGCCGAAATCGCTGAGTTGCATAGCTTGCGAACCGAGGTTGCCCGACAGGGTGATCCGCGGATAGAAATCACCCTTGGCCACACCGATGTTCGCGGTCGCTGCATGCAGGCGGGCTTCGGCCTGGCGGATGTCCGGGCGGCGCTCGGCCAGTTGCGACGGCAGACCGATAGCGACCTGACGCGGGGTTTGCGGCACCGGGGCGTCTGTGGATAACTCGGCAGACAGCGCTTGCGGCGGCTCGCCCATCAACAGGCTCAAGGCGTTGATCAGTTGCGACTGGCGCTGTTCCAGCGCGGGCAGGCGCGATTCGATGGCCGCTACCTGGGCGGCGGCTTCGGCGACATCCAGGTCGGTGGCGACACCATCGGCCAGGCGTAGCTGCGAGAGTTTCAGGCTGTGGCGGGCGACGTCGAGGTTCTCCTCAGTGACGGCGCGGGTACTTTGCACACCACGCAGCTGAATGTAGTCCTGGACGGTTTCTGCGAGCACCGACAACAGCACGCCGCGCCGGTCGTTTTCTGCGACTTCCAGGGTCGCGTCAGCCGCTTCGGTTTCGCGGCGCACACGACCCCAGAAATCCAGTTCCCAGGACGCGGAGAAACCTCCATCCCACAAGTTATACGCCGAGTCGCCGTTGTGTCCCGACGGATCGCTCAAGCCTTCGCCGCTGTTGCGTTTACGCCCGTAGCTGCCAGTGGCGGCGGTGTTCGGGTAACGGTTGGCGGTAATCACCTGACGCACAGCGCGGCTTTGCTGCAAGCGGCTGCTGGCGAGTTTCAGGTCGAGGTTGTCGGTCAGGGCACGTTGGGTCAGGGCCGAGAGTTTTGGATCGTGGAAGACGTCCCACCAGCGTTCGTCCATGGTGTCGGCGATGGCTTGGCTGGGGGCGGACTTTGACGGTTTCGACCACTCGGTGATTTGCTGGGGTTGAGGCTTTTGAAAGTCCGGGCCGACGGTGCAGGCGTTCAGTGAAAACAGACTCAACACAATAGCTACTGAAGGAAAGCGGCTCTTGTGGCGAGGGGGCTTGCCCCCGTTCGAGTGCGAAGCGCTCGCAGCTTTTGGGGCCGCTTCGCGGCCCAACGGGGGCAAGCCCCCTCGCCACAGGGATGGATGTCTACCGAAAATAATCACCGTTGAACAACCTCACGCTTATCGGCACTGGCAGTATCAATCCTCGCCTCCACCGACATCCCGACCCGCAACCGCTCCGCCAATGGCTGACCCGGATCAAGGACGATTTTCACCGGAATCCGCTGCACCACCTTGGTGAAATTGCCGGTGGCGTTGTCCGGCTTGACCGAGGCGAACGTCACACCCGTGGCCGGTGCGATGCTCTCGACGCGACCGCTCAGGGCCTGGCCGCCGAGGCTGTCGACACGCACTTGCACGTCCTGCCCCGGCTGCACGTCGGTCAGTTGGGTCTCCTGAAAATTGGCGACCACATAGGCCTGCGCAAGCGGCACCACCGCGAGGATTTTGCTCCCCGGCGTGACATAGGCGCCGACCCGAACGGCGCGCTCGCCGACCATACCGTCCTGAGGTGCAACGATGCGTGTGTAGGACAGCTCGTAGCTGGCCATTTCCAGCGCCGCTTGCGCCCGTTTCAGCCCACCTTCCGCCGCGTCACGCTGGGCGGTGAGGATCTCCACCTGTTTGCGTTCCGCCGCCAGCACCGCCGTCACGTTAGCCAGCCGCGCGGTGGCCTGATCGATGCGGGTCCGCGCTTGTTGGGCGTTCTGCACCGTACCGGCGCCCACCCCGGCGAGATGGTTGTAGCGGTTCAATTCATGCTCGGCGAAGGCCATTTCTGCCTTGGCCGACACAACGGAGGCCTGGGCCTGGGCGATCACCGAAGCCTGGCGTTCAAGGGTCGCACGGGCATTTTGCAGTTGCGCCCTGGCCACCAGGGTTTCGGCGTCTGCCGCTTGAGCGGCGGCACGCAAATCCCGGTCATCAATCAACGCCAGCAGCTGCCCGGCCTTGACCTGCTGGTTGTCCTCCACCAGCACTTCCTTGATGAACCCGGCCACGCGCGGCACCACCAGCGTGAAGTCCGCCGAGACAAAGGCGTCATTGGTGTTCTGTTGCGTGCGCTTGCCGAACAGGCCGGGCGCCAGCCAATACACCAGCACCCCGAGCACCATTACCGCGGCGATGCCAACGGCCACTTTTTGCTTTGATTGAGTCGTCATGAAAACCTTCTGTTTCAGTGAAGCATTCAAGTCGGCGCGCGCGGCGGATAGATCCGCGTCGGCAGCCAGAAAATCAGCAGGATCAGCGCCAGTGCGACGCCGGCCATGCACAGATAAAGATCCGAGGCCGTCAGCACCACGGCCTGCTCATGCAGCCGATGGGCAAGGCCCTCGCTGTCGCTGTCGACCAGGGGTGAGTTGCCGAGGCTGTCCACCAGCATCATCGAGTGCCAATGCAGCCTTGAGGTGGTCAATGCCTCCAGCACGCCGGTGGCGATCACCGCCGCCAGGCCTTTTACGGTGTTGAACCAGGCCGAAGCGAACGGGCCTTCCATCGGGCTGATGCTGCCGGTGGAGAGCATCAACAGCGGCAGCACCGCCATCGGCTGACCGAAGATTTGCAGCAGTTGCAGCGCATAGAAGTCGTCGCGTATCCACACCGACGTCAACTGCGACCCACCGATGCAGGACAGCGCCAGCATGCTCAGGCCGATCCCCAGCACCCAGCGGCAATCGACCCAGCGCAGGTTGCACAGTGCCGCCACCAACGGCAGCGCGATCAACTGCGGCAGCGCTGCCAGCAACATGATGGGTGCGGTCTGAACCGGGCGATAACCCTGTACTTGCGCCAGGTAACTGGACGGAATGATGATCACCGCCAGCAGCACCACCAACACCCCGGCCAAGGTCAGCAAGGCGAACGACAGGTTGCGGATGCCGAGCATCTGCAGCTTGAAAAACGGCATTGGTTGCGACCATTCGTTGATCAGGAACAGCACTAACAGCAGCAACCCACCGCCGAGCAATCCGCAGATCAGGCTCGACTCGAACCAGTCCAGCCGATTGCCTTGCAAAATACCGATCACCAGCATGCAGATCGCCGGAAAACCCAGCAGCACGCCGCGCCAGTTGAATTGTTTGAAGCGCTCCAGGCGCAACGGGTCCTGGGGCAAGCCATACGCCACCGCGACCATGGCGATCAGGCACGGTGCGATGATTTGCCAGAAGGTCCATTGCCATCCGACGTGTTCGGTCCACAACCCGGCCAGCGGAGTGCCAAGCCCCGGGCCGAACGTCGCGGTCAGGGCGTAACCGGCCAGGCCGTAGAGCTTCACGTTGGCCGGCAAGAAGCGCAGGGCGACGGTCATCAGCATCGGCGGCAATGCACCGCCTGCCAGGCCTTGCAAGGTGCGCATGACCAGCAGGCTTTCATAGTTCGGAGCGAACGGGCACAACACGCCCAACAGGGTGAATGCGCTGATGGCGCAGAGGGTGAACCGCCGCAGCGAAAACGTCACCGAGCACCAAGGTGCGAAGGCCATGGCGGCCACCGAGGTCGCGGTGTAACTGGCGACCAGCCAGGTGCCTTCGTCGTAGCCGATGGCCAATGCGCCGCGGATGTCGGCGAGGGCAACCTTGGTCACCATCTCGTTCAGGCCCGACACCAGCACCGCCAACAACACGCCCACCAGGCCGATGATGATCCGCGGACCAAAAACCGGTGGCGTGACGGCAGCCGGGCTGGCCGCGGCGAGAGGTGCCGTGACCGTGAGGGAAGTCATGACTGCAAGCTCCGGGGTTTGAATACCGAAGCATTTTAAGAAGCGCGAGACCTTACGAAAATTGACTTATTGGCAGTTTATAAGTGCGCCCCATGCAGCAATACAAATCCCCTGTGGGAGCGAGCCTGCTCGCGACAGGGCCATAACATTCAACATTTATGCTGACTGATCCAACGCTATCGCGAGCAGGCTCACTCCCACAGGGGGACAGCGTTCAATTTCAAATGGGTTGTGCCGCCAGCCACGTTTCGTCGCAACAGGCTTTCAGGGTTTCGCGCAGCCAGCGATGGGCCGGATCCTTGTCGAAACGCGGGTGCCAGGCTTGGGTCAGCATTAGGGTGGGCAAGGGAATCGGCAGGGTAAACGAGCGCAGCTTCAGGCCCAGGCGCTGGACGCTCAGCAATGCCTCCTTGGGCACCGGCAGAATCAAATCGGAATCAGGCAAGGCAAACATCGCCGCATGGAAACTCGGCGCAATCACCGCCACCCGCCGTTCCAGCCCCAAGGCATTGAGCGCGGTATCGATCGGGCCTCGGGCGATGCCGCGACGGGACATGCTGATATGGGAAAACCCGGCGTAACGCTCGGCGGTGATCTCCTCATCGAACAGCGGGTGGTCTTCGCGAACCAGGCCGACGAAATGAGTAGAGAACAGGTTCTGAATCTTCACTTCCGGAGTCAGCGGTCGGGTATTGCTGATGCTCAGGTCGATCCGCCCTTCGCGCAACGCTTCGTCATCGCCATCGCCTTCCGGCACAAAACGCAGCTCGCAGTGCGGCGCCTGGCGATCCAGGGTGTCGAAGAGTTTTCCACCGTAAACGCCGACGAAAAAGTCGTTGGCGCGAATGTTGAACCGACGGCGCAACGTGCCCAGCTCCACCGCATCGGCCGAGCGAAACAACAGCGCGGCCTGCTCCACCACGTCACGCACCTGCTCGCGCAACGCCAGCGCCTTGGGCGTTGGCACCAGGCCACGCCCGGCGCGCACCAGGATCGGATCGCCGATGGCCTCGCGAATCCGCGTCAGCGTCCGGCTCATCGCCGCCGGGCTGAGGTTCATCCGCCGCGCGGCGCCTACCACACTGCCCTCGTCGAGCAAGGCGTCGAGGGCGACCAACAAATTCATGTCCGGGAGTTGCATGCTGAGCACTCATGGCTGATCTGGATTGATCCAGACGCAATGCTAGCAAACATCCCCCGGCTGATGTGTTAGCTGGCCTGGCCCCATCGCGAGCAGGCTCACTCCCACAGGGTTATGTGTCGAATACAGGGTCTGCATCCACTGAAGATCACTGTGGGAGTGAGCCTGCTCGCGATGGCGTCAGACCTGTCACCACAAATCTTACCGCTGCATCCCCCACCGCTTCACCGTCACCCGTTCCAGAGTGCTGAACACCAGATTTTCCACCAACAAGCCGATCAGGATCACCACCGCCAACCCGGCAAACACCTTGTCGGTGTACAGCTCATTACGGTTCTGGAAGATGTACCAGCCCAAGCCGCCCTTGCCGCTGGTGGCGCCGAACACCAATTCAGCGGCGATCAGCGTACGCCAGGCGAAGGCCCAGCCGATCTTCAGCCCGGCGAGAATCGATGGCAACGCTGCCGGGATCAGGATGAACAGCACGAAACGCATGCCTTTGAGGCCGTAATTGCGTCCGGCCATGCGCAGGGTTTCCGAGACACCGAGGAACCCGGCATAAGTGTTCAACGCCAGCGCCCAGAGCACCGAATGCACCAACACGAAAATCAGACTGTTCTGCCCCAGGCCGAACCACAGCAACGCCAGCGGCAACAGAGCAATCGCCGGCAGCGGGTTGAACATCGAGGTCAACGTACTCAACAGGTCGCGGCCGAACTGCGTCGACACCGCCAGGGTAGTCAGGGCAAATGCCAGGACAATGCCGATCAGGTAACCCTTGAGCAACACCACCAGCGAAATCCACACCTTGCCCAGCAACTCGCCGCTGAGCAAACCGTCGTACAGCGCGCTCGCGGTTTGCAGAAAACTTGGCAGCAGCAGGTCGTTGTCCTGAACGCGGGCAACCACCTCCCACAGGACCGCGAGCAAAATCAGGATCAGGCTTTTGCGTAACCAGCCTTGTTGCCACAGGCGCTGACCATGCGGTAATTCACGCTCCAGCGGCACGCTCGTCAGCGGCTGCAACACCGTTTCAAATTCTTCACGCGGGGATGATAAAAGGCTCATCGGGCACTCCTCTCAATGGCTCAATAAGCGATGCGGATGTCGGAGAAATCCAGCTCACGCTCGGTTTGCGGGGACTGACCTTCATCGAACAACAACCGATGAATACGTCGCGCCGACTCCTGAAAGGCCACGCCGCCAAGGCTGTGCAAGTCGTATTGATGGCTGTGGACTTCCGCCCGCACCCGCCCCGGATGCGGCGACAGCAGCAGGATTCGATTGCCCACCACCAACGCTTCTTCGATGGAGTGCGTGACGAACAGCAGCGTGAAGCGCACTTCTTCCCAGAGCAGCAGCAATTCTTCCTGCATCTTGCGGCGGGTCAGTGCATCGAGGGCGGCAAAGGGTTCGTCCATCAAGAGGATTTTCGGCTGCATGGCCAGTGCACGAGCAATCGCCACCCGCGCTTTCATGCCGCCGGACAAGGTATGCGGATAGGCATCGGCAAACGCCGCCAGACCGACCTTGTCCAGATAGTGCAGCGCCCGCTCCTCGGCCTCTTTGCGCTTGAGGGTTTTCGAGGCAAGCAGCGGAAACATCACGTTCTGTTTGACGGTTTTCCACGGCGGCAGTTGATCGAACTCCTGGAACACCACGATCCGGTCCGGCCCCGGGGCATGAACGGTTTGCCCCTGAAGACGAATCTCGCCTTCACACGGCTGGATGAACCCGGCGACTGCCTTGAGCAACGTTGATTTGCCGCAACCGGACGGACCGAGCAGCACAAAGCGGTCCGCCGGATCGATTTCAAAGCTGACCTGATGGGTCGCACGAACCACCCGCTGAGGCGTGCGGTATTCGAGGCTGACGTTGTCGACCGACAGCAGCGCTTGGGCTGGCGCGATCGGTTTGCTGACCGTGTGGCCTTGCAAAGGGGCGTTCATCTCGGTCAGCTCCCTTGCAGCGGTTTGGCGTCCTGGAAGAAGTAGTCCTTCCACGAATCCGGTTTGTTTTTGATCGCGCCAACGCGATAAAGGAATTCGGCCAGCGGGTAAGTATTTTTCGGCGTGACGCTGAATTCGAACTGCGGGTTATCGATGATTTTCAGCAGCGCAGCGCGGTCGATTTTCGCCTTGGTGACGCGGATGTACGTGTCCGCCGCCGCGCCTTTATCGTTCTGGGCGAACTCGGCCGCCTCGGTCAGTGCCTGGACGAACGCCTTATAGGTTTTCGGGTTCTCGTCGCGGAATTTCTCGGTAGCGAACAACACCGTCGGCGAGTTCGGACCGAGCACGTCATTGGAATTGAGCACAACGTGGACGTTAGGGTTGGCCAGTTCCTGATCCTGGAACGGCGGGTTGGAAAAGTGCCCGGTCAACTCGGTGCCGCCGGCAATCAGCGCCGCCGTGGCGTCGGGGTGCGGAACGGCGATGGTGTACTTGTCGAGGCGGTTGAATTCCTTGTCGCCCCACTGTTTGGCAGCCGCGTATTGCAGGATGCGCGACTGCACCGACACGCCGACCGCCGGCACCGCGATGCGGTCCTTCTCGGTGAAGTCGGCGATGGTTTTGACCTTGGGGTTGTTGCTCACCAGGTAGTACGGGAAGTTGCCGAGGGAGGCGACGGCTTTGACGTTTTGCTTGCCGTGGGTGCGGTCCCAGATGGTCAGCAGCGGACCGACGCCCGCACCGGCGATATCAATGGAACCGGAGAGCAACGCATCGTTGACCGCCGCACCGCCGGAGAGTTGGGTCCAGTCGACCTTGATGTCGATGCCTTCCTGCTTCCCGTACTTCTCGATCAGGTTCTGGTCGCGCACCACATTGAGCAACAGATAAACAATGCCGAACTGCTCGGCGATGCGGATTTCACCTTCAGCATGGGCCACGGTCGGCGCCACCAGGCTGCCGGTGATCAGGCTGAAACCCAGGCCGATGGCCGCAGCCAACGGTGCAAATGGAAGACGTTTGGACATGAGAGTTTCTCCGACAAATCAGAAAGGCGCGTCGCCCTGGATGGTGGTGCGATACAACTTGCGGCGCAGGTAGCTTGGGCATCCGGCGGCGAGATGAATCAGCGAACGGTTGTCCCAGAACACCAGGTCGTGGGCCTGCCATTGATGGCGGTAGATGTTTTGCGGCAGCACGCTGTGGGCGTAGAGCTCGTCGAGCAATTGCTTGCTCTCGTCTTCCGGCAAACCAACGATGCGCGTGGTGAAACCCTCGCTGACGAACAACGCCTTGCGACCGTTTTCCGGGTGAGTGCGAACAATCGGGTGGACCACTTCAGCCACCTGAGCCAGTTGCTCGGGCGTCAGCGTCGGGCGCCAGTTGCCTTCGAATTTTGTCTCGCTGTAGCGCGCGGTGTAGGAGTGCGCGGCCGAGCGACCTTCGACGGCTTTGCGCAGCGCTTCGGGCAGGTTGTCCCAGGCTTTGTGCATGTCGGCGAACAGCGTGTCGCCGCCCTCGGACGGCAGCTCCTGGGCGTGCAGCATCGAACCCAGGCTTGGCAGTTCTTTATAGGACAGGTCGGAATGCCAGAACTTGCCGGCGTCACCGAGGCCGATGGATTGGCCGTTCTCGATGATGTTGGAAACGATGAGGATTTCCGGGTGCCCGGCCAGCAGGAATTGCTTGAGCACGTGGATCTGCAACACACCGAAACGGCGGCTGAAGGCAATGTGTTGCTCGGAGTTAATGCGCTGGTCGCGGAACACCACGACGTGATGATCCAGGTGCGCGCGGTGGATGCGGGCGAAGTCCTGATCATTGATCGGCCGGGACAGGTCGAGGCCGATGATTTCGGCACCGACGGCGCCACTGAACGGGCGGATGTCGAAGGTTTGCGGCGCGATGTTCGCGGCGCTTGGGAAAGCCGTTGCTGCAGACATAAATCACTCCCACGCACGGCACGCTCAAGGGCGCGCGCGTCGATCAAGAAACTCACGGAGGTCCCGTGTTGGTTCGTGTCGTGCGGCGCGCCGATTGGTCGGCAGGTACGCAGGAGAATGACTTTATAGATATAAGAACTGAAATTTAAATACCGTTAGCGAATAACGATATGTTTTTTGGATGTGTTGTTCTTGAGGCCCTCATCGCGAGCAGGCTCGCTCCCACAGGGGTTATGTGATCGACACAGAACCAATG
>NZ_JBYTAJ010000060.1:0-17680 GCF_058788075.1 Pseudomonas sp. FW305-20 | reverse complement strand
CCGCCCCCAAGGGGCCGGCCTTCTTCCCTTCTACTTACAAGCTAGGAAATGCGAACTGCGAAGCTTCATGGCTCGCTCGTTGTGGCCAGCGCTGGGTAATGGCCTTGCGACGGGTGTAGAAACGCACGCCATCCGGACCATACGCATGCAAGTCGCCGAACAGCGAGCGCTTCCAGCCGCCAAAGCTGTGATAAGCCACCGGTACCGGCAGCGGTACGTTAACGCCGACCATACCGACTTCGATTTCGTCGCAGAACAACCGTGCCGCTTCCCCATCACGGGTAAAGATGCAGGTGCCGTTGCCATACTCGTGATCGTTGATCAGCTGCATCGCCTCTTCCAGGCTGTTAACCCGGACAACACACAGCACCGGCCCGAAGATCTCTTCTTTATAGATGCGCATTTCTGGTGTGACGTTATCGAACAGGCAGCCACCCAGGAAGAAACCTTCCTCATGACCCGCCACGCTCAGGCCACGACCATCGACCACCAAGGAAGCACCCGCCGAAACACCGTCTTCTATATAGCCACTGACTTTGTCGCGAGCCTGACCGGAAACCAGCGGCCCCATGTCCAGACCGCAGGAAGTACCGGCACCGATTTTCAGCGCCTTGATTTGCGGTACCAACTTGGCCACCAGCGCATCCGCCACCTGGTCACCGACGCACACAGCCACCGAGATCGCCATGCAACGTTCACCACAAGAACCATACGCCGCGCCCATCAATGCGCTGACCGCGTTATCCAGATCCGCATCCGGCATCAACACCGCGTGGTTCTTCGCTCCACCCAGTGCCTGAACACGTTTGCCGCGCTTGGTGCCTTCGGCGTAGATGTATTCGGCAATCGGCGTCGAACCAACGAAGCTCAACGCTTTGACTTCCGGCGCTTCGATCAGCGCGTCCACCGCAGCCTTGTCGCCGTGCACCACACTCAGCACACCTTTAGGCAGACCGGCCTCGATCAACAGTTGAGCAATCAACAACGTCGAACTTGGGTCACGCTCGGAAGGCTTGAGAATGAAGCAGTTGCCGCAGACGATCGCCAGTGGATACATCCACAACGGCACCATGGCAGGGAAGTTGAACGGCGTAATACCAGCCACCACGCCCAGCGGCTGGAAGTCCGACCAGGCATCAATATTCGGGCCGACGTTACGACTGTATTCGCCTTTGAGAATTTCCGGCGCGGCGCAAGCGAACTCGACGTTCTCGATTCCGCGTTTCAGTTCACCGGCAGCATCTTCCAATGTCTTGCCGTGCTCTTCGCTGATTAACTGAGCGATACGCGCCTCGTTCTGCTCCAACAATTGCTTGAAGCGGAACATCACCTGCGCACGCTTGGCCGGCGGAGTGTTACGCCATGCAGGGAATGCAGCCTTGGCCGAGTCGATGGCTTTTTGAATGGTTTCGCGACTGGCCAATGGCAGCTTGTGGATTGCCTTGCCGGTGGACGGGTTGAACACGTCAGCTGTGCGACCGTCTTCGGTCACCAGTTCGCCATTGATCAAATGCGGGATAAGGCTCATGCGGGGCTCCAGAAAAGTTGTCCACAGGCGCCCATCACCGGGCGCCTCTATATAGAAGGGAAAAATCAGTCGATCTTGTTCAGCACTTCGCCGACCGCGTCGAACAGACGATCAAGGTCTTGCGGCTTGCTGTTAAAGGTTGGGCCGAACTGCAGGGTGTCGCCGCCGAAGCGCACGTAGAACCCGGCTTTCCACAACGCCATGCCGGCTTCGAACGGACGCACGATGGCGTCGCCGTCACGAGGTGCGATCTGGATCGCACCGGCCAGGCCGTAGTTACGAATATCGATGATGTTTTTCGAGCCCTTCAGACCGTGCAGCGCATTTTCGAAATGCGGCGCGACTTCGGCCACGCTCTGCACCAGGTTTTCCTTTTGCAGCAGGTCGAGTGCTGCCAGGCCAGCGGCGCACGCCACCGGGTGCGCGGAATAGGTGTAGCCGTGCGGAAATTCCACCGCGTACTCCGGCGTCGCCTGGTTCATGAAGGTCTGGTAGATCTCGGAGCTGGCAATCACTGCGCCCATCGGAATCGCGCCGTTGGTAACTTGCTTGGCGATGCACATCAGGTCCGGGGTCACGCCGAAGCTGTCGGCGCCGAACATCGAACCGGTACGGCCGAAACCGGTGATCACTTCGTCGAACACCAGCAGGATGTTGTGCTGATCGCAGATCTCACGCAGACGCTTGAGGTAACCCTGCGGCGGAACCAGCACGCCAGCTGAACCGGCCATTGGCTCGACGAATACGGCGGCGATGTTCGAAGCATCATGCAGCTCGATCAACTTCAGCAGTTCGTCGGCCAGTGCAATACCGCCCTGCTCCGGCATGCCACGGGAATAAGCGTTGCTTGCCAGCAAGGTGTGCGGCAGGTGATCGACGTCCATCATCGCCTGACCGAACATTTTGCGGTTGCCGTTCACGCCGCCGAGGCTGGTGCCGGCGATGTTCACACCGTGGTAACCACGGGCACGACCGATCATTTTGGTCTTGGTGGCCTGGCCTTTCAGACGCCAGTAAGCGCGGACCATCTTCACTGCGGTATCAGCGCACTCGGAACCCGAGTCAGTGAAGAACACATGATTGAGATTGCCCGGGGTCAGGTCGGTGATTTTCTCAGCCAGCTGGAACGACAGCGGATGGCCGTACTGGAAGCCTGGCGAATAATCGAGGGTGCCCAATTGCTTGGCGACCGCTTCCTGAATTTCCTTGCGGGTATGCCCGGCGCCGCAGGTCCACAAACCGGAAAGCGAGTCGTAAACCTTGCGCCCCTTGTCATCAATCAGCCAACTGCCTTCAGCCGCCACGATCAGTCGCGGATCGCGCTGGAAATTACGGTTGGCGGTGTAGGGCATCCAGTGAGCATCGAGCTTGAGCTGGCTGGCCAGGGAAGTCGGGTTGTTTTCAGGCAAGTTCATTGGGCAAAACCTCGCAGGGCAATAAGCGGCATAGAGATCAAAAGCGTTCTTGCAGCTAAATTGCCACGGGGATAAAGTCGGTGAAATCCAACTCTTCTAACGTTCAGTCAGCCCGCCACTAAACTTTGAGTATTTTGAGCATGAGCAGCCGTCGCCCCGATCCGCTGGCGCAAGTCAGTGACTTTGATATCCGCCTGCTGCGGATCTTTCGCAGCGTGGTGGAGTGCGGCGGCTTCTCGGCAGCGGAGTCGGTGCTGGGGATCGGCCGCTCGGCCATCAGCCAGCAAATGAGTGATCTGGAACAGCGCCTCGGTTTGCGCTTGTGCCAACGCGGCCGAGCCGGCTTTTCCCTGACCGAAGAAGGACGCGAGGTCTATCACTCGGCGTTGCAGCTCTTAAGTGCGTTGGAAAGTTTCCGCACTGAGGTCAATGGACTGCACCTACATTTGCGCGGCGAATTGACCATCGGCCTGACCGACAACCTGGTCACCCTGCCCCACATGCGCATCACCCACGCCTTGGCGCAATTGAAGGAGCGCGGGCCGGACGTGCAGATTCAGATCCGCATGATCGCGCCCAATGAAGTCGAACAAGGCGTGCTCGACGGTCGTTTGCATGTCGGCGTGGTGCCGCAGGCCAGCGCGCTGTCGGGGCTGGAATATCAGCCGCTCTATAGCGAACGCTCGCTGCTGTATTGCGCGGTCGGTCATCCGTTGTTTTATGTCGACGATAAACAACTGGATGACGAGCGCCTCAATAGCCAGGACGCCATCGCGCCGACCTTCCGTTTGCCCGCGGAAATCCAGGCCCACTACCAGGCGCTCAATTGCACCGCCAGCGCCTCGGACCGGGAAGGCATGGCGTTCCTGATCCTGACCGGACACTTCATCGGTTACCTGCCGGACCACTACGCCAGCCTCTGGGTGCAGCAAGGCCGATTGCGTGCGCTGAAACCAAAGGTGCGTTTTTATGACCTGAGCCTCGCATCGGTCACGCGCAAGGGGCGTCGTCCGCATTTGGTGCTGGAAAGCTTCCTCGAAAGCCTGGCCGCGACGCGTTGAAACATGTGGGAGCGAGCCTGCTCGCGAAGAGGGCATATCAGTCGATACTTCTACAGCTGACCCGCCGCCTTCGCGAGCAGGCTCGCTCCCACAGTTTTATTGCGTCAGGACTTGTCTGATGCCGGTGGGTGCGCTATCAACGCACTGGTTGCACCCACTCACTTGTTCGGAAGTGCCTATGACCTTTGAAGTCCCCGCTCACGGCGGCAAACCTGCCAGCCGGATTCGTCAGAAGAACGAAGAGACCATCATCAAAGCCGCCGAAGACGAGTTCGCCCGTCACGGGTTCAAAGGCACCAGCATGAACACCATCGCCCTGAATGCCGGGTTGCCCAAGGCGAATCTGCATTACTACTTCACCAACAAACTCGGTTTGTACGTGGCGGTGTTGAGCAACATCCTCCAGTTGTGGGACAGCACGTTCAACACCCTGACCGCCGAGGATGATCCGGCCGAAGCGCTGACTCGCTACATCCGCGCCAAGATGGAATTCTCCCGTCGTCAGCCACAAGCCTCGCGGATCTTCGCGATGGAGGTGATCAGCGGCGGCGAATGCCTGACCGAATATTTCAATCAAGACTATCGCGCGTGGTTCCAGGGTCGGGCGGGCGTGTTCCAGGCGTGGATCGACGCCGGAAAAATGGACCCGGTCGACCCGGTTAACCTGATCTTCCTGTTGTGGGGCAGCACTCAGCATTACGCCGATTTCGCCACGCAGATCTGCCGTGTCACCGGTCGCACCAAGTTGACCAAGCAAGACATGGAAGACGCGGGCAACAACCTGATCCGCATCATTCTCAAAGGCTGCGGCCTGACGCCAACGATCTAAGACACTTATGCCTTTTACCCTCAGCGGTTTTTGCGAGTACCGCGAAGAGATTCGCAAAAGCCGCTTCGTCACTTTCGCCGCGCCAATCAGCAGCCCTGCTGAAGCCCTGGTGTTCATCGAACAGCACAGCGATTTGAATGCCTCGCACAATTGCTGGGCCTGGAAGCTTGGCGACCAGTACCGCAGCACTGACGATGGCGAGCCAGGCGGCACTGCCGGCCGACCGATTCTGGCGGCGATCGACGCGCAGGATTGCGATCAGGTCGCGGTGCTGGTGATTCGTTGGTATGGCGGCATTCAACTCGGCACCGGTGGCCTCGCCCGGGCGTATGGCGGCGGCGCCAACAAATGCCTGCAAGCGGCGGCGAAGGTTGAGCTGATCAGTCGGGTGCCGGTGAGTTGTGCCTGTGCTTTTGCAGAGTTACCGCTGGTGAAGCTTCGGGTGGCGGAACTGGGTGGTTTGGTCGTGGAAGAAACGTTCACGGCCAACGGTGTAGAGCTGCAATTGGCGATCGGCGAAAGCCAGATCGATACCCTGCAAACGCAGCTGGCAGATTTGAGCCGCGGACGCATTTTGTTGCAGCACTAATCGCACCAACAACGTTCACCGCCCTTTCGTCGAACCGGTGCATTTGCCCACATCTACTGTGCACCCGGCTGTGGATAACCTGAGCACACTCGGCTGTAACCCTTCTGTCATGCGGCTTTGCGGGCTTTGCTCACTTTTCGTCCAATCCGCCATCGAAAATGATAAATCCACGTAAAAACAATCAGTTAACGCGGTTTATCACCTTTAGAAGAAAGCCACACGGTGCTTATGCCCGAGCTTCGGGCTTGCGCACAAATACTGTGGAGCAATCTGTGGATAACCCGTTCATGGCTGTCGCCGCCCCATGTCCGGCATGGCTTGGCGCCGGTTGCTTGTTTTTTGACCAAACGCCTTGTGCAAAACCGGAGCCTGATCAACGGCGTTGCCCTCAAGTGGTGCCTGGTGCGGGATCGACATAGGGCGGGGTGTCGTCCTCAAAGCCTTTATCTGTAGCGCATTTGATTTTTCCTGACTCAATGGCCAGGAAATTGCTTTATCCACAGACATCACTTCTATCGACCCGAGCCTGTCATGCCCAACCCCGTGCCGATCTCCGATCCAACACCTCGCCTGCAACTGCGCAACATCAGCAAGCGCTACCCCGGTTGCCTGGCCAACGATGCCATCGACCTGAGCATTGCACCCGGTGAAATCCACGCCCTGCTCGGCGAAAACGGCGCGGGTAAAAGTACGTTGATGAAGATCATCTACGGCGTCACCCACGCGGACTCGGGCGAGATGATCTGGCAAGGACAACGCCTGACCCTGCGCAACCCGGCTCAGGCTCGGGGGCTGGGAATCGGCATGGTGTTCCAGCATTTCTCGCTGTTCGAGACTTTGAGCGTGGCGCAGAACATTGCTTTGGCGATGGGCGCGGCGGCGGGTACACCGAAACAGCTTGAGCCAAGGATTCGTGAAGTCTCCCGGCGCTACGGCATGGCGCTGGAGCCGGGGCGACTTGTCCACAGCCTGTCGATCGGCGAACGCCAGCGGGTGGAAATCATTCGTTGCCTGATGCAGGACATCCGCCTGCTGATTCTCGATGAGCCAACTTCGGTGCTGACTCCGCAGGAAGCCGACGATTTGTTCGTCACCTTGCGCCGACTCTCCGGCGAAGGCTGCAGCATTCTGTTTATCAGCCACAAACTCGGTGAAGTTCGCGCGTTGTGCCACAGCGCCACGGTGTTGCGCGGCGGTCGGGTGGCCGGGCATTGCGTGCCGGCCGAGTGTTCGGATCGGCAGCTGGCGCAGTTGATGGTCGGCGAAGCCGCTGCGCTGATTACGGACTATCCGAAAGTCACTGGCGCTAATGCATTCCTGAATGTGACGGGACTGTCCTGGCACAACCCCGATCCCTTCGGCTGTTCGCTGAAGGACATCGAGCTTGAAGTACGCAGTGGCGAGATCGTCGGCATCGCCGGGGTCGCGGGCAACGGTCAGGATGAGTTGCTTGCCCTGCTCAGCGGCGAAGAACCGCTCAGTCGCAACGACGGCGCAACGATCAGTTTCGGCGGGCAACCGGTGGCGCACTTGCGGCCGGATGCGCGGCGCAAACTGGGCCAGGCCTACGTCCCCGCTGAACGTCTGGGCCATGGCGCGGTGCCGGACCTGAGCCTGGCGGACAACGCTCTGCTGACTGCGTTTCAACAGGGGCTGGTCAGCAACGGCCTGATCCAGCGTGGCAAGGTCGAAGCGCTGGCCGAAGAAATCATCCGCCGCTTCGGGGTCAAGACACCCGATAGCCAGACACCGGCCCGCAGCCTGTCTGGCGGCAACTTGCAGAAATTCATCCTCGGCCGGGAAATCCTGCAGCAACCGAAACTGCTGGTGGCCGCGCACCCGACCTGGGGCGTGGACGTCGGCGCCGCCGCGACCATTCACCGGGCGCTGATTGCCTTGCGCGACGCTGGCGCGGCGATCCTGGTGATCGGCGAAGACCTCGACGAACTGTTCCAGATCAGCGACCGCCTCGGCGCGTTGTGCAGCGGTCGATTGTCGCCGCTCAAGGCCACGGTCGACACGCGCCTGATCGATGTCGGCGGCTGGATGGCCGGCCAGTTCGACGCCCCTCAATCACTCGCACCCGCAACGGTTTAACGGAGATTCACATGCTGCTTTCTCTCGAACCCCGTGGCCAGCAATCGCGCCTGATGCTGTGGTGCTCGCCGTTGCTGGCGGCTGTCCTGACGTTGGGCTGTGGCTCGCTGCTGTTTATCGCGCTGGGGCATGATCCATTACTGACGCTGCACACCTTGCTGATCGCGCCGATCAGCGACCTGTATGGCGTCTCCGAGTTGCTGGTCAAAGCGCTGCCGATTTTGCTCTGCGCGTTGGGGCTGGCGGTGGCGTACCAGGCGCGGATCTGGAACATCGGCGCCGAAGGTCAGTTGCTGCTTGGCGCGCTGGCCGGCAGTGCGCTGGCGGTGAATATCATCGGCATGCAAAGCCGCTGGGCGCTGGTGCTGATCCTGCTCGTCGGCACCCTGGCCGGTGCCGCATGGGCCGGACTGACAGCGTGGTTGCGCACGCGTTTCAATGCCAATGAAATCCTCACCAGCATCATGCTCAATTACATCGCCCTGAACCTGCTGTTGTTTTGTGTGCATGGACCGTTGAAGGATCCGGCCGGGTTCAACTTTCCCGAGTCCGCAATGTTCGGCGATGCCAGCCGTTTGCCGCTGCTGATGGAGGATGGTCGGGTTCACGTCGGCGTGTATTTCGCCTTGCTCGCGTTGGTCGCTGTGTGGGTGTTGCTGCAGAAAAGCTTTATCGGTTTCCAGATCAAAGTCCTCGGGCTGGACAAGCGCGCAGCGGGGTTCGTCGGCTTTCGCGAGAAACGGCTGATCTGGCTGGCGCTGTTGATCAGCGGAGGATTGGCGGGGCTGGCCGGGGTGTGCGAGGTCACCGGGCCGATCGGCCAATTGGTACCGCAAGTCTCGCCCGGTTACGGCTATGCCGCGATCACCGTGGCGTTTCTCGGACGACTCAATCCCATCGGCATTCTGTTTTCCAGCCTGCTGATGGCGTTGCTGTACCTCGGCGGCGAGAGCGCGCAGATGAGCATGAATCTGCCACAAGCAATCACCCAATTGTTCCAGGGCATGATGCTGTTTTTCCTGCTGGCCAGTGACGTGCTGATTCTCTACCGACCGCGCTTGAACCTGCGCTGGACCCGTCGTGCACCAGCCACCGCCGTACACGCAGGAGCGCTGTGATGGATATCGATCTGCTGAGCAATATTTTCTACGCCATGGTCCGCTGCGGTACGCCGCTACTGTTGGTGGCACTCGGTGAGCTGATCTGCGAGAAGAGCGGCGTTCTGAACCTCGGCCAGGAAGGGATGATGCTGTTTGGGGCGGTGATCGGTTTTATCGTCGCCTTGAACAGCGGCAACCTGTGGCTCGGCGTGTTGCTGGCGATGCTTGCCGGGATGCTGTTGTCGTCGTTGTTTGCGTTGGTGGCGCTGGTGTTCAACGCCAATCAGGTGGCCACCGGGTTGGCGCTGACGATCTTCGGCGTGGGCCTGTCGACCTTTGTCGGCGCGGCGTGGGTCGGTAAACCGCTGGCAGGTTTTGAGCCGGTGGCGATTCCTTTTTTGAGTGACATCCCGCTGATCGGACGGATGCTGTTTGCGCAGGATCTGTTGGTGTATGTGTCGTTCGCGCTGTTTGCGCTGGTGGCCTGGGTGATGGTGAAAAGTCGCGTCGGGCTGATCATTCAGGCGGTCGGCGAAAACCCGGATGCAGCCAGCGCGATGGGTTTGCCGGTGTTGGGCGTGCGCACGCTGGCGGTGCTGTTTGGCGGGGCGATGGCTGGGTTGGCCGGGGCTTATTTGTCGCTGGCCTACACGCCGATGTGGGCGGAGAACATGAGCGCCGGGCGTGGCTGGATCGCCCTGGCACTGGTGGTGTTTGCCAGTTGGCGGGTATGGCGATTGCTGCTGGGGGCGTATCTGTTTGGGCTCGCCAGCATCCTGCATCTGGTGGCGCAGGGGTTGGGGCTGGCGATTCCGTCGAGTCTGTTGGCGATGCTGCCGTATGTCGCGACCATTGTGGTGTTGGTGATGTTGTCCCGGGATGCGATGCGTACGCGGTTGTATGCGCCGGTGTCGTTGGGGAAACCTTGGCAGGCCGGGCATTAGCGGTTGTCTGCACCGGCCTCATCGCGAGCAGGCTCGCTCCCACAGTAGTACGGGTTTAACTCAGGATTGCGGGTCGACACGGATCCCCTGTGGGAATGAGCCTGCTCGCGATGACGTCCGCACTGGCAACACCTGAGCTACGCCCCACGCCAATTCAAAGACCAGAAAAATCACCAACAGCGAACTGGCGCCATGGAGCAAGGCATAGAGCAGCCAAGCCGAAAACAGAAACCTGCCCACCGCGTCATACCGCCCATACACCTGCTGCGGATCACGAATCCGCAGCACCGCCCACACGCAGACAATCGACCCCAACAGATTGGCCATCAGCATGTGCATCGGCTCAAACGTCGGCAACTCGCCGGACAAATTGAGCGCTTGGCTCACACTCAACAAAACGCCATGCAACGCCACAAAACTCCACGGTGTGACAAACGCTGCCGTCACGATCAAGTCATACCAGGCACTACCCTTCACCAACCGGCGATATTGCGTTGAAGTCCACATCCGTTTTGCTCCAAAAAATCAGGGAGCAACAAGGCTAAAGCCTGGAGTATGCTCCAAGGTCAAGCCCTCTCGAGAAGTCATGATGCGCATCGGAGAATTAGCCCAGGCCAGCGCCGTCAGCCGCGACACGCTGCGCTTTTACGAGCAACGCGGATTGATTGCGGCACAACGCAGCGCCAACGGTTATCGCGACTACCCGGCGGACATGGTGCAACTGGTGCAGTACATCAAGACCGCTCAGCGATTGGGCTTTACCCTCGGCGAAATCGGCAACAGCGTCGCCGCGATATCGCAGTCGCCCGATCCCGACAGCGCCGTCACGCAATTGCTGCAAGACAAACTCAAACTGATCGAAACCCGAATCGACGAACTCGGCGCGCTGCGTCAGGAGTTGCAGCAACGGCTCGGTCAACGTTGTCCATTGAATCCGTGATCCTCATTTATCAAGGAAGCCACTTATGTCTACGGCAAAAACCGCACTCATCATCGGCGCCTCCCGGGGCCTGGGCCTCGGTCTGGTAAAAACCCTGCTGGCCGACGGCTGGCAGGTCACCGCCACCGTGCGCAACCCGCAGAATGCCGAAGCCTTGGAAGCCTTGGGCAAGGTGCGGATCGAAAAACTCGACATGGACGATCAGCAAGCGGTCATCGCTCTGAGCCAGCAGCTCAAGGGCGAAGTGTTCGACCTGTTGTTCGTGAATGCCGGGGTCAAAGGCCCGGACGTTCAAACGCCGGGCGGCGCGACCCTGGCCGAAGTCGGGCAACTGTTCTTCACCAATGCGGTGGCGCCGATCAATCTGGCTCAACGCTTTGTCGGGCAGATTCGTCCGGACAGCGGCGTGCTGGCGTTCATGAGTTCGGTGCTGGGCAGCGTGACCATGCCGGATGCGCCGGAGCTGGCGTTGTACAAAGCGAGCAAAGCAGCGCTGAACTCGATGACCAACAGCTTCGTCACTCAGTTGGGCGAGCAGAAACTCACCGTGTTGTCGCTGCATCCGGGTTGGGTGAAGACCGACATGGGCGGTGAAGGCGCCGACATCGATGTGGACACCAGTACGCGTGGGTTGGTCGATCAGGTGAATGCGTATACCGGCAAGGGCGGACATCATTTTGTGAATTACCGGGGTGAAACCATTCCCTGGTAACCACCACCGCCCTCCTGTGGGAGCGAGCCTGCTCGCGAAGGCGGCAGTACATTCAACATTGTTGTTGGCTGACACACCGCTTTCGCGAGCAGGCTCGCTCCCACAGGGACTCATTCCACACCGGGGTTTTGCATCGCCTGGTCGGCCCGGGCTTGCCCGCGATGCGGTTTTGAATGAAACTCCGCACCTCGTCCCCGCGGCGACCCTGGATCAGCAGACAGGGTAATCACTGAGCTGGCTAACCTGAACCCCACTTTCAGAGGAGCCGGCCAACATGCCTGCGACCCGTACCTGGTTAAAAAATCCCCTCGCGATCTTCACTGCCAATGGCCTCGATGCCCGTGGCGGCCTGGTGCTGCAAGACGGTTTGATCGTCGAAGTGCTCGCCGCCGGCCAGCAACCTTCCGCGCCCTGTGGACAAGTCTTCGATGCCCGCGAGCATGTGATCCTGCCGGGGCTGATCAACACCCATCACCACTTCTATCAAACCCTGACCCGCGCCTGGGCGCCGGTGGTCAATCAGCCGTTGTTCCCGTGGCTGAAAACCCTCTATCCGGTCTGGGCCCGCCTCACCCCTGAAAAACTCGCCCTCGCCAGCAAAGTTGCGTTGGCCGAGTTGCTGCTGTCCGGCTGCACCACCGCGGCCGATCACCATTACCTGTTTCCGCAAGGCCTGGAAAATGCGATCGATGTACAGGTCGAAAGCGTTCGCGAACTGGGCATGCGCGCCATGTTGACGCGCGGTTCCATGAGCCTCGGCGAAAAGGACGGCGGCTTGCCGCCGCAGCAAACCGTGCAGGAAGGCGAAGTGATCCTCGCCGACAGCCAACGCTTGATCGCCGAATACCACGAGCGTGGCGACGGTGCGCAAATCCAGATCGCCCTCGCGCCCTGCTCACCGTTTTCGGTGACCCCGCAAATCATGTCCGCCAGCGCCGAACTGGCGAACAAACTCGACGTGCGCCTGCACACTCATCTGGCCGAAACCCTCGACGAAGAAGATTTCTGCCTGCAGCGCTTCGGCCTGCGCACCGTGGATTACCTCGACAGCGTCGGCTGGCTCGGCCCGCGCACCTGGCTGGCTCACGGCATTCACTTCAACCCGGACGAAATCGCTCGCCTCGGCGCTGCCGGCACCGGCATTTGCCATTGCCCGAGTTCGAACATGCGCCTGGCATCCGGCATCTGCCCGACGCTGGACCTAACGGCTGCGGGTGCATTGCTGGGCTTGGGCGTGGACGGCTCGGCGTCCAACGATGCGTCGAACATGATGCTGGAAACCCGTCAGGCGCTGTACATTCAGCGGCTGCGTTATGGCGCCGAGAAGATCACCCCGGAACTGGTTTTGGGTTGGGCGACCAAGGGTTCGGCGAGTTTGCTCGGGCGTACTGATATCGGAGAACTGGCAGTGGGCAAGCAAGCGGACCTGGCGCTGTTCAAGCTTGATGAGCTGCGGTTCTCCGGCAGTCATGATCCGGTGTCGGCATTGCTGCTGTGCGGCGCTGACCGGGCGGATCGGGTGATGATTGGCGGCAAATGGCGGGTGATTGATGGGCAGGTTGAAGGGCTGGATTTGAAAGGCTTGATTGCCGATCACAGCCAGGCGGCTCGGCAACTCATCGCCGGTACCTAATCCACCACCTGATCGTTCCCACGCTCTGCGTGGGAACGATCACCCATCAACTACAGGCCCAGCAGCGACAACATGATGAACGTCGCAAACAGCACAAAGTGGGTCATGCCTTCGATGGCGTTGGTTTCGCCATCATTGAGGTTGATCGCGCTGACGATCAGGGTGAGGAAGATCATCACGGTCTGCACCGGGGTCATCGCCATCTGGAACGGCTGGCCGGTGTAGAGCGCCATCGCTTCCATCACCGGCACTGTCAGGATGACTGTCGACAGCGATGCGCCCATGGCGATGTTGACCACCGACTGCATGCGGTTGGCCAGTGCCGCCCGCAACGCGGTCAGGATTTCCGGCGCCGCCGAGATTGCCGCCACCAGGATTGCCGTGATCACCGGCGGTGCGCCCGTCCCTTCGAGGCCCAGATCGAGGGTCTTGGACATTACCTCGGCCAATGCGCCGATCACCACCACGCCGAACACCAATGTCCCAATGCTCAGCCCCAGATTGACCGGTTCAGGTTCTTGTTCCGAGACTTTCTTGCGGCGCTTTTCCGGGTAGCTGTAGCTGAAGAAATAACTGTGCGGCCCGACCTGCATGCGCAGGAACAGGGTGTAGAGCACGACCATCGCACCAATGGTGAACGCCGAATAGAGTTTCCAGCGAGCCTCGGGAATGAACTCCGGCACCACCATGGAAACGCCCATGGCGGTGAGGATCATCACGCTGTAACTGCGGGCCGAGTCGTCGTTGTAGGACTGTTCGCCGTGCTTGAGCCCACCCATCAACGCAGCGAGGCCGAGGATGCCGTTGATGTCGAGCATCACCGCCGAATAGATCGTGTCGCGTACCAGGGTCGGCGAAGCCTCGTTGCTCATCATGATCGCCAGGATCACCACTTCCACCAGCACGGCGGCCAGGGTCAGGATCATCGTGCCGTAAGGGTCACCGACTTTTTCCGCAAGCAGTTCGGCGTGATGAGCAACGCGCATGGAGGCAACGACGATGAAGGCAATCAGCACCAGGCCGGCGGTCAGCGCGATGGGCTGGCCGCTGTGCAGCATCCAGTGCTCCAGCGGGTAGGCGACGGCGGCGGCGATCACGGCCAACAACAGAAACTTTTCTTGCTTGAGG
This sequence comes from Pseudomonas sp. FW305-20, assembly GCF_058788075.1. Taxonomy (NCBI): domain Bacteria; kingdom Pseudomonadati; phylum Pseudomonadota; class Gammaproteobacteria; order Pseudomonadales; family Pseudomonadaceae; genus Pseudomonas; species Pseudomonas sp. FW305-20. The sequence continues at coordinate 3,704 of NZ_JBYTAJ010000060.1, read as the reverse complement.
AGTGTGAGCATTGCGGGCCTTTTTGCCAGGTGAAGCGAAACCAGGGTGATGAGCTACTGACTGTGGGGCGGCGCTAACGTTTCGTTACACCTTAGCGCACCAGTGGATGGCAGCCGTGTCAGGCCATGCACTTTTATCGGCCTCAAGGGCCTGCTCGCGATGGCCGTTACGCGATCTCGATCCTTTAGTTGTCTTGTTGGTCAGCAATTTGCATTGCCCTGCCAACCTCACAACAACATGGAGTTCGAATTCATGCACAAACGTCCGTTGAAGAAGCTGCTTGGCGCCGTCGTCGCGGCCATCGGTCTGAGCGCCAGCCTGACCGCCAGTGCCGCCGACCCGCTGAAAGTCGGCTTCGTCTACATCGGTCCGATTGGCGATCACGGCTGGACGTATCAGCATGAACAGGGGCGCAAGGCGCTGGCGGAAAAATTCGGCGATCAAATCACCACCAACTACGTGGAGAACGTCGCCGAAGGTGCCGACGCCGAACGGGTGATCCGCAACATGGCCAAGGACAAGTACGACCTGGTCTTCACCACGTCCTTCGGCTACATGAACCCGACCCTGAAAGTCGCCAAGCAATTTCCCAAGGTGACCTTCGAACACGCCACCGGCTACAAACAGGACAAGAACCTCGGCACCTACCTGGCGCGCACGTATGAAGGTCGCTACGTCGGCGGCTTCCTCGCGGCGAAAATGACCAGGACCAAGAAGATCGGTTACGTCGCGTCCTTCCCGATCCCGGAAGTGATCCGCGACATCAACGCCATTCAACTGGCTCTGAACAAGTACAACCCGGGCACCGAGATCAAAGTGGTGTGGGTCAACTCCTGGTTCGATCCGGGCAAAGAGGCCGATGCCGCCAATGCGTTGATCGATCAGGGCGTGGACGTGGTGTTCCAGCACACCGACAGCCCGGCGCCGATCCAGGCGGCCGAACGACGCGGCGTGTATGCCGTGGGCTACGCGTCGGACATGGCGCACTTCGGGCCGAAAGCGGTGCTGACGTCCATCGTCAACGACTGGGCGCCGCACTACATTCAGGCGACCCAAAGCGTGCTCGATCACCTGTGGAAATCGCAGGATTACTGGGGTGGGTTGAAGGAAGGCACGGTTGAGTTACCGATGAGCGATCTGGTGCCGGCGCCCGTGAAAGCCGAGGCGGAGCAGATCATTACCGACATCAAGAGCGGTGCTTTCCACCCGTTCACCGGACCGATCAAGGATCAGGCCGGCGTCGAGAAGATTGCGGTGGGCGCGACGGCGAGCAATGCGGAGCTGGCATCGATGAACTACTACGTTGAAGGCATGAAGGCCGAGATACCGAAGTAACCTACCTCCATGATCGTTCCCACGCTCTGCGTGGGAATGCCTCAATGGACGCTCTGCGTCCGTTTTTGGGACGCGGAGCGTCCCGGGCTGCATTCCCACGCGGAGCGTGGGAACGATCGTTATAGAGACTGAAAAATGAACCCGCTCCCGATCATCGACATCGCCCCGCTCTACAGCGATGACCCCTCCGCCTGGCAATCAATCGCCACGCAAATCGACCATGCCTGCCGCGAGTGGGGCTTCTTCTACATCAAGGGTCATCCGATCAGCGCCGCGCGCATTAACGCCGTACTCGACAGCGCCCAACGTTTCTTCGCCCTGCCCGCCGCCGAAAAACTCAGGATCGACATCACCCAAACCCGTCACCACCGCGGTTACGGCGCCATCGCCACCGAACAACTCGACCCGAGCAAACCCAGCGACCTGAAAGAAACCTTCGACATGGGCCTGCACTTGCCGGTCGATCACCCAGACGTGCTGGCGGAAAAACCGCTGCGCGGCCCCAACCGTCATCCGTCGATGCCCGGCTGGGAGTCGTTGATGGAGCAGCACTACGTCGACATGCAAGCCTTGGCACAAACCCTGTTACGGGCCATGACTGTGGCACTGGGTATCGAGCGCGATTTTTTCGACAGCCGCTTCGTTGAACCGGTCAGCGTGTTGCGGATGATTCATTACCCACCGCGCCACACCGCCAGCTCCGAAGCGCAACAAGGCGCCGGCGCCCACACCGATTACGGTTGTATCACCCTGCTGTATCAGGATGCCGCCGGCGGCCTGCAAGTGCGAAACGTTAACGGCGAGTGGATCGATGCACCGCCGATCGACAGCACGTTCGTGGTCAACCTCGGCGACATGATGGCGCGCTGGAGCAACGACCGTTACCGGTCGACGCCGCACCGGGTGATCAGCCCCCTGGGCTTGGACCGTTACTCGATGCCATTTTTTGCCGAACCGCACCCCGACACCGTCATCGAATGCCTGCCCGGCTGTCAGGATGAACGGCACCCGACAAAGTATCCGGCCACCACCTGCGCCGAATTCCTGCTCTCGCGCTTCGCCGATACCTACGCCTATCGACGGCAACAGGAAGCGCTGTGATGAACCGGCTGGTCAGGTTTTGCTAATTGTTTCCACGAGCATCTGTAGAATGCTCGCCATCTGCACCTGATGAGAAAAGACTATGTACGACTGGCTGAACGCCCTGCCCAAGGCAGAACTGCACCTGCACCTTGAGGGTTCGCTGGAGCCTGAGTTGCTGTTCGCCCTGGCCGAACGCAACAAGATCGCCCTGCCGTGGAGCGACGTCGAAACCCTGCGCAAGGCTTATGCCTTCAACAACCTGCAAGAGTTTCTCGACCTGTATTACCAGGGCGCCGACGTGTTGCGCACGTCTCAGGATTTCTACGACCTGACCTGGGCTTACCTGTTGCGCTGCAAGGCGCAGAACGTGATTCACACCGAACCGTTCTTCGACCCGCAGACCCACACTGACCGTGGCGTACCGTTCGAAGTGGTGCTCAATGGCATCGCCGCCGCGTTGAAGGATGGCGAACAGCAACTGGGCATCACCAGCGGTTTGATCCTGAGTTTCCTGCGCCACTTGAGCGAAGAAGAAGCCGAGAAAACCCTCGACCAGGCGCTGCCGTTCCGTGATGCGTTTGTCGCCGTCGGTCTGGACAGTTCGGAGATGGGTCATCCGCCAAGCAAGTTCCAGCGCGTGTTTGATCGGGCCCGCCACGAAGGCTTCCTGACCGTCGCCCACGCGGGTGAAGAAGGCCCGCCCGAGTACATCTGGGAAGCCCTCGACCTGCTGAAAATCCAACGCATCGACCATGGCGTGCGAGCCATCGAAGACGAGCGGTTGATGCAGCGGATCATCGACGAGCAAATCCCGTTGACCGTGTGCCCGTTGTCGAACACCAAGCTCTGCGTGTTCGATCACATGTCACAGCACAACATTCTCGACATGCTCGAGCGTGGCGTGAAAGTGACCGTGAACTCGGATGACCCGGCTTACTTCGGCGGTTATGTCACCGAGAACTTCCATGCGCTGTATACCCATTTGGGCATGACCCAGGATCAGGCCAAGCGACTGGCGCAAAACAGCCTGGATGCCCGGTTGGTGAAACCCTAAAAACTGATCGTTCCCACGCTCCGCGTGGGAATGCCTCACCGGACGCTCTGCGTCCGCTTTTGGGACGCGGAGCGTCCCGGGCTGCATTCCCACGCGGAGCGTGGGAACGATCATCAAGCAACCGCCTCGCTTAATTCTTCCAGTGTCTTGCCCCGGGTCTCCATCCCGAACACCCACACCACCCCTGCCGCAATCGCAAAACACATCGCCCCCAGCGCAAACACCCCGCCCT
>NZ_JBYTAJ010000059.1:0-20126 GCF_058788075.1 Pseudomonas sp. FW305-20 | reverse complement strand
ATTGTTTACCAAGGAGTTTTCCGTTTCGACTGCGCCGGAAGTGGGGCGAATTATAGACTTCCAGAATCTGCCGTCAATCCTTAATTACGCTTTTCTATAAGGACGGCCAAAATCACAGCTTATATATAGACGCGCCCGCCATGAATGCGCAGTATATTGCCCAATACCACTCTCGTTTCCTACTTCGGACAATGCCACGCCATGAATGACCAACCTCGCAGCCTTGCCTCGACTCTGTTTTCGGTTGGCCTGCTATTGATAGCCATGGCATCAATCCAGTCAGGAGCCTCCCTGGCTAAAAGCATGTTCCCCATTATCGGCGCGCAAGGAACCACCACACTGAGGCTGATCTTCGCCAGCGTGATCATGATGCTGATACTGCGCCCCTGGCGAGCGAAGTTCACCGCGAAATCCTTGCGCACCGTCATCGTCTACGGAATGGCGTTGGGCGGCATGAACTTCCTCTTCTATATGTCATTGCAAACCGTCCCCCTCGGTATCGCGGTTGCGCTGGAATTCACCGGTCCACTGGCGGTAGCCATCTACGCCTCACGTCGCGCGATCGACTTTTTGTGGATCGCCCTGGCAGCCGTCGGCTTGCTACTGTTAATACCTATGGGAGAAACAACCGCGGGGATTGATCTGGTAGGCGCCGGTTATGCATTGGGCGCAGGTGTCTGCTGGGCGCTGTACATTCTGTTCGGCCAAAAGGCCGGTGCCGACAATGGCGTGCAGACCGCGGCACTGGGGGTGATGATTGCGGCACTTTTTGTAGCCCCTATCGGCATCGTCCATGCTGGTGCCGCACTACTCACTCCCTCACTGATCCCAGTGGCCATCGCTGTCGCCATTCTATCTACCGCAGTGCCCTACACGCTGGAGATGGTCGCCCTCACCCGCATCCCTACCCGGACATTCGGTACATTGATGAGCATTGAACCTGCGATCGGAGCGCTGTCAGGCCTGTTGTTTCTGCAGGAGTACCTTTCATTGTCACAATGGATGGCCATCATCTGCATCATTCTGGCCTCCATAGGCGCGACCATGACGATGGGGAGTGCAGCCAAGCCTGCTGTCACTGCAGATTGAGCCAGGATTTGACGAGGGTCTGGTATTTGTCGCGCAATTAGGCCATGTTTAGACCCATAACCCAGTGTCAGACATGGATTTTTTCAGATAGGGATATCAGAACGCTTCAAGCGAAAGCGAATGCAGCCAGACCCGGGCGCAAAGATCCGGGAACGCTATAAGGACAGTAATGAAACGAATTTTGGTATTGATCGCCGTACTTGCGGTTGCGGGCTGCGCGGCGACATCGAAAACCCAGGTAAAACACGGCAAGAGAGGGCTGCATATCAACTGTTCCGGGCTGTCATCATCCTGGGACAAGTGCTACACCAGCGCCGCCAACTCGTGCGCTCCAAAAGGTTACAAGGTCATCGCCAAGTCAGGGGACACTGTGGAAGAACCAGGCGATTACCCGTTCGGCCTCAACCCTGCCGGCTATACCAGCCGCAGCATGATCGTCATCTGCAAATAGATCGATGCCGCCTTGTCACGTTCGTGGACCTGCGATCTGGCGGCCAATCTCATCGTAGCTGGATTTCAGGACCGCACGCTGAATGTCCGGCGTGGCCAGCATTCGAGCAATAACCAACGCACCGATACATTGCGACAGAATCGCCCAGGCCAGGCTGTCGCTTTCCAGAACTTGTGCCCAACTCTTCTGAAGCCGACAAATCCAGTTCTCCGCTTGTTGACGAATCATCACGTCTGAACGTGCAATCTCGGCCCCTAATGCCGGCAAAGCACAACCCGATTCCGGATGCTCGACATGGGCCATGCTCAGGTAGTGTTTCAGGCAGCGCTGGAACTTCTCAGGATTCAGGTCTACCCCTAACCGCTCCAGGCTTTGAGACAGTTCACGCTCGACGATTGAAGCGAACAGCTCATCCTTTGACGAAAAGTGACTGTAGAAAGCCCCGCCACTCAAGCCGATCGCCTTCATCAAACCATCGACGCCTACCGTTGAAAAACCCGACTTCTTGGCCGACACCGCACTGCTTTCAAGTAGTTTCTCTTTGGTTTCCAGTTTGTGATTGGCCGAGTAACGCATTGCCTTGCCCTCAGGATTGATCGCCTTGACGCTTGCCGGATCGTAGCATAACGTTCGTTTAGTTAACGATCGTTTAGCAAAGGGATCTACCCATGAATAACAAGAAGGTCGTACTGGTTGTCGGTGCAGGGGATGCCACTGGCGGCGCAATTGCAAAGCGCTTTGCGCAGGAAGGATTTGTGGCGTGTGTCACCCGCCGCAGCGCGGACAAACTCCAGCCGCTGGTGGACGCCATCAAGGCCGATGGCGGTGAAGCCCACGGGTTTGCCTGCGATGCGCGCAAGGAAGAGGACGTGATTGCGTTGGTTGAGCAGATCGAAAGCCAGATCGGCCCAATCGAAGCGTTCGTCTTCAACATCGGCGCCAATGTGCCTTGCAGCATTCTCGAAGAAACCGCGCGCAAATATTTCAAGATCTGGGAAATGGCCTGTTTCTCAGGATTCCTCAACGCTCGTGAAGTGGCCAAGCGCATGGCCAAGCGTCAACGCGGGACTATTTTGTTCACCGGTGCTACCGCCGGCCTGCGTGGGGCCTCAGGATTTGCGGCGTTCGCCGGCGCCAAGCACGGGATTCGTGCCTTGGCGCAAAGCATGGCGCGTGAACTGGGGCCGATGAACATTCACGTCGCCCATGTTGTAGTCGACGGTGCCATCGATACCGATTTTATCCGCGAGAGCTTCCCCGAAAAGTACGCGACCAAGGACCAGGACGGCATTCTCAATCCAGAGCACATTGCCGAGAACTACTGGTATCTCCACAGCCAGCCCCGTGATGCATGGACCTTCGAGCTGGACCTGCGCCCCTGGAGCGAACGCTGGTAAGCCCTCCCCCACAATAATAAACAGAGCGCATCGACCATGAGCAAAACCGTGGAGTTCTACTTCGACCTCGGCAGCCCCGCCACCTACCTGGCCTATACCCAGCTACCGAAGATCTGTGAGCAGACCGACAGCCAGTTGATCTACATACCCATCTTGCTGGGCGGCGTCTTCAAAGCCACAGGTAACGCCTCCCCCGCGGCTATCCCCGCCAAGGGTCGCTACATGTTTCAAGATCTGGACCGCTACGCCAAGCGCTATGGCGTGGCACTGAAGTTCAATCCCCACTTTCCTATCAACACCCTGATGCTGATGCGCGCCGTCACCGGCATGCAATTGCGCCATCCTGAACGCTTTCAGGCATTCATCGATTGCCTGTTTCACGCCCTCTGGGTTGAAGGCCGCAGCCTCGATGATCTGGCGACCGTCGCGTCAGTACTGACACAGAACGGTTTCGATCCAAATGAAGTCCTGGCCCTGACCGCCGACGAGGAAGTCAAAGCCACTCTCAAGGACAACACAGAGAAAGCAGTGCAACGGGGTGTATTCGGTGCCCCGAGCATGTTTGTCGATAATCAGCTGTACTTCGGTCAGGATCGCCTGGACTTCGTCGTTGAAGCCCTGAGTTAGATCTCGACAACCAACCGCCCCTGCGCAGCTCCCGAAACGAGCAGCTCATGGGCGGCCTCGGCGGTTTGCAGCGTGAACTGCCGAGGGTCGAGCAACGGTTTCAGCTGACCCGTCTCGATCAACCGCGCAGCCTCCCTAAGTATCTCCCCGTGATGCTCACGCCCCTTGCCAGTCAGCAACGGCAACAAGGTAAACACTCCAGAATAAGTCGCCCCACGAAACGAGAGCGGCGCCAGACTGTGCTGCCCCCATCCGAGACAACTCACGACATGCCCCTCGTAGACCCGAGCAGCCTTGAATGAAGCGTCCAGCGTCTCACCCCCCACCGTGTCGTAGACAATGTCGAAGCCCTCCCCCGCCGTGTGCTCAGCCACATACTCCTCAACCGAAGATTTTCGATAATCAATAAACGTCGCACCGAACCCTTCGATGATCGCCTGCTTCCCGGCCGACCCGGTGGCAAATACGTCAGCACCGAAAGCCCGGGCAATTTGTATAGCCACATGCCCGACACCGCCCGCACCGCCGTGAATCAGCACTTTCTGACCCGCCCGCACCCGCGCACGATCCACCAACCCTTCCCACGCCGTAATCAGTACCAACGGCAACCCAGCCGCCTCGCGCATGCTCAGATTGCCTGGCTTGCGTGCCAGCAGTCGTGCATCGACGGCGGCGTATTCAGCCAGTGAACCCTGCGCACCGCCAATACCGGTGGCCATTGCATAGACCTCATCCCCCGGCAGCCATTCACTGACACCCTCCCCCAATGCCGCCACTGTTCCCGCGAGATCAATACCCAATACCGCCGACAATGACTGACGCGCATGAGCAGCCTGACCCGAGCGAATCTTTCCATCCAAAGGGTTCACCCCACTGGCCTTGATCCTGACCAATACTTGACCGGCCTCAGGCACAGGCCGTGGAACGGAAGCCAAGCGTAAAGGCCCGTTGGCCGAGTCAACAATCAGAGCGCGAATTTCAAGTGAGTCAGTCATTTCGCAATTTCCCGTCAGAGGTGGCTGTGGGATAAATCCTCCTCCCGTTCACTCATGCCGATAAGACGCTATATAGCTATAGTGACCATGCCCATTTGGCATCAATGAGAAACCCCGTGGACAAACTCAATGCAATGGCGATCTTCGTTCGCGTTGTCGAACGTGGCAGCTTTTCTGCCGTCGCCCGGGAATTGCAAACCAGCCAGCCGACCATCAGCAAAGTGCTGCGAGCACTGGAAACTGAGCTGGGTGGAAAGTTGATTTCTCGTAGCACACGACAACTATCCCTGACCGACGAAGGTCAGCGGTACTACAGCGAATGTCGACATATCCTGGCGGCCGTAGACGCCGCAGAACACAGCTTTCACTCCGGCCGCGAAGCTGTCGCCGGCAACCTGAAAGTCGGATCGTCCGTGAGTTTCGGGCGTTTACAGATTGCTCCGCGACTGCCGGCATTCCTCAAAAAACATCCTCAAGTGCAGATTGATCTGCAACTGAGCGATCAAAATCAGGACCTGGTCAGTGAAGGGCTGGACGTCACGTTCAGGATCGGCGAGTTGAACGACAGCGGATTGATTGCCCGCCGCATCGGCACCACCCACCGAGTAACTGTCGCAGCGCCCGAGTACCTTGCGCAGCACGGCCAGCCGCAAACGCCCGAAGAATTACGCGGACACAACTGCCTGCTGTTCAACCTGCTGAACAGTCAGAACCTGTGGGTTTACGAGAGAGAGAGACAACGTCACGAAGTGCGAATCAAGGGCAACGCACAAAGCAACAACTCCGAGGCGATCCGCGAGATGGTACTGGGGGGATTGGGGATTTCGCTGTCGCCGGTCTGGCTGTTCAGCGAGGACTTGAAGGCAGGACGCGTGACCGCGATTTTACCGGGATACAGCGCCCAGTCGCTGCCGATTCATGCCGTGTCCCCGGCGAATCGTCGCCAATCCGCCAGGGTCAAAGCCTTCGTCGACTACATGAGCCAGGCGCTCGAAGAAGCGCCTGAACTCCAACCGATCAAATAGCCGCAGTCCGGGTGTTCAACCACTCAAGGGCTGCGCCGTCGAGCAACGGGCTCAAGCGCTGGCGCACCTCGGCGTGGTAGGCGTTGAACCATTGTTTTTCGTCGTCAGTCAGCAGCGACGGCTCCAGGCAGCGAGTATCGATCGGGCACAAGGTCAGGGTTTCGAATTTCAGGAACTCACCGAATTCGCTTTTACCTGCCTCGCGGTTCAACACCAGGTTCTCGATCCGCACACCCCAGCGGCCCGGACGGTAAGTGCCCGGTTCGATGGACGTAATCATGCCAGGCTGCATAGCCGTTTGCGGTGCCGCAGCGGCCTGATAGGCGATGACCTGCGGGCCTTCATGCACGTTGAGGAAGTAGCCAACGCCGTGACCGGTGCCGTGACCGTAATCAACGCTTTCAGCCCAGATCGGCGCGCGGGCAATCGAATCGAGCAACGGCGAGAGAATGCCACGAGGGAATTGCGCACGGGACAACGCAATCACGCCTTTGAGCACCCGCGTGCAATCGCGCTTCTGCTCATCGGTCGGCGTACCGACCGGCACCATCCGCGTGATGTCAGTGGTGCCGCCCAGGTACTGGCCGCCGGAATCGATCAACAACAGACCGTCGCCTTCGATCACCGCGTGTTCTTCTTCGGTGGCGTGGTAGTGCGGCATTGCGCCATTGGCGTTGAACGCGGCAATGGTGTTGAAGCTCAGCGATACATAGCCCGGACGTCGGGTACGCACCGCCGTCAGGTGTTCGTCGATGGTCAGTTCGGTGATGCGCTCACGGCCCAACGCGGTGTCCAGCCAGGTGAAGAATTCACACAGCGCCGCGCCGTCCTGCTCCATGGCCTGACGAATGTGCTCGGCATCGGCCAGGCTTTTCTGTGACTTGGCCAACGTCGTCGGGTTCAGGCCTTCGATCAGCTTCACGCCGCTGTCCAGGTTATCCAGCAAGCCGGCGGTAACGCGCGCCGGATCGACTTGCAGGCTCGCCCCGCTCGGCACAGCGCGCAGGGCGTCGGCCACTTCGCTGTAATCGCGCAGGGTCACGCCGTCCTGTTCGAGGGTTGCGCGCAGCTTGGTATCGACCTTGCTCAGAGCCACGAACAGGGTGGCCTGCTCTTGGCTGATCAACGCGAAAGAAACAAACACTGGGTTGAACGACACGTCACCGCCGCGCAAGTTGAACAGCCAAGCGATGTCATCAAGGGTGGCAATGAAATGCCAGTCGGCACCGCGATCGTTCAAAACCTCACGCAGCTTCGCCAGTTTCTCGCCGCGGCTGACCGTCGCCTGAGGCGGCAGGTGTTGATAGATCGGTTCATTTGGCAGCGTCGGACGGTCGCTCCAGACTTCGTTCAGAACATCGATATCAGTGCGCAAACGTGCGCCGCGCTCTTCGAGCTTGCTACCCAACGTACGCGCCGAAGCCACGGCCATCACCGCGCCATCTACCGCGACGACGCCGCCTTCAGGGGTTTGCTCGGCCAGCCAGTCCAGCGGGCCGGGTTGACCCGGTTGCAGCTTGACCAGTTCGATGCCGCTGCCCTTGAGTTCCTTGGTCGCTTGCTCCCAATAACGACTGTCGGCCCAGACGCCTGCAAAGTCCGGCGTAACGATCAGCGTGCCGACCGAGCCATGGAAGCCCGACAGCCATTGCCGTCCTTGCCAGTAACCCGGCAGATATTCCGACAGGTGCGGGTCGGCCGACGGCACCAACAGAGCGTGAATGCCCTCCCGGCTCATCAGTTCGCGGGTTTGCGCCAGGCGTTGAGGCACCGATCCATTGATCGAAGGCTGCGTACTCATCATGTCTCCTGCTAATCACTTCATCATTATTGTTGAGTGTCGATCAACGCCGACACTTTCAGACCTTATTGCCAAAATGCCGGAGCACTGGCGCAGGCCGCTTTAATCAGCTGTACCGCTTGGTCGATGTCTTGCTCGGTGGTGAACCGGCCGAGACTCAAGCGAATGGTGCGACTTGCCGAACGGGCGTCATGCCCCAGGGCCAGCAGCACATGGGAAGGCGCATTGCTCGCGGAATTGCAGGCCGAGGTCGCGGAGAACGCGATCGAGGTGCTCAACGCCGTGGAATTGAACTCGCCTTCGCTGAAGGTCAGGCTCAAGGTATGAGGGATGCGCTGGGTCGGACTGCCATTGAGGCGTACCCCGGGAATGCTCAGCAATTGCTCAAGCAAGCGTTCACGCAACCGCACGATCGTGGCTTTCTCTTCATCGAACGAAGCGGCCGCCAAGGCGAACGCCACACCCATGGCCGCGATCTGATGAGTCGCCAGGGTGCCGGAACGCAAACCGCCCTCGTGACCACCGCCATGAATCTGCGCCTGCAAACGCTGCTGCGCGCGTGGCCCGACGTACAACGCGCCGATGCCTTTGGGGCCGTAAATCTTGTGGGCGGAAAATGACATCAGATCCACTGGCAACCGGGCCAGGTCAATCAGCACTTTGCCTGCACCTTGAGCCGCGTCGACATGGAACAACGCATCGCGAGCACGCACGACTTCGCCGATGGCCGAGATGTCGTTGACCGTGCCCAACTCGTTGTTGACCAGCATCAACGACACCAGAAAGGTGTCTTCGCGCATTGCTTCGCTGACCGCTTGCGGGGTTATCAAACCCTCGGCGTCAGGCACCAGATAAGTCACCGCAACACCGCCGTCCTGCAACTGCTTTGCCGTGTCGAGAATCGCTTTGTGTTCGATCTGGCTGGTGATGATGTGGCCGCCAGAAACACCGCGGGCCTGGGCCACGCCCTTGAGGGCAAGGTTGTTCGATTCGGTGGCGCCGGAGGTCCAGACGATCTGGTCCGGCTGGGCGCCGACCAGTTCGGCGACCTGCTGCCGCGCCTGCTCGACCGATTGCCGGGCCTGTTGACCGAACGCATGGGAGCTGGACGCCGGATTGCCGAAGTTGCCAGTAAAACCCAGACACTCGACCATGACCTTGATGACTCGCTCATCCACCGGCGTGGTGGCGGCGTAGTCGAAATACAGAGGACGCTTATTCATAGAAGACTCGCAGAGCATGTTCCGGGATCAGGAGGCTCGTCACTGAAACGCCAAACGCAGCCTCGTGAGCTGCGCCGATGGTTCAGAGCGTTAGAAATACCTGATCGGAGGCCGTTAAAGAAGAACAACTTCATTTAAAAGTGCGTAGGAACGCTCCTGAAGGCGAGCTTAACAGGCATAGGGCAAGCGGTTGAAGCAATGCGTCAGCTAAAGCTTTCGACCAACAACGGATACAGTGAAGCCACCAGCAGCAAGGCCATGCCCCAGTTGAACAGCCGCAACCAGCGGCGATCCTTCAGCACGTTGCGCAACAACGTGCCGCAGCCGGCCCAGACACTGACGCTCGGCAGGTTGATCAAGGCGAACACCGCTGCAATCACGATCACGTTGGTGAAATAACCCTGCATGGGCGTGTAGGTGCTGATTGCGCCGATCGCCATGATCCAGGCCTTGGGATTGACCCACTGGAACGCTGCGGCGCCCAAATAGCTGATCGGTTTGCTCTCGCCCTTTTCATTCTCGGAAACCGGTCCCGAATGGGCGATTTTCCACGCCAGATACAGCAAATACGCCGCGCCGACGTAACGCAGCACGCTGTAGAGCAAAGGATAGGTTTGAAACACTGCGCCCAAGCCGAAACCCACCGCCACGACGAGCACGAAGAAGCCGCAGGTGATGCCAAGCATGTGAGGGATGGTGCGGTTGAAACCGAAGTTCACACCCGATGCCAGCAACATGGTGTTGTTGGGGCCGGGAGTGATCGAGGTGACAAGCGCAAACAGGGCAAAGCCCAGCAGCAGATCGAGCGAGAGCGTCATGGTGGCAGTCCATTGGGTCAGTCAGGTACTGACCCTATCGCAGGCCTTCAGGGAAACCCATGGACAGTTGCGTAAAACTTCAAGCGGTACAGTTTTCGCTCAACTAGGACGACCGTGAAGCTGTACAGCACGTTCGGCGTTCATCTCGCCTTGTTTGTCGAAACTGAACGACTTTTGCGGTTGGCCGAGCAGCTCGGCTTTTTTCGCGTGGTATTCGTCGAACGACAAACCGCGACGATTCAACGCCTCAAGTGCCAACTCTCTGGTTTCTTCTTCGGTGTACGGCCGTAATTCCGGGGAAACATGGCTGGCACATCCAGTGAGCACGGAGACCGCAAGCAGCAAGAAAGCAGCGATTGGAGGTTTCATTGTGAGTGTCCTGACATCTGGGTTCGAGGCAATGAACACAGGCTACGCCGGGCATCCGATCTGCAGAAATCAACGCTCTCGATAGTGGCTATCGACTTTGGCTAACGCCGCTGAGGCAGAACACTTTATATCTCCAAATGATCTATTAATATTAATTTAATGTCTTTTACGGAATAAAGCTGGACCTTTATAAACCTGTCATCGCTTCAGACACTCCATGAACCATGTCCCTGCCGATCCCGACTTTCTATTCATAGCCTTCTATTCATGGAGCCTGCCCATGCAACTGCTGACCTTACCGCCCTCGCCCGCCCTGGCCACCTCGATCCGCGCCACGGCGCAGGTGTTCGAAGACCCCAGATCCCAGGCCTTGCTCGCCCATATTCGACAAGTCGCGCCCAGTGAAGCCAGCGTGCTGATCATCGGTGAAACCGGCACCGGCAAGGAGCTGGTGGCACGGCATGTCCACAACCTCAGCGCCCGGCGCAACCGGCCATTTGTGGCGGTGAACTGCGGCGCGTTTTCCGAATCCCTGGTGGAGGCCGAGTTGTTCGGCCATGAAAAAGGTGCCTTCACCGGTGCGCTGAGCGCCAAGGCCGGCTGGTTCGAGGAGGCCGATGGCGGCACGTTGTTCCTTGATGAAATCGGCGATTTGCCGATGGCGATCCAGGTCAAGTTGTTGCGGGTATTGCAGGAGCGCGAAGTGGTGCGCCTGGGTTCGCGCAAGAGCATTCCCATCAATGTGCGTGTGCTGGCGGCGACCAACGTGCAACTGGAGAAAGCCATCAACGCCGGGCATTTCCGTGAGGATTTGTACTACCGCCTCGACGTCGTCAGCTTGGAATTAAGCCCCCTGCGCGACCGCCCCGGCGACATCCTGCCGCTGACACGGCATTTCATCGAAGCCTACAGCCAGCGCCTCGGCTACGGCACCATCACCATTAGCAAGGAGGCCGAACTGAAACTGCGCGGCTACGGCTGGCCGGGCAATATTCGCGAACTGGAAAACGTCATTCATCACACACTGTTGATCTGCCGTAACGGCGTGATCGAACGCGACGACCTGCGCCTGTCGAACCTACGCATCGAGCGTCAGGACGATTACCACAGCCCCATCGACGACTCAGCGGAAGCTCTGCTCGACCGGGCTTTTCAAAAGCTCTTCGAAGAACAGGCCGGAGCGCTGCACGAGAAAGTCGAAGACGCGTTGCTGCGAGCCGCCTATCGCTTCAGCCATTACAACCAGGTACACACCGCCGCGCTGCTGGGCTTGAGCCGCAACGTAACCCGCACGCGACTGATCAGGATCGGCGAACTGGCGGTGAACAAGCGCCGGCCCACGGAAAATCTCCAGGGCGAGCGTGTCATGCAGCTGTCGATCTAACCCACCAGATTGCAGTGCAGCGCGTTGTCGTGGCTGCGTTCCAGGCTGTGCAGAACCTGGAACGAGCCAAAGGTCACGGTTTTCGCCTGATGGGTGCGAATCAGTTGCCAGAAATCCTGCTCGCCGCTTTCAAAGCTCTGGAACGCGGCCTCTCCCGCCTCGCGTGTTTGCCATTGCAGGTAGTTGAGCACCCGTCGGCCATCATCGCTGGCCTGGATGCTGGCACTCAGAAATCCTGTGAAGTCCTGGGCCAGACGTTCGGTCTGTTTCGACAGTGCCGATACCAACGCGGGCTGTTGATGGGGTTCGATCTCGAATTCGATCAATTGGGTGAAGCTGCGATTTTTCTCTGACGCTTGCATGAAGAGTCCCCCTGACGTGTAAGCCGGATCTTGCGATCCGAAGGCCTGCAGGGTAAAACCTCGAGTTAACTTGAGGTCAAGGAGCATTTTTTAGATGATCACCTCGGAAAATCTGCACAAGGAACTCACCGTCGGCCAAGTGGCTGCGCGCAGCGGCGTCGCGGTCACGGCGCTGCACTTTTATGAGTCCAAGGGTTTGATCAAAAGCAATCGCAACCAGGGCAACCAGCGGCGTTATCCCCGGGAAGTGCTGCGGCGGGTGGCATTGATCAAAGTAGCCCAGCGATTGGGGATTCCGTTGGCGGAGATTGGCGAGGCGCTCAAGTCCCTGCCGGATAACCGAGCACCGACGGCGGCGGACTGGAAGGTGTTGTCGGCGCAGTGGAGTCGGGATCTGGATGAGCGGATCAATCAGTTGACCTTGCTGCGGGACAAGCTCAATGGCTGCATTGGTTGTGGTTGTCTGTCGATGGAGGCATGTCCGCTGCGCAACTTTGGCGATGTGCTGGGGGAACGCGGGCCAGGGGCGCAGCTCCTTGGTTGATGGCTGAACAGTGCTGATGCAGCCGCGGGCGGTGATCTTTTTTGTGAACTTGGTAAATGCTGGGGATCAAAATCAAGACATCGCCATTTTTGGCAGCGCCTACACTTGATGATCCTGCTGAAAAGCGGCGAAGTGAAATCTTCCATCTACAAAAAAATCAGGGAGAACGATCATAAGTGTCAAACCTATTCCCGAGGGTTATCACAGCATTACCCCCTATCTGGGCATTCAAAAAGCGGCGGAAGCCATCGAGTTCTACAAGAAAGCCTTTGGCGCCACCGAAGTCATGCGCCTGTCCATGCCCGATGGCGGCATCGGCCACGCCGAACTGCGCATCGGCGATTGCCCGATCATGCTTGGCACGCCGTGCGATCAGGGGCCGCTGAGCAATCCCGACACGTCGCCGTCCGTGGGGCTGCATCTGTATGTGAACGATGTAGACAAGTCCTACAAACAGGCGATTGCGGCTGGCGGCATCGTGGTGTCCGAGGTCAAGGATCAGTTTTATGGTGACCGCTCGGGGACCTTGAAGGATCCCTATGGGCATCTGTGGTTTCTGGCCACGCGCAAGGAAGATCTGACTCAGGAGCAGATTGAGCAGCGGGCGCAGGAGATGTTCAAGCAGGGTTGAGCCAATGATCGCTCCCACGCTCTGCGTGGTAATGCCTCAATGGACGCTCCGCGTCCGCTTCTGGGACGCGGAGCGTCCCGGGCTGCATTCCCACGCAGAGCGTGGGAACGATCGTGGATCACTCGCCTACAGCCAAACGATATCGCGAAACATTTTCTTTCATCTCCCCCTTCAGGATTTCCGACGCTCATCCGTCTTATCTAGATGCAGTCGGCCCGCGTAGGCAAAAGCCACAGCCCGGCCTTTCATGGACCTCATCGCTGGGAAGCCCTCAGCGACGGCCCGCTCATCGAAACAAGACCTTTAATCATGTCGAAGAAATCCCGTTCAAAACTCTGGTTTCTGGTCCATAGCTGGCTGGCATTGCCGATCTGGTTTTTCGTACTGATCGTGTGCGTGACCGGCACCCTGGCGGTGGTTAGCCAGGAAATCGTCTGGCTGGCCAACCCGCAGATGCGCGCCAGCCAACCCTCGGACAATGCGCCTCTGCTCAGCTATGACCAGATCATTGCTGCGATCAAAAAGGCTGAGCCCAATACTCTGGTTGAGGCCATCAGCCGACCCGATGAATCGCACTTTGCCCTCGACGTGGACGTCAGCTACCCCGACGGTCGCTCGGTGACGGTTTACGTCAATCCCTATAGCGGCGTCATTCAGGGCACGGCGCCGCAGTTCAATTTCAAGGCGTTTACCCGTGCGCTGCATGGCTGGTGGCTGGTGCCGTTCACCAACGGTTATAGCTGGGGCTGGTACCTGGTGTCGTTTCTCAGCCTGCCATTGCTGGCTTCGTTGGTCACCGGGCTGGTGGTCTACAAGCGCTTCTGGAAAGGCTTCTTGCGACCGACGTTGCGCATTCGTCACGGTGCCCGGATTTTCTGGGGCGACTTTCACCGCCTCAGCGGCATCTGGTCGATCTGGTTCATCGCGGTGATTTCCATCACCAGCACCTGGTTCCTGATCCAGGCGTTCATGTTCGACAATCAGATCTCGATCAGCACCGCGCCGGTGACGGCTGTGGTCCCGCGTGAAAGTGTCCCGCTGACGGCCGACGGTTCGCCAGCGCCGATGATCAGCCTGGAAACAGCAATCCGCGAAGCCAAGGAACGTATTCCCGGCCTGGACGACAGCTTCGTCAGCCTGCCCGCCAATGCCTATAGCTACCTCTCGGTGGGTGGGCGCAGTTGGTATCCGCTGATGTTCCAGACCGCCGACATCAACCCTTACACCGGCGACATCGCCGCCGCCCGCCTGTTGTCGGATCGTTCCGGCCTGGAGCTGGTAACCGAGTCCATGCGTCCGCTGCACACCGGGGATTTCGGTGGCATCTGGATCAAGCTGATCTGGTTCTTCTTCGGCCTGATCCTGAGCATGATGGTGCTCAGCGGCTTGTTGATCTGGACCAAACGCACCGCCCTGGCCACGGCCAATGCCCTCAAGCGCAACCATAAACGCCCGCGCAGTCAGGCTGCTGCGGTTGCGAGCCATGAAGCCACGGAGGTCAGCCAATGAGTCTGTTCATCGCTGATAAACCGGGCTCGAAACTGAGCCGTTTCTGGCACAAATGGCGCTTCCACATCAACGTTCTGCTGTTGCTGGTGCCGCTGGGGTTCATGCCCAAGTACTTCGCCGATGCTGCGCTGTTTCGCGGTGACACCGGCCTGGGCGAGCGGGAAATCGGCGAGGTTCAGGTGGGGCCCTGGAGCCTGCGCCTGGCCGAGTTGCGCAACGACGCCCCGACCCTCGATGGTCCGGCCGGCTACATGAAGAGCTTCAACGCGGCGTTGTGCGACAGCTGCCGCGATCAGGTCAAGGCGACGTACCTGCGCATTGGCAAACCGCGCAGCCTGCGCGCCGCCGGGGTGATTTTCTTCGGCACGCCGTATCGCATGGGCGCGATGTTGCCGATTCCCGAGAAGACCAAAGCCGACGCCGAACTGTGGATCACCATGGAAGGCTGGGATGGCGCCATGCACCAGGCCTCCATCCCCCTGAGCCAGGCATCCCCGGCCACCCTCGCCTGGCTGAATCAACAAG
Organism: Pseudomonas sp. FW305-20; assembly: GCF_058788075.1. NCBI lineage: Bacteria > Pseudomonadati > Pseudomonadota > Gammaproteobacteria > Pseudomonadales > Pseudomonadaceae > Pseudomonas > Pseudomonas sp. FW305-20. Next base: position 5,376 of record NZ_JBYTAJ010000059.1, on the reverse strand, counting down.
GAGGCAAACCATGATTAACGCTTTACGTCCGTTGAGCGCCGCGCTGCTGTTGCTTTGCGCCGGTTTCAGCGCCAGCGCTCTGGCCCACAACCCGATGTGCGAATGCAAAGCCATCGACGCCGAGCAGATCAAATGCACCGGCGGCTTCTCCGACGGCAGCGGCGCGCCGGGGGTGACCCTGGACGTGATCGGCTACGACGAAACCATCCTGGTGCCGGGCAAGCTCGGCGCCGATTCGACCCTGACTTTCAAGAAGCCCGGCGCCGAGTTCTATGTGCTGTTCGATGCCGGCCCTGGCCACGTCGTCGAGATCGACCAAGCGGACATCGAAGCCCCATGAGTACGCCAACCACGCAAGTCGTCCGTCCGGCCGGTGCCGGTCATGAAACCCTCTTTGTGTTGCTGTTGTGCCTGATGATCCTTGCGGTTGCCGGCTCGGTGGTCGCATGGCGCGGTGAGTCCCAGGAAGTCAGCAGCGTTGGCAGCCATCAACTGGATGCCCGTCGTGACTTGAGCGCGTCCGAGCAAGGCATCTACGCCGACCTGCGGGTGACGCTCGACGAAATTCATCTGTTACGTCAGGAGCAACAGGCGCTACCCGCCCCTGCCGCCCTCGCCGATGAGGGTTTTGCGCCGTTCGCCCAGGACGCCAGTTCGGTCAGCCGCGGCGGTCATGCCTGGCAATTGCTCGACGCCAAGGCTTACTTCGGCCAGAGCCAGGCGCCCACCGTGGCGGGTTCGTTTCTGATGCGCTTGAGCGCTGACGACGATGCGCCGGACGTCTGGCTCAACCGCGGCAACGCCCTCGCGGCCCCGACCGATCTCACCGACGCCGCGCTGGAAAGCGCGGGCTGGCAGCAGATCGTCGCGCAATTCGATGCCGGCGTGACACGCCAGCACCGGCACTGAACCCTCGCCTTCACCCGAGAGAAGACCGCTTTCCCATGCCTATTTCATCTCAACGTTGTTTCTTGCGCCTGATATTGGTCGGCTTACTGGCTTGCCTGCTGACTCCGCTGGCCAGTGCCGACGAAGCCAAGCGCCTGCGCATCGGCATCACCCTGCACCCTTACTACAGCTACGTGGCGAACATCGTCGGTGACAAGGCCGAGGTGGTGCCGCTGATTCCGGCCGGTTTCAACCCGCATGCCTACGAGCCTCGCGCCGAAGACATCAAGCGCATCAGCGGGCTGGACGTGGTCGTGCTCAACGGTGTCGGCCATGACGACTTCGCCGACCGCATGATCGGCGCCAGCGAAACCCCGAAAATCCCGGTGATCGAAGCCAACGAAAACGTGCCGTTGCTGGCCGCCACCGGCACCGCCGCTCGCGGTGCCGGCAAGGTCGTAAACCCGCACACCTTCCTGTCGATCAGTGCCTCGATTGCCCAGGTCAACAACATCGCCCGGGAACTGGGCAAGCTCGACCCGGCCAACGCCAAGACCTACACCCAGAACGCCCGCGCCTACGGCAAGCGCCTGCGGCAGATGCGCGCCGATGCCCTGGCGAAACTGACCCAGGCACCGAACGCCGAACTGCGAGTAGCCACGGTTCACGCGGCTTACGACTATTTGCTGCGCGAATTCGGCCTGGAAGTGACGGCCGTGGTCGAACCGGCTCACGGCATCGAACCGAGCCCGAGCCAGCTGAAAAAGACCATCGATCAACTGCGCGAACTGGACGTGAAAGTCATCTTCTCGGAGATGGATTTCCCGTCCAGCTACGTCGACACCATCCAGCGAGAGTCCGGGGTGAAGCTGTACCCGCTGTCGCACATTTCGTATGGCGAATACACCGCCGACAAGTACGAAAAGGAAATGACCGGCAACCTCGACACGGTGGTTAGGGCGATTCAGGAGTCGGGGAAATGACCGCGAAAGAAACCATCACCGCACAAACCCCCTCCCTGACTGATCCCGAATCCCCTGTGGGAGCGGCGGTGCGACGATTCGACTTGCTCGCGAAGGCGTCCAGTCAGTCGCCATCATCCTTGAATGACACACCGCAATCGCGAGCAGGCTCACTCCTACAGGTTTCGGGGCCGACGCTGGATTTTGCGCAGGTCAGTTTGACGCTGGGCCGCACGACAATCCTCGACAACGTGACCTTCCAGGTTCAGCCCGGCAGCGTGCATGCACTGGTCGGCCCCAACGGTGGCGGCAAGAGTTCGCTGATCAAGACCTTGCTTGGGCAGATGCCGCATCAGGGTCGCTTGAGCCTGCAATGGCCCGGCACACCGGGAACCATCGGTTACGTGCCTCAAGCCCTGGAATTCGATCGGGGGTTGCCGATGACCGTCGATGATTTCATGGCTGCGATGTGCCAGCGGCGTCCGGCGTTCCTCGGCTTGAGCAAACACTACGCCGCCGCCATTGGCGAAGCCCTGGAACGGGTCGGCATGCAGGACAAACGCAAGCGGCGCATGGGTGCGTTGTCGGGTGGTGAACGGCAACGGGTATTGCTGGCTCAAGGATTGATTCCGGTGCCGCAATTGTTGGTTTTGGATGAACCGATGTCGGCGCTCGACGAGGCCGGCATTCAGGTGTTCGAACGGCTGCTCGGTGACTGGCGCCAGAGCGGCATCACCGTGCTGTGGATCGAGCATGATCTGGAAGCCGTGGGTCGTCTGGCGGATCGCGTCACCGGGCTCAATCGCCGGGTGCTGTTCGATGCCACGCCGAAACAGGCTCTGACCCCGGAATGCCTGCTGACCCTGTTCTCCACTCATCCACGGAGCGCTGTGCAATGAGTTATGAAGCCTTTCGTTTGATGGTCCAGGGTTGGGCCTCGTCGGGTTATCTACCCGAGGCGCTGGCCTATGGATTCGTGGTCAATGCATTGCTTGCCGGCTTGCTGATCGGCCCGGTGCTGGGCGGTTTGGGGACACTGGTGGTGGTCAAGCGCTTCGCGTTTTTCTCCGAAGCGGTGGGCCACGCGGCGCTGACCGGCGTAGCCATCGGCATTTTGCTGGGCGAACCCTACACCGGGCCTTACGGCAGCCTGTTCGGCTACTGCTTGTTGTTCGGCATCTTGCTGAACTACCTGCGCAACCGCACGGGTCTGGCGCCGGATACCTTGATCGGCGTGTTCCTTTCCGTGTCATTGGCGCTGGGTGCCAGTCTGCTGCTGATTCTGGCGGGCAAGATCAACGTTCACATCCTCGAAAACGTGTTGTTCGGTTCGGTGCTGACCGTCAACGGCAATGACCTGCTGGTGTTGGCCATCGTCGGTTCGCTGGTCATGGCCCTGGCCTTGCCGCTGTATAACCGCATCATGCTGGCCAGTTTCAATCCGCAACTGGCGGCGGTCCGTGGCGTGGCGGTGAAGACCCTGGATTACCTGTTTGTGATTCTGGTGACCCTGATCACCGTGGCGGCGGTGAAAGTCATCGGCGCGATTCTGGTCGGTGCCCTGCTGGTGATTCCGGCGGCAGCGGCGCGATTGCTGAGTCAGTCGCTGAAGGGCTTCTTCTGGTGTTCGGTACTGATCGCTACGGTCAGCACGCTGTGCGGGATTCTCGCGCCGATTGTCTTCGACCTGCCTATCCCGTCCGGCGCCGCGATCATTCTGGTGGCTGGTATCGCCTTCGCTCTCGCCGCCATTGCCCGTGGCGTTGTCCCCAGCCTGAAAGGGAATCTCGGATAAATGTCTTTTACTCTGCGTCAATTGACCTTGGCCGTAGCCCTGTGCGGGCTGGTCAACACAAGCTTTGCAACTGACAGCGCCAAACCGTTGCGCGTGCTGGCGTCCTTGCCGATCACTTATGGTCTGGGCGAAGTCTTGCTCAAGGGCACCGACGTCAACCTCGAACGTGCCGCGCCGGCGAACCTGCCCGGCAGCCGTCAGACCGCGTACTTCACGGGACGTGGCGCTCCGGCGCTGGCCAAACTGGCGATCGACGCCGATGCGGTGATTGGTCTGCGTTCGCTGTGGGCGGATGATCCGCTTTACCCGATCTCCCGGCGTAGCAACATCCGCATCGTCGAGGTCGACGCCGCGCGCCCGGTGGACGGCGCCCTGCCCGGCATCGCCGTGCAGCCTGGCAACAAGGTCGATGGGTTGAACAGTCAGCCGTGGTTTTCCAGCAACAACATGGGACGGATGGCGGACGTGATGGCGGCGGACCTGGTGCGCCTGGCGCCCGAGGCCAAGCCGAAGATCGAGGCCAACCTGGCGGCGCTCAAACAGCGTTTGCTCAAGTTCAGCGCCGACAGCGAAGCGCGGCTGGCCAGTACCGACAACCTCAGCGTGATGAGCCTGAGCGATCACTTTGGCTATCTGATTGGCGGCCTCAACCTGGAGCTGATCGGCCTCGATGCGCGGCCGGATACCGAGTGGACACCTGAAGCGCTCAAGCAATTGGGCGCGACACTCAAGGACAATGAGGTGGCGGTGGTGTTGCACCATCGCCAGCCGTCGGAGGCGGTGAAAGCGGTGATTGCCGAGGCAGGGAGTCGGTTGGTGGTGTTGAGTGTGGATGCGGAGGATCCGGTGGCCGAGCTGGAAGGGAATGTGGATTTGCTGATCAAGGGGTTGAGCGGCGAGCCTTCGGCCTGAGATCAAAAGATCGTCCGAAGGCTCGGGCCGTGTTCGGACGATCTTTTGACGTTCAAAAACCAAAAAGCCCGCTGACCTTTCTATGAAGGGGGGGCAGTGCTTTGTGCATGGGAATGGCGTGGAGCCCGGCTACGGCGAAGGTTTCAGCGCAAGGCTGGTAACCCAGATGACGGTAAAAGGCTTCGCTGGTGCGGGTGCTGTTGAGTCGTGCCTGATGCAAACCCTGATCGGTCAACCAGCGCTCAAGGTCGCGCACCAGCGCTTGCCCGGCCCCGCGACGAAACCATTCCGGTTGCACGTAACAAAACGCCACTTTGCCGCTGATCGCAGCCATCGCGACGCCGACCGGTTTGTCCTGCAACAGGGCGATGTTCAGGTACAACCGCTCGTCGGTGAGCCAGGGCTGCACGTGTTCGATGGTTTTGTTGTGGGTCCAGGTGGCAACGATGAGTGGATCGTTGCGATGGTCGAGCGCACAACCCACGCGAATGGAGCGCTCGACGATCCGGCTGATGATGCCGGCGTCGGCGGGGGTTGCCTTGCAAATGTGAAGGGATGCATCCATGGCGCTGTTACCTCAATCCATTGAGTCAAAGCTGCTGCCGGGGACGATAGCGCTGCGGCGAGTGGGTGGCTAATGGAGAGACGTTACATTTGGTGTGCAACACAAAGCTAATGTGGGAGCGAGCCTGCTCGCGAAGGCGGCAGCACATCCAGCATTGATGTGACTGACAGATCGCTTTCGCGAGCAGGCTCGCTTGTATGGTAGGACTTGAAGGGAGGAGGAGGGACAAGGCTCGATTCTGACTGTTGACGCAG
>NZ_JBYTAJ010000058.1:0-20413 GCF_058788075.1 Pseudomonas sp. FW305-20 | reverse complement strand
TGCCTCAAGGGACGCTCCGCGTCCAGTGACGCGGAGCGTCACGGGCTGCATTCCCACGCAGAGCGTGGGAACGATCAGTACGCGGTCTCCTGTGGGAGCGGCGGTGCGACGATTCGACTTGCTCGCGAAGAGGCCCTAAAAGTCACCCCAAAGTTGTTGGGCAACCGCCAATGCCACCACCGGTGCGGTTTCGGTGCGCAACACACGAGGGCCGAGGCGGGCGGCGTGAAAACCGCCAGCCTTGGCCTGCTCGACTTCCGCATCGGACAACCCGCCTTCCGGGCCGATCAAAAACGCCAGCGTCGCAGGCTTCGCATGACTCACCAATGGTTCGGCCACCGGATGCAGCACCAACTTCAATTCTGCTTGAGTCTGCTTCAACCAATCCGCCAGTAGCAGCGGCGGATGAATCACTGGCACCCGTGAACGCCCGCACTGCTCGCAAGCGCTGATCGCAACCTGGCGCCAGTGCATCAGGCGCTTGTCGGCGCGCTCATCCTTCAGCCGGACTTCACAGCGGTCGCTAAAAATCGGGGTGATTTCCGTGACGCCCAACTCGGTGGCTTTCTGAATCGCCCAATCCATCCGCTCGCCACGGGACAAGCCCTGGCCGAGATGGATCTGCAAAGGCGACTCGACCTGCCCGGTGAAGCTTTCATCGATCTGCACGACGACGCGCTTTTTGCCGACCTCCACCAGCGTGGCGCGGAACTCATGGCCCGAACCGTCGAACAGTTGCAGCGCATCACCCTCGGCCATGCGCAACACGCGGCTGATGTAATGGGCCTGGGCCTCGGGCAACTCGTGTTCGCCAGTGCTCAAGGGGGCGTCGATAAAGAAGCGGGACAGTCTCATGCGGATTCTCTTTAATTTGATCGTTCCCACGCTCTGCGTGGGAATGCCTCACCGGACGCTCTGCGTCCGCTTTTGGGACGCGGAGCGTCCCGGGCTGCATTCCCACGTAGAGCGTGGGAACGAGCGTTGCCAATCAGCCCGGATCGCGGAAGCCCGGGTGAAAGTCCTTCGGCACCGAAACACTGACGCTGTCGCGGGTCGCGATGTCGATGCCTTCACTCGCCACCTCGGCCAGGAAGTCGATTTGTTCAGGCGTGATCACGTACGGCGGCAGGAAGTACACCACGCTGCCCAACGGTCGAAGTAAAGCACCACGCTCCAGCGCATGCTGGAACACTTTCAAGCCGCGACGTTCCTGCCACGGATAAGCTTCCTTGGTGGCCTTGTCTTTGACCATCTCGATGGCCAGCACCATGCCCGTCTGGCGCACTTCCGAAACGTTCGGGTGCTCGGCCAAGTGCGCGGTGGCGGTGGCCATGCGCTGGGCCAGTGCCTTGTTGTTCTCGATGACGTTGTCTTCTTCGAAGATATCCAACGTCGCCAATGCCGCCGCGCACGCCAGCGGATTGCCGGTGTAGCTGTGGGAATGCAGGAAGGCGCGCAGGGTCGGGTAGTCGTCGTAGAAAGCGCTGTAGACATCTTCGGTGGTCACGCAGGCCGCCAACGGCAGGTAGCCGCCGGTCAGGGCCTTGGACAGGCAGAGGAAGTCCGGGCGGATGCCGGCCTGTTCACAGGCGAACATCGTGCCGGTGCGGCCGAAGCCGACGGCGATTTCGTCGTGGATCAGGTGTACGCCATAGCGGTCGCAGGCTTCGCGCAGCAGTTTCAGATAAACCGGGTGGTACATGCGCATGCCGCCGGCACCCTGGATCAGCGGCTCGACGATGACGGCCGCGACGCTGTCGTGGTTCTCGGCCAGGGTCTGTTCCATGGCGGCGAACATGTTGCGCGAATGTTCTTCCCAGTTCATGCCTTGCGGGCGCAGGTAGCAATCGGGGCTCGGCACCTTGATGGTGTCCAGCAGCAGCGCCTTGTAGGTTTCGGTGAACAGTGGCACGTCGCCCACCGACATCGCCGCCATGGTCTCGCCGTGGTAGCTGTTGGTCAGGGTGACGAAGCGCTTCTTGTTCGGCTGGCCGCGGTTGAGCCAATAGTGAAAGCTCATTTTCAGCGCGACTTCGATGCAGGACGAACCGTTATCGGCGTAGAAACACCGGGTCAGGCCTTCCGGCGTCATCTTCACCAGACGCTCGGACAACTCGATCACTGGCTGATGACTGAAACCGGCAAGGATCACGTGCTCCAGCTGATCGACCTGATCCTTGATGCGCTGGTTGATCCGCGGGTTGGCATGGCCAAACACGTTGACCCACCAGGAGCTGACGGCATCGAGGTAGCGTTTGCCTTCGAAGTCTTCCAGCCAGACGCCTTCACCGCGCTTGATCGGGATCAGCGGCAGCTGTTCGTGGTCTTTCATCTGGGTGCAGGGATGCCACAACACCGCGAGGTCGCGTTGCATCCACTGATCATTCAGGCCCATTTTCAGTCTCCTCGAGGCGGCTCGCTGGGTGCGCGGGCAAACAATCGCGCAAGCCTATGCAATGCGTGACGTGGGGACAACCCATTGTGTCGATTGAGCTACTTTGTATAGGTGGATAGACGTCGCTGGCGGCCTTTTGATGGCTGACGTATTCTTCGCGGTTCTTTGAGCTGTCTGGCTCGCAAAACCGCTATTTCCTCGTGTATTTCCGGAGTTCGCTGAATGTCTGCTGGTTGGCTGCGCGCCTGTGCGCTGGTGATGTTGGGGCTGTTCAGCGTGTCTGCGCTGGCCAAGGATAAAACCGCGATCGTGATCGGCGGAGGGCTCTCTGGCCTCACGGCGGCTTACGAACTGCAAAACAAGGGCTGGCAGGTCACCCTGCTGGAAGCCAAACCGAGCCTGGGCGGTCGCTCGGGCATGGCCACCAGTGAGTGGATCGGCAACGACAAGACCCAACCGGTTCTGAACAAGTACGTATCGACCTTCAAGCTGAGCACCACGCCAGCCCCAGAGTTCGTGCGGACCCCGGGCTACCTGATTGACGGTGAGTATTACACCGCCGCCGATCTGGCCACCAAGCAGCCGGCCACCAGCGACGCGCTCAAGCGCTACGAAAAGACCCTGGACGATCTGGCACGCTCGATCGAAGACCCGCAGAACCCGGCGGCCAACAGCACACTGTTCGCTTTGGACCAGATCAGCGTGTCCAACTGGCTCGACCGTCTGAATCTGCCGGCCACGGCACGTCAGTTGGTGAATCAGCAGATTCGTACCCGTTATGACGAACCGTCGCGCCTGTCGCTGCTGTACTTCGCACAGCAAAGCCGCGTTTACCGTGGCGTTGCCGACCGTGACCTGCGCGCTTCACGCCTGCCCGGCGGTAGCCCGGTGCTGGCACAGGCTTTCGTCAAGCAACTGAAAACCATCAAGACCAGCTCCCCGGTCTCGGCGATCAGCCAGGACAAGGACGGCGTGACCGTCAAAGTCGGCAGCGTTGGTTATCAAGCTGATTACGTCGTCGTGGCCGTGCCACTGCGCGCACTGAACAAGATCCAGATGACTCCGTCGCTGGATGCCCAGCACATGGGCGCGATCAAAGGCACCAACTACGGCTGGCGCGACCAGATCATGCTGAAGTTCAAGACGCCAGTGTGGGAAAGCAAGGCGCGGATGACCGGCGAGATCTACAGCAACACCGGCCTGGGCATGTTGTGGGTTGAACCGGCGATGAAGGGCGGCGCCAATGTGGTGATCAACCTGTCCGGCGACAACGCGCGCGTGATGCAAGCCTTCGGCGACAAGCAGATCGCCGATCAGGTGCTGATCCGTCTGCACGCCTTTTATCCACAGGCACGCGGTGCGTTCACCGGTTATGAGATCCGCCGTTACAGCAACGACCCATCGATGGGCGGCGCCTACCTGGCCTTCGGTCCTGGCCAGATCAGCAAGTACTGGCGCCTGTGGGAGCGTCCGATTCAGCGTGTAGTCTTTGCCGGCGAACACACCGACACCTTGTACCCAGGCACCCTGGAAGGCGCATTGCGCACCGGTCAGCGGGCGGCCAGTCAGGTAGAAGACCTTATGGCCGGCAAGTCGTTTGAACCGGCAAAAGTTGTTCCGGCGGCGACCGCTGTTGCGGCCGGTGCGGTAGCGGCGAAGAAAGGTAACTTCTTCACCAACCTGTTCGGTGGTTCTGACGACAAAACGGCACCGGTCAAGGCGCCAGAGCCAGTGGCTCCGGTTGCTCCGGCTCCAACGCCAGCACCGGCAGCAGCACCTGCTCCGGTTGAGGCGCCGAAACCAGTGGCACCGGTGAAAGCCGAGCCTGCGAAGAAGGCTCCGGCTAAAACTCCAGCCAAACCGGTAACCAAGACCGAAGCGAAAAAAGCTCCGGCCAAGACTCCAGCAAAGAAGGCTGAGCTGGCGAAGAAGCCAGCGGTCAAACCGGCGGCGGCCACTGAGACCAAAACTCAGTAACGTCCAGGTGTAAAAAAAGCGCGGCCCGAGGGTCGCGCTTTTTTTTTGCTCATCCGATTGCCGTCCTACAGGATTTAGCGGTGGGTCAGATATTTCTCACAAGATAATCAGAAGCAAATGATTGATCGTGCGTGAACTACAAACCTATGCTCTTCAAGAAATATGGAGGACATATGAAGGCGCTAGTAGCATTAATAGTAGTAATCGTACTTTCTGGCTGTGCGAGTGGTGAGTTCTTTCCTAAAGGCTATGGTCATCGACTGGCATATAAATGTCAGATTGATCCGTACTATTATGAGTGCTTGAATCCACCTCCAGCCTTCAAAAATTAATAAGTTGCTAAGTTGCCAGGAACTATTAGAGAGGGCCTAGCGAGAACTTCCATGTCTTAATCTCCGTTCCATCTTCTAGCACTCTGGTGAATCTTTCCTTTGCCTTTGGGATACGACCAGGAACAAATCCAGAGCGGGCCCAGCGCAGATCTCCCGTACGCTGATCGTAAATGACCAGATTCCCGTCATCTTGAATAACCATACATGTGTTGTACCACAGCGATTTGTCACTGCTGTGAGTGCTCTCGGCAATCCATAAACGTCTCCGGGATGGATCATAAAGAAAGCCGTTATTACTGATCACAAACATCAGAGGCTCACGCATTTTTTTTGGATGCAAGGTCCTGCTATAAGTCTGACTTCCATCTGCGATCCAGACTACTGCACCATTATCCGTAATGATTAAGTTGCCATCTGCCTGCAATAGCAATCGGAAACGACCATTCAGGGATATAAGATACTGTCCTGGTGACATCATTTGATTGGGCGGCAGCACCGGCGAGCCACTTGCTTGAAAGGGCGTGTATGTAATAGCCATATTTTTTCCTTCCTAAATGAGTGTTGAATCCTCATTGAATCAAATTGAAATAAGGAAATGGCGATACATATGTATTGCATGGCTTAAAAAGATCAGGCGAAAAAACGAACCAGTTGATAATCCAGCGACACGCTGGCGACTAATGTTGAGACCGGGGTTAGTGACGTTCAGGCGTAAAAAACAGCGCGGCTCAAAGACCGTGCTTTTTTGCCTGGAAAAAATCGCAGGTAGGCATCAAATACACCTTTTGATGCAGGTGTTCTCTGGTGTGTATTCATTTTTCCTCACAATTTTCGACGTTAATCTTTCCTTAACCCGCCTGTTTCAGGCTCTTGATCGTATTTCTCGATATTTCAAAGCGAAATTTTCCGCTTTATCTCGATAGATAACTCGATAGTCTTGGTCGCAGTTCTCACAGGATTTGGGCAATGCAGCTACGTAATTCTTCTTCGCGCTACGGTTGGATCAGCATTTTCATGCACTGGGGCGTGGCGCTGGCAGTCTTCGGCCTGTTTGCGTTGGGCTTGTGGATGGTCGGTCTCGACTACTACAGCACCTGGCGTAAAGACGCGCCCGAGCTGCACAAGAGCATTGGCCTGGTGTTGTTAGCCGTTATGGTGCTACGAGTGCTGTGGCGCTTTATCAGTCCGCCACCCCCCGCACTTGCAAGCTATAGCCGCATGACGCGTATTGGCGCCACGTTCGGCCATGCGTTCCTGTATCTCAGTCTGTTTGCCGTGATGATTGCCGGTTACCTGATTTCCACCGCAGACGGTGTCGGGATCCCGGTGTTTGGCCTGTTTGAAGTTCCTGCACTGGTTTCCGGACTACCGGATCAGGCAGACACCGCTGGTGAGATTCATCTGTACCTGGCGTGGGCGCTGGTAATTTTTTCCGGTCTCCATGCGTTGGCAGCACTGAAACACCACTTTATCGATCGTGATGCGACCCTGACGCGAATGCTGGGCCGCAAAGCTTGAAGTTCAACCTCGACTCCAAAGGAATAGAAAGCATGTTGAAAAAAACGCTCGCCGCTCTGGCAATCGGTTCTGCTCTGCTGTCCGCCAACGTAATGGCGGCCGACTACGTCGTCGACAAAGAAGGCCAGCACGCCTTCGTTGACTTCAAGATCAGCCACCTGGGCTACAGCTACATCACCGGTACCTTCAAGGACATCGACGGCAAGTTCAGCTTCGACGCTGCCAAGCCTGAAGCCAGCAAGATCGAGTTCAATGTGAACACCGCTAGCGTGTTCACCAACCATGCCGAGCGCGACAAGCACATCGCCAGCGGTGACTTCCTGAACGTGAGCAAATTTGCTAAAGCGACGTTTGTTTCCACCAGCGTCAAATCCACCGGCAAAAACGCCGATGGCAAAGACACTGCGGACGTGACCGGCGACCTGATCTTGATGGGCGTGACCAAGCCAATCGTGGTCAAGGCCACTTTCCTGGGTGAAGGCAAGGATCCATGGGGCGGCTACCGTGCCGGCTTCGAAGGCACCACCAGCATCAAGCGTTCCGATTTCGGCAAGCAGAAAGATCTGGGCCCACAGTCCGACGCGGTTGAGTTGTATGTAACGTTTGAAGGTGTGAAAGCGAAGTAAGCTGTTTGCGTCATCAAAACGCCGACCTCAGGGTTGGCGTTTTGCTGCCTGGTGTTCAGGAGAGGCTGCTTTGGTAGTCGGCGATTTCATTGCGTAGCCAAGTCAGCAGGCTCGCCAACTGCGCCGAGCGTTGTGTGTGGGTCGGCCAAAGCATGAAATAACGGGATGCGTGCAGCGGTTCAACGTCGGTCAGTTTAACCAGTTGCCCGCACTGGATCATGGCGTGAGCAATTGAGCGACGGGTTAGCGCGATTCCATAACCCAGGCGCGCCGCTTCAAGCATCAAAGTCGAGTCAGTGAACTCTAGTGCCGCGAGTGGACGCATCTGTTCAACGCCAGCGGCAGCAAGCCAGGTCGACCAGCTTTCACTGGCGTGGAGTAAGGGATGTCCCAGAACGGACTCGGCATCGACAGGCAAGCATCCTAGATTGAATCCTGGCGCGGCGACGACCAACAAGGAGTCCTGCATCAACGGCTCACAGTGCACATCTGGCCATTTTCCGTGGCCGAATCGGATCGCCGCATCGATCAGGCCGCCCTCGAAACTTGAAAACTCCATACTGGCTGCCAGCTTGAGGCGCAATCCGGGCTGCGCGTCGATAAACCCTTGCAAGCGTGGCAATAGCCAAAACATTCCAAAGGATGGCAGCACCGAAAGGGTCAGTTTCGGGTGTCGGGTTTTGGACAGGAATCTTTCCGTTACCCCGGCAATTTCACCCAGGGTTTGCCGGATCTGATAGGCGTACACACGCCCCTCTTCTGTCAGCACCACACCGCGGCCATTACGTTCAGTCAGTCTAACGTCCAGGTATTCCTCCAACGAGCGTATCTGGTGGCTGACAGCGCTGTGGGTAACGTGCAGTTCCAATGCCGCGAGGTTGACCTTGCCCAATCGTGCCAAGGCTTCAAAGGCCCGGAGGGCCGCTAGCGGAGGTAGTTTCAATAGGTGAATTCCATTCACTGAACCGGGCAGAAATCGCCGCTATACATGAATTGACGAGGCTACGGATAATCCGTCTCACGCTCAGTGAGCGTTGGTGACTTCATTTCCGCTCGACAAGGATTCGTACATGCTAATCAATGAAATTCAGAGAATGTTGGAGAACTACTTCAGTGTGTTGCAAAACCAGGATTTGAACCGGTTTGACGAGGTTTTCCATCCCGGCTGTGTCCTCTATAGCGCTCAGGACGGGGCGGTAACGGTGCGTCCTTACGCAGAATATCGTGCCATCGTACAAGGACGTCAGTCGCCGCAGGAGCGCGGGTTTGCGAGCCTGGATGAGATTTTGATGATTGACGTCATGTCTCCGGAAATGGCAATGGTCAAGGTGCGTCTGCGACTGTTCGACAATGTCATGGTTGATTATCTGAACGTGATGAAAGTCGATGGCCGCTGGATGATCGTTGCCAAACTCTTTCATAAAGAAGGAAGCGTTGCGTGAGTGCGGCGGTTTGACCAAAAACGATCGTGATGATCGGTACAAATAAAAACGCCCCGAACCAGTCGGGGCGTTTTTGTGAGTGACACTCAGCGATTGCGAGTCAGCAACGCTGGTTTTTCGCCGCGCGGACGGCCTGGCAGTTGATCCAGTTGCTCAGGAGTCGGGAACCGATCGGTTTTCGACTCTTTATGGATGATCTTCGGTGCCGGGCCGCGCGGGTTTTGCACGGCCGGTTCCGAACGCGGCTGGTCGTCGGCGCGAGCCGGGCGACGGTTGCGGGACTCTTCGCGACGGGCCTGGCCGTCACGTGGAGCGCCGTTGCGTGGGCCGCTGCGCTTGGCCGGCGGCGTGCCGGTGGTGGCGCCATCGCTGCTGCGTGGGCCGCTTTGACGACCCTGAGGCTTGCCGCCAGTGCGCGGAGCGCCTGCGCCGGCTGCCGCACCTTGTGCCGGAGCACCCGGACGACGACCGCGGCCCTGAGCCGGTTTGGCCTGAGGAACGTAGTCGACGCGGTTACCGAAGTTATCGATATCGTCGTCCAGGAACTCGTCCGGAGCACGGTCTGCAGCGGCAGCGCGTGGCGCTGGACGCTGTTGCTCGCGAGCTGGAGTGCCTTCGCGTGGCTTGTGTTCACGGGCCGGGCGATCACCACGGCCAGTGGCTGCAGGTTTTTCCTTGCCTCCCTTGTCCTTGCCTTTGTCTTTACGACCACCGCCACCGCCGGTGCCGTTCGGACCGTCGCCGCGCGGGCCACGTGGGTTGCGCGGGTTACGCACATCCGGACGCTCGCGAACTTCAGGCTTCTCGGCTTCTACAGCGCTGGAATCGAAGCCCATCAGGTTGCCGTCGGCAATCTTCTGCTTGGTCATGCGCTCGATGCTTTTGAGCAGCTTTTCTTCGTCCGGAGCGACCAGCGAGATCGCCTCGCCCGAACGACCGGCACGGCCGGTACGACCGATACGGTGCACGTAATCTTCGTCGACGTTCGGCAGTTCGAAGTTGACCACGTGTGGCAACTGGTCGATGTCCAGGCCGCGAGCGGCGATGTCGGTGGCGACCAGGATGCGCACTTCGCCGGCCTTGAAGTCGGCCAGGGCTTTGGTGCGGGCGTTCTGGCTCTTGTTACCGTGGATCGCAACGGCGGTGAGGCCGTGTTTGTCCAGGTACTCGGCCAGGCGGTTGGCGCCGTGCTTGGTGCGGGTGAACACCAGCACCTGTTCCCAGGCGCCAGCGGTGATCAGGTGCGCCAGCAACGAACGCTTGTGGTTGGCTGGCAGACGGAATACCCGCTGTTCGATCCGCTCGACCGTGGTGTTCGGCGGCGTGACTTCGATGCGTTCCGGGTTGTGCAGCAGCTTGCCGGCGAGGTCGGTGATGTCTTTGGAGAAGGTCGCCGAGAACAGCAGGTTCTGGCGTTTGCTCGGCAGGCGAGCCAGGACCTTTTTCACGTCATGGACGAAGCCCATGTCGAGCATGCGGTCGGCTTCGTCCAGCACGAGGATTTCCACGTGGGACAAATCGACACTGCCTTGGCCGGCAAGGTCGAGCAGGCGGCCAGGGCAGGCTACCAGCACGTCGACACCGCGGGACATGGCCTGAACCTGTGGGTTCATGCCGACGCCGCCGAAGATGCAGGCGCTGACGAACTTCAGGTCACGGGCATAAACCTTGAAGCTCTCGTGTACTTGAGCCGCGAGTTCGCGGGTGGGGGTCAGGACCAGTACGCGCGGTTGGCGCGGACCGTGGCGCTGGGATTTGTCCGGGTGACCATTGGGGAACAACCGCTCCAGAATCGGAAGGGCGAAGCCGCCGGTTTTACCAGTACCTGTCTGAGCCGCGACCATCAGGTCGCGACCTTGCAACACGGCGGGAATGGCCCGCTGTTGCACCGGAGTAGGCTCGGTATAGCCCGCTGCCTCGATGGCGCGGACTAAAGCCTCGGAGAGACCGAGGGAAGCAAAGGACATGAGTAATCCTGTTTTAGTTAGGGCTTGGCCCAATGGGAGTCTTGCCTGGCGCGAATGGCGTTTATGAGGAACGCAATCCCGTCCGGTCCTGCTGGGGCTTGAAAGCTCGTCTGGAGTGCTCGCGCGGGCTGAAAAGCTGCGCTGTAGCGGGGTCTAGATGCCTTGAACAAGTCCGAGCGTCCGGGCGTGAGCCTGGCGGGAAGGCCGGAGTATAACAGAGCAATCACTGCGCGCCGCTTTCCTGCTGCTCAACGGTTTTTTCCCGGGCGGCGGTGGTGCTGGTGGTTTTTACTTCGGCCGCCGGATTGGCGCCATAACGGGCGCTCAATTCAGCGTACGCAGGCTCGCGCTTGAAACGTTTGAGCTCGGCGCCGAAGCGCTGCACCAACAAGTCCATGCCGGCGTTGCGGCGCACTGCCAGAAACTGGCTCTGGTGGCTGATGACGGTGGGGTTCTCGGTAATCTTGTCGCGGATGCCCAATTGGTCGAGCAAGTGCTGACCCACCCGGCGATCAGTGATCAGCAGGTCGATCCGCCCGCGCACCAGTTTGCCGAAGTTGGCTTCATGGGTCGGCGCCGGTTCGCGAGTGAACAGGGTCGATTCGCTGAAATCCTGGCTGTACAGATAGCCTGGGGACGTGCCGATGGTCAGCCCCTTCAGGTCGGTCAGGTTGCGAAAAGGATGCGGCCGCTCATTGGCGTAGAACATCACGAACTCCACTTCCGAGAGCGGCTCGCCGGGGTAAAGCAGGGTGGCGTCGCGCTCATCGCTGTGAAAGATGTCCAGCGCGCCGTCTGCCTGGCCCGTTTCGAGCATCGACAGGCAGCGTTTCCATGGCAGGAACTGCCATTCCACTTCGATGCCCAGGCGTTTGAAGACGATGGCGGTGGTTTCGTAGTCCAGCCCCAGGGATTTGCCGTTTTCCTCATACACGTACGGCGCCCAGGGTTCGGTGACAATGCGCAGCTTCTCGCCCCGAGCGGCGAAGCTCAGGCAAGTAAAAAGAAGCACGGTCAGTAGCTGCGCGATCAAAGGCATGGCTTGAGATTACGACGAGAAACCGGAAAGAGCCAGAAACGGGATCCAGAAGCTCTGACTCTGTGTGTGCTGCACAATAAAAGGGCGTTAAAAGCAAAAGGTCGCAACCTGCGGCAGCTCCTACACGGGTTAAACACGCCCGATGCAGGAGCTGTCGCAGGCTGCGACCTTTTGATCTTGCTGGTAACGACTATTAGCGCGGCAACTTCAGATTGTTCCACACCGCCAGGCTCGGTTCGGCCTGGTTCAGCGTGTAGAAGTGCAGCCCTGGCGCGCCGCCTTGCAGCAGGCGTTCGCACATCTCGGTGATGACTTGCTCACCAAAGCCTTGAATGCTCTGGGTGTCGTCGCCGTAGGCTTCCAGTTGTTTGCGGATCCAGCGCGGGATTTCCGCACCGCAGGCATCGGAGAAGCGCGCCAGCTTGCTGTAGTTGGTGATCGGCATGATCCCCGGAACGATCGGGATGTTCACGCCCTTCGCCCGTACACGCTCGACGAAGTAGAAGTAGCTGTCGGCGTTGAAGAAGTACTGGGTGATCGCACTGTTGGCACCAGCGTTGGCCTTGCGCACGAAGTTGTTCAAGTCGTCTTCGAAATTGCGCGCTTGCGGGTGCATTTCCGGGTAGGCGGCGACTTCGATGTGGAAATGATCGCCGGTTTCTTCACGAATGAATTCAACCAGGTCATTGGCGTGGCGCATTTCGCCACTGGCCATGCCCATGCCGGAAGGCAGGTCGCCGCGCAGGGCAACGATACGGGTGATGCCGGCCGCCTTGTATTGGGTCAGCAGGCCGCGCAAGTCGTCCTTGCTGTCGCCAACGCAGGACAAATGCGGTGCGGCAGGGACTTTGACTTCGCTTTCGAGCTGCAACACGGTGTTGAGGGTGCGATCACGGGTCGAACCGCCAGCGCCATAGGTGCAGGAGAAGAAGTCGGGACTGTAGGTCGCCAGATGACGGGCAGTGGCGATCAGTTTTTCATGCCCAGCGTCGGTCTTCGTAGGGAAGAACTCGAAGCTGTAGCGACGTTCTTGGGACATGGTCATATCCTTGGAAACACGTAAGCCTGGAAGGCTTGCACATCCCAGTGTGGGAGCGGGCTTGCTCGCGAAAGCGGTGGGTCAGTCGACATCAATGTTGAATGTTAAACCGCATTCGCGAGCAAGCCCGCTCCCACAGGGAGAGCAGGCAGCAGAACCAATCAGTAGCGGTATGCGTGCGGCTTGAACGGACCTTCAACGGTCACGCCGATGTAGTCGGCCTGGGTCTTGGTCAGTTGAGTCACGACGCCGCCGAAACCGCGGACCATTTCCAGGGCCACTTCTTCGTCGAGTTTCTTCGGCAGTACTTCAACGGTCAGGCGCTCGGCTTTCTGGGCTGGCGACAGGTCGGCGTACTTCTGGCCGAACAGGAAGATCTGCGCCAGAACCTGGTTGGCGAACGAGCCGTCCATGATGCGGCTTGGGTGACCGGTGGCGTTACCCAGGTTAACCAGACGGCCTTCGGCCAGCAGGATCAGGTAGTCGTCGTTCTGCGCGTCGAATGCGCCAGGGCCGGTACGGTGGATCTTGTGAACCTGTGGCTTC
Source organism: Pseudomonas sp. FW305-20 (assembly GCF_058788075.1). Lineage (NCBI taxonomy): Bacteria > Pseudomonadati > Pseudomonadota > Gammaproteobacteria > Pseudomonadales > Pseudomonadaceae > Pseudomonas > Pseudomonas sp. FW305-20. The sequence goes on along the minus strand of NZ_JBYTAJ010000058.1, from coordinate 7,532 downwards.
ACTTCTTCCCATGCCCAGTTCTTGCGCATGAAAGCAGTGTCGATTTCGTTGTCGAAGTGGCCGATGTTGCAGACAACAGCGCGCTTCTTCAGGGCTTTGAGCATGTTCGCGTCGCAAACGTTGACGTTACCGGTGGTGGTCACGATCAGGTCGATCTTGCCCAGCAGCGCTTTGTCGATGCTTGCTTCGGTGCCGTTGTTGATACCGTCGATGAACGGCGAAACCAGCTCGTAGCCGTCCATGCAGGCTTGCATGGCGCAGATCGGGTCAACTTCGGAGACTTTAACGATCATGCCTTCCTGACGCAGGGACTGGGCCGAACCCTTGCCCACGTCACCGTAACCGATGACCAGCGCTTGCTTGCCGGACAACAGGTGGTCGGTACCGCGCTTGATCGCATCGTTCAGGCTGTGACGGCAGCCGTACTTGTTGTCGTTCTTGCTCTTGGTCACCGAGTCGTTGACGTTGATGGCCGGGATTTTCAGCTCGCCCTTGGCCAGCATGTCCAGCAGGCGGTGAACGCCGGTGGTGGTTTCTTCGGTAACGCCGTGGACGCGGTCCAGGATTGCCGGGTATTTCTTGTGCAGCAGCTCGGTCAGGTCGCCGCCGTCGTCGAGGATCATGTTGGCATCCCAAGGCGCGCCATCTTTGAGGATGGTTTGCTCCAGGCACCACTCGTACTCTTCTTCTGTCTCGCCTTTCCAGGCGAAAACCGGGATGCCGGCAGCGGCGATAGCGGCAGCGGCCTGGTCTTGAGTCGAGAAAATGTTGCAGGACGACCAGCGCACTTCGGCACCCAGGGCAACCAGGGTTTCGATCAGCACGGCAGTCTGAATGGTCATGTGGATGCAGCCGAGGATTTTCGCGCCTTTGAGCGGCTGCTCACCGGCGTACTTGCGGCGCAGACCCATCAGGGCTGGCATTTCGGATTCGGCGATGATGGTTTCGCGACGGCCCCAGGCAGCCAGGGACATGTCGGCAACTTTGTAATCGTTAAAATCTGCAGGCGTGATAACAGCGCTCATGATGAGCCTCCATTCGTAATGTATGCGAATGGGCGCCGTTGTGCGTTTAGTGTCTGACCGATCACGGTCAAGCAACGCCCCATCCGAGCCTGACAGGTCGAACCTGCTGCAGCGCCCCTCGGACAGGTGGCGGGAAAACGGTATCAATGGAACGTTACCGTTTTGAAACGGTGGCGATTATAGCCGTGTGAGCGATACTTCCAAAGCGTTTCTGTTGGTCAATGTCTGAACGGTAATCGAGGCCATAGTCGCTGCTTGATAGAGCTCTAGGTCGGGCTCTGCCATGATGTCCCCCATCATTCGGCAAGACGCTCAGGAGTGAAGATGAATTTCCACACCCGCAAATGGGTAAAACCCGAAGACCTCAACCCCAACGGCACGCTGTTCGGCGGCAGCCTGTTGCGCTGGCTCGACGAAGAAGCGGCGATCTACGCCATCGTCCAGCTGGGCAATCAGCGTGTGGTCACCAAGTACATTTCCGAGATCAACTTCGTCAGCGCTTCGCGCCAGGGCGACATCATCGAGCTGGGCATTACCGCCACCGAGTTCGGTCGCACCTCCATCACCCTGAAATGCGAAGTGCGTAACAAGATCACCCGCAAAAGCATCCTGACGGTGGACAAGATTGTCTTCGTCAATCTGGGAGAAGACGGCTTGCCCGCGCCACACGGCCAAACCGAGATCAAGTACGTCAAAGACCAGTTCAAGGATGACATCGCCCCGTAGGAGCAAAGCTTGCTCGCGATCTGCTTAGGACAGTGAACAGCTCCGAGCCCTGCGTGTCGTACCTACATCACACGCCACTGGTTCCGGAGCTTTATGGACGCGCAAAAAGACGGCAAGACCCCGAACCTCTCCCCTGAAGAACAGCACGACGTCGACAAGAGCCAGCCCCCACGCGCTGCTGTTCTGCATGAAATCATCCGCACCCAGGGCGATCTCGAACTCGAGCGCAGTGTCGCCGCCTTGTGGTGGTCGGCGTTGGCCGCCGGCCTGACCATGGGCCTGTCGCTGATGGCCATGGGGCTGCTCAATTCCCGTCTGCCGGACGGCGAAGGCTTCAAGGTGATCGCCAGTTTCGGTTACTGCGCAGGCTTTCTCGCGGTGATCCTCGCCCGTCAGCAATTGTTCACCGAGAACACCCTGACGGCGGTGCTTCCGGTCATGACCAAGCCCACACTGAACAATTTCGGTCGATTGCTACGCCTGTGGTCGGTGGTGCTGGTGGGTAACCTCAGCGGCACGTTGCTGGTGGCGTATGTAATGCTGAATCTGCCGATTTTCGACAGCAAGACCGACCTGGCCTTCCTCGATATCGGACGCAAGATCATGGAGAACGACGCCAGCCAGATGTTCGCCAAAGGCATTGTGTCGGGCTGGATGATCGCCACCATGGTCTGGATGATTCCGTCCATGGAGAGCGCGAAGATGTGGATCATCATCCTCATCACCTACCTTATGGCGCTGGGGGACTTCACCCACATCGTGGTCGGGGCCGCCGAGGTTTCGTATCTGGTGTTTGCCGGCGAGTTGCCGTGGAAGGATTTCTGGCTGGTGTTCGCCGGGCCGACGCTGGTGGGGAACATCGTCGGCGGCAGCTTCATTTTCGCGCTGATCAGCCATGCGCAAATTCGCAGCGAGAGTGGCCCGCCGAAGAAGAGTGCGGATCAGGCGTCGGATTCACGCAAGCGCGAAGAGAAGTAAAGACAGGTGCACGGTATCAACTTCATCGCGAGCAGGCTCACTCCTACAGGGGGGCGCGGTTCATGTGGGAGCGAGCCTGCTCGCGAAAGCAATGTCATGGGCGATGCAGTTAATCAGCCGGGCACATTGACCACAGCAGAACCGCGACGTTGCAGGTAGATGTAGAAAAGCGCCGTCAGCACCGTCAAGCCACTGACCAGCGCGCCGGTCCAGGGCAAGTCCGCCAGATCCGCACCGCTGGCAACCACCAACCCGCCAATCCACGCACCGGCCGCGTTACCGAGGTTGAACGCGCTCTGGTTCAACGTCGAGCCCAGATTCGGCGCTTCATGGGCCTGATCGATGATCAGCAGTTGCAAGATCGGGCACAGGGCAAAGGCGAAGATGCCCCACAACACCAGGGTGATTGCGGCTGGAATCATTGAGTGGCTGGTCTGTGTAAACGCGGCCAGCACGACCAGCACGGCCAGCGCCATGCCTACCAGCGACGGCAGCAATCGACTGTCAGCCAGACGGCCGCCGAGCATGCTGCCCGCAGTCAAGCCGACCCCGAATAACAGCAGCATGATGGTCACGCCATGGGGGCTGACGCCGGTGATGTCTTGCAGGATGGGGGCGATGTAAGTGAAGACGCTGAACAGGCTGGTCGACGCCAGCACGCTCATGCCCAGCGCCAGTAACACGTTGACCTTGCCCAGTACTTTGAACTCGCTGGCGAGGTTGGCCTTGTCCATCGCGATGTCCTTCGGCAACCAGACCCATTGTGCGATAGCCGCGATCACACCGATCACCGACACCGCCCAGAACGTCGAGCGCCAGCCGGCGTATTGCCCGAGCGCAGTGCCCAACGGCACGCCCAGCACGTTGGCCAGGGTCAGGCCGGTGAACATCATCGCAATCGCCTGGGCGCGCTTGTTCGGTGCCACCAAGCCGGCGGCAACCACCGAACCGATGCCGAAGAACGCGCCGTGGCAAAGCGCGGTGACCACGCGTGCGGCCATCAGCGTTGCGTAGTTCGGCGCCAGGGCGCAGAGAATGTTGCCGAGGATGAACATCAGGGTCATGCCCAGCAGCGTGGCTTTGCGCGGCATGTTGGCGGTGCCGACCGCGAGGATCGGCGCACCGAACACCACGCCGAGGGCGTAGCCGGTGATCAACAATCCGGCATCAGGAATGCTCACGGCGAGGTCGCGGGCGACATCGGGCAACAAACCCATGATGACGAATTCAGTGGTGCCGATGCCGAACGCGGCAACAGCGAGGGCAAGCAAGGCGAGTGGCATGCGCAAGGTCTCTGTCGGTAGTCTTGACGCTCTGATCAGGCATACGCATGCCGACGCCCGTTCTCGACGAGAGCGGGCGGTGGCAGAAATTATTGGAATTAGTCTGTGCGCAACTGAGTGCGGCGTGGTCGCTTGCAGTATAAACAGCTGCTGACATATGGCGAATCAATTATCTCCCCGCTTCCTGTAGGAGCACGGCTTGCCGGCGATGGCCTTCTTGAGACCGCTATCGCGGGCAAGCCTTGTTCCTACAGAGCCGGGGCGGTCAACAAAAAGGAGTGTGCCGTGCTTGCAACAGCACTGGTGTTGGTCGCGGCGCTGTTGCACGCGGCGTGGAATACCCTGATCAAATTCAGCGCGGAACGGTTGTTGGTGGTGGCTTGCATGGACAGTGTGGCAATGCTGTTTGTCGCGCTGATGCTGCCGTTCGTGGCGTTGCCACCCCTGGACATCTGGCCGTGGATTCTGGCGTCGGCGGCGTTTGAATTGCTCTATCGCTATTTGCTGATCCAGGCCTATCGGGTGGGCGATCTGGGGTTGGTCTACCCGCTGATGCGTGGATTGTCGCCGTTGGTGGTGCTGGCACTGACACTGATTTTTGCTGGAGAAGTGCTGACGAACCAGCAGATCTTCGGGATTCTGCTGATCCCGTTCGGCATGCTTTGCCTGCTCTGGCAGGGCGGCGGCGGAGTGCGATTGCCATGGTCGATGCTGCCGGTGGTGGCGTTGATCGGCCTGTGCATCGGCTGCTACACCTACATCGATGGCCAGGCGTTGCGGCGCTGGTCGCATCCGCTGGATTATCTGGTGTGGGTCACGTTGCTCAGTGCTTGGCCGTTCCCGTTGCTGGCGCTGGTGCGTAAACGACCGGCCTTCATGTTGTTCTGGCGTGAACAGTGGCGACTGGGCCTGGCGGTCGGGTTTTGCGTGTTGTTCAGCTACGCTCTGGTGCTGTGGGCCATGCAGTTGGGCTCGATTGCCGAAGCGGCGGCGTTGCGCGAGATCAGCGTGATCCTGGTGGTGCTGTTTGGCATGCGCTACCTCAAAGAACCTTTTGGCAGGCCACGGCTCTTAGCCTGTGGGCTGGTATTGATCGGCATGCTGGTGATGAAGATTTGACTGGAGCTCGACTCTTGAAACTTGAAGAAGGGATTGCGTTATGACGGTTGCTCTGTGGTGCATTTTGATCGCGATTATCCTGCCCTATATCTGCACGGGCATCGCCAGGGCGAGTGGCGGGTTCAGGCCCAAAGACAACCATGACCCCCGTGACTTTCTCGAGTCACTCAATGGTTTTGGCCGTCGCGCCTATGCGGCGCACCTGAACAGTCTGGAAGTGATTCCCGCGTTCGCGGCGGCAGTCATCGTTGCGCACCTGGCCGGCAATGCCGAACTGGTGACGATCAATGTGTTGGCGGTGTTGTTCATCACCAGTCGGCTGCTGTACATCATTTGCTACCTGGCGGACTGGGCGATGTTGCGGTCGTTGGTGTGGTTGGTGGGGATTGGGTTGATCGTCAGTTTCTTTGTGGTTTCTGTCTGAAAATTCGTGGGTGTTTGTGAGGGCCTCATCGCCAGCAGGCTCGCTCCCACATTGAATCTCGGTCGTACACGTATGTTGTGTTCACTGGAGATCCAAATGTGGGAGCGAGCCTGCTCGCGATTGCTACCTATCAGTCGCAGCGGATCTCAGGGTTTGGCTTTGGCCGCATCAGCCACCTGTGGCACTTGCGGCAACGCTGCGCCTTTAGGCCAGAGCATCCAGATCTGCCCCTGCTGTTTCATGTCGCCGGCCAATTGCCCGGCCGCCTCGCCCGTGCCCCAGAACAGGTCTGCACGGACTTCGCCGGCAATTGCGCCGCCGGTGTCCTGAGCGGCAACCGGGCGAACCAGTGCGGTACCGTCCGGTTTAGTCGTCGATAGCCACAACAGACTGCCCAGCGGAATCACTTTGCGATCCACCGCCGCGCTGTAGCCGGCGGTCAGCGGTACGTTCAACGAGCCGCGAGGTCCTTCGTTGCTGTCCGGATTGCGGGTGAAGAATACGTAGCTGGGGTTGCTGCCCAGCAGTTGCGGAATGCGCGTCGGATTGGCTTTGGCCCAATCGCTGATGGCGCCCATGGTCACTTCTTCTTTTTTCAGCTCGCCCTGGTCTACCAACCAGCGGCCGATCGGTCGATATGGGTGGCCGTTCTGGTCGGCGTATGCAATGCGCAATTGGCGGCCATCATCGAGCTGGATACGACCCGAGCCCTGGATTTGCAGGAATTGCAGGTTCATCGGATCGGTCAGCCAGGCAACGACCGGTGCCTTGACCCCTTTGGTTTCAATCGTGGCCGCATCGTCGTAAGGCTTGAGCACGCGACCTTCGAGTCGTCCGCGCAGGCGCTTGCCTTTGAGTTCCGGATAAATGCTGTCCAGAGAGATGATGATCATGTCCTCGGGCACGCCATACACCGGGATGTTGGCCACTTCGGTCTGGGTCAGGCTGCCGGGGTAGACCGGTTCGTAATAACCGGTGATTAAGCCGTTGGGATTGTCATTGGCGGCGCGCAGGCCGTAGACGTCGAGGTTCTGCTTGAGGAAGCCACGAATGTCATTGGCGGTTTGCGGTACGTTGGCGGCAGCCGCACACGTTGAGCCCCACACCGGGTCGGCCTTGAGTCGGGTGCAGGCGCTGCGCCACGAACCGAAGCCGGCAACCAGGTCGATGTCGGACACCGTCGGAAGTGCTTCCCACGTGGCGCTGGAGTAAGTCGCCAGGGCGTGGGTTTTCGGTGTGTTGTTGTCGCCACCGGTGCAGCCCGCAAGCACGGCCACCATCGGAAGGGTCCAGGCGAGGTTGTGACGCCATGCCTTGAAACGGCTGTTCATGGAGTAATTCCTTTGTCGGTTGCCTGAGTGCTCCATGCGCTCAAACAACCCGTATTGATAATAGGGCTATTGGTCTTTGCCGATGACGCGAGGATACTGGCCGCCGTTCCCGTGACCTGAAACCACCATGACTCTTAAAAGACTTTCTGTTGTATTGCTGGCCTGCCTGACGTTGTCCGCCTGTGGTGGGGTCGACCCCAACTCGCCGCTGGGTCAGCGTAAGGCAATCTTCAAGCAGATGCTCAAGACCGGCGAAGACCTGGGCGGCATGTTGCGTGGTCGCATCCCGTTTGACGGTCCGAAATTCGCTGACGGTGCCGTGAAGCTTGATGCATTGTCCCGTGAACCCTGGAAACATTTTCCGCAGCTGCGCGAAGAAGATCACACCAGCGCCAAGAGCGATGTCTGGCAGAAACAGGAACAGTTCCAGGACATGGCCCGCACCCTTGAAGCCGCCACCGGTGAATTGGTGGTTGTCAGCAAGGTTCAGCCCTACAAGGCCAGTAACCTTGGGCCAGCGGTGCAGAGGGTCGAAGATGCGTGCAGTGCTTGCCATAAAGAATTTCGGGATCATTGATTCCTGAGCTCATCGATCGTTCCCACGCTCTGCGTGGGAATGCCTCTAGGGACGCTCCGCGTCCAGTGA
>NZ_JBYTAJ010000057.1:0-20620 GCF_058788075.1 Pseudomonas sp. FW305-20 | reverse complement strand
GGGTTCAATCGGGGAAAGCGGGTTTTGGGCGATTATCGAACATAAGATTGGCTGGGGATTTGTGTTGTCTGTTCCGACGATGAGGCCAGTCCTGGCGCCACAATTTTCCCGCAGCCAACAAAAAGCCCACCAAAAGGTGGGCTTCTAGTTTTACCGCGCTATCAGAACAACTTCATCTTCGGCGCTTCTTCTTTCAACGGCTCGTTCTTCGCCGTCTGCTGGTTCCAGCCACCGCCCAGTGCCTTGTACAGATTGACGGCACTGACCAGTTGCGCCAGACGGTCGGTGATCAGTACTTGTTCAGCACTGAACAGCTGACGCTGGGCATCGAGGAAGGTCAGGTTGCTGTCGACACCAATGCGATAACGACGCTCGGCCAGACGGTAGTAGTCCTGGTTCGCGGTGACGAAATCACGCTGGGCCTGCAACTGATCGGTGTAGGTCTGGCGGGCGGCCAAGCCGTCGGCGACTTCCTGGAAGGCCGTTTGAATGGACTTCTCGTAGTTCGCCACGCCGATGTCTTTCTGGATTTTTGAATAATCCAGGCTGGCGCGCAGGCTGCCGGCGTTGAAGATCGGCAGGTTGATCTGCGGCTGGAACAACCAGGTGCCCGAACCGCCCTTGAACAGGCCGGACAGGTCAGGGCTCAGGGTCCCGGCGTTGGCTGTCAGGCTGATGCTCGGGAAGAACGCAGCCCGCGCCGCACCGATGTTGGCGTTGGCGGCTTTCAGGTTGTATTCGGCCTGAAGGATGTCCGGACGACGTTGCAGCAAGTCCGATGGCAGACCGGCCGGCACGTCGCTCAGCAGGTCGTCAGCCAACGGCTTGGCCGCTTGCAGATTGGCCGGGACGCCCGTGCCGAGCAGCAACACCAGGCTGTTTTCATCCTGGGCGACTTGACGAGTGTACTTGGCCATTTGCGCGCGGGCGTTTTCCACCGAGGTACGCGACTGGGCCAGGTCCAGCGCCGAGGCGACCCCTACTTCGTTGCTGCGAGCGGTGAGCTTGTAGCTCTCCTCGAACGCAGCCAGGGTGTCCTGGGTCAGTTTCAGCAATTCCTTGTCGGCCTGCCAGGTCAGGTAGGCGTTGGCCACACTGGCCACCAGGCTGATCTGCGTGCTGCGGCGCGCTTCTTCAGTGGCGAAGTACTTTTGCAGTGCTTCTTCGCTCAGGCTGCGAACCCGACCGAACAGGTCGAGTTCATAGGCGCTGATGCCGACGGTGGCCGAGTAGGAACTGGTGATGTCCGCTTGGCCGGTCTGTGATGCCCGGGCCGGGACCCGCTGGCGGCTGCCGGTGCCGTTGGCCGACACGGCCGGGAACAGATCGGCACGCTGGATGCGGTATTGAGCCGCAAAGGCGTCGATGTTCAGTGCCGCGACACGCAGGTCACGGTTGTTTTCCAGGGCGATCTGAATCAGTTGTTGCAGCGCCGGATCATGGAAAAACTGCTTCCAGCCCTGTTCGGCGGCAGCCTGGGCAGGCGCCTGGGCCGACGAATACGCCGGACCTTGCGGGTACTGGCCCGCCACCGGTGCTTCAGGCTGCTGATAATCGGGAATCAGCGAGCAGCCACCGAGCACGAAGGCGGCAACAGCCAGGGAAAGTAGCGACTTGCTCATAAGCCAGCCTCTTTAGAAGGTTCAAGAGCGTCGTCCTGGTCAACGATTTTGCGCTGCCCCATGGCCGACACGGTGACGAAAAACAGCGGGACCCAGAATATCGCCAAAACGGTGGCGGTGATCATACCGCCAATCACCACCGTACCGATGGCGTGCTGGCTACCCGAGCCGGCGCCGCTGGAAATGGCCAGTGGCACCACGCCGAGGACAAACGCCAGGGAGGTCATGATGATCGGGCGCAAACGCATGCGGCATGCCTCGATGGCGGCCTCCTGCAAGCTCTTGCCCTGTTCATGCAGGTCTTTGGCGAACTCGACGATCAGAATGGCGTTTTTCGCCGCCAGACCAATGGTGGTCAACAGGCCCACCAGGAAGTACACGTCGTTGGACAGACCGCGCAAGCTGGTCGCCATCAAGGCACCGATAATCCCCAGCGGCACCACGAGCACCACCGCAATCGGAATCGACCAGCTTTCATACAACGCGGCCAGGCACAGGAACACCATCAGGATCGACAACGCGAACAGCGCCGGCGCTTGCGAACCCGCCAGTCGTTCTTCGTACGACAGGCCGGTCCAGGAAATACCGACACCGGCCGGCAGTTTCTTGGCCAGGGCTTCGACTTCGGCCATGGCTTCACCGGTGGAATAGCCGGGGGCCGGGGCACCGAGGATTTCCATCGCTTCTACGCCGTTGTAACGCGACAGTTTCGGCGCACCGTAAATCCACTCACCCTTGGCGAACGCGGAGAAGGGAACCATGGTGCCGGCGCTGTTGCGTACGTACCATTTCTTCACGTCTTCAGGACTCATGCGCGCCCCCGGCTGGCCTTGCACGTAAACCTTCTTCACCCGACCGCGGTCGATGAAGTCGTTGACGTAGCTACTGCCCAGCGCAATCGACAGGGTGCTGTTGATGTCGGCGATGGTAATGCCCAGGGCACTGGCCTTCTCGTCATCGATTTCCAGTTGGTATTGCGGTTCGTCGTTCAGACCGTTCGGGCGGACCTGCGACAGCACCTTGCTCTGCGCCGCCATCCCGAGGAATTGGTTGCGTGCAGCCATCAGTGCGTCGTGACCGATACCGGCACGGTCTTGCAGGAACACGTCGAAACCGGTGGCGTTACCCAGTTCCAGCACTGCCGGAGGGGCGAACGCAAACACCATGGCATCACGGAAGGTGAAGAAATGCTGTTGGGCACGGGCCGCGACTTTGAACACGCTGTTTTCGGCGTTACGTTCGTCCCACGGTTTGAGCATGATGAACGCCATACCCGAACTCTGACCACGGCCTGCGAAGTTGAAGCCGGTCACGGTAAACACCGAGGCCACTGCGTCACCTTCGCCGCCTTCAGTGCCCGGACGAAGCAGGAACTCACGCATCTCGTCCACCACCACTTGCGTGCGCTGGGAACTGGAGCCGGCCGGGGTTTGCACCTGGGCAAACAGTACACCCTGGTCTTCTTCCGGCAGGAACGCGGATGGAATGCGCAGGAACAACCAGATCATGCCGATGACGATGATCACGTACACCAGCAGATACGGCACCTTGTTGCGCAGAATGTTGCCAACGCCGCGCTCGTAGCTTTTCACGCTACGGTCGAAGTTGCGGTTGAACCAGCCGAAAAATCCGCGTTTCGGGACGCCGTGCTCACCCTTGGGGATCGGTTTGAGCATGGTGGCGCAGAGCGCCGGGGTAAAGATCAGGGCGACCAGTACCGACAGGGCCATGGCCGAGACGATGGTGATCGAGAACTGCTTGTAGATCACGCCAGTGGAACCGCCGAAGAATGCCATCGGCAACAGTACCGCCGACAGCACCAGGGCAATACCGACCAGTGCACCCTGGATCTGCCCCATGGATTTCTTGGTGGCTTCCTTGGGTGACAGGCCTTCTTCGCTCATGACCCGTTCGACGTTCTCCACCACGACGATGGCGTCGTCCACCAGCAAACCGATGGCCAGCACCATACCGAACATGGTCAGGGTGTTGATGCTGAAGCCGAACGCCGCGAGGATCCCGAAGGTGCCCAGCAATACGACTGGCACGGTCATTGTGGTGATGACGGTGGCGCGGAAGTTTTGCAGGAACAGGAACATCACCAGGAACACCAGCGCGATCGCTTCGACCAGGGTTTCAACCACACCCTTGATCGACTCGGTCACCACTGGAGTGGTGTCGTACGGGAATACCACTTCCATCCCTTGCGGGAAGAACGGCTTGAGGGATTCGATGGTCTTGCGCAGCGCTGTTGCAGTGTCGAGGGCGTTGGCACCGTTGGCCAGTTTCACCGCCAGACCCGAGGCCGGGCTGCCGTTGAACTGGGCGCTGATCGAGTAGTTTTCACCACCCAGAGCGACATCTGCCACATCGCCGACACGCACTTGCGAACCATCCTTGTTGACCTTCAGCAGGATGGCCTTGAACTGCTCAGCGGTTTGCAGACGGGTCTTGCCGATGATAGTCGCGTTCAATTGCTGACCGGCCACGGCAGGCAAGCCACCGAGTTGACCGGACGACACCTGGACGTTTTGCGCGGCGATGGCGGTTTTCACGTCGCCCGGGGTCAGGTTGAAGTTGTTCAACCTGGCCGGGTCGAGCCAGATCCGCATCGCGTACTGGGCACCGAAGACCTGGAAATCACCGACACCGGCGGTCCGCGAGATCGGGTCCTGCATGTTCGACACGATGTAGTTGGACAGGTCGTCCTTGGTCATGCTGCCGTCGCGCGACACCACGCCGATCACCATCAGGAAGTTTTTCACTGCCTTGGTCACGCGGATACCCTGTTGCTGCACTTCTTGTGGCAGCAGCGGGGTGGCCAGGTTCAGCTTGTTCTGGACCTGAACCTGCGCGGTATCGGAGTTGGTGCCCTGCTCGAAGGTCGCGGTAATGGTCATGCTGCCGTCGGAGTTACTTTCCGAGGAGACATAACGCAGGTTATCGATACCGTTGAGCTGTTGCTCGATCACCTGGACCACGGTGTCCTGCACGGTTTGTGCAGACGCGCCCGGGTAGGTCACAGAGATCGCAATGGCCGGAGGCGCAATGCTCGGGTATTGGTTGATCGGCAGTTTGAGGATCGATAGTGCCCCGACCAGCATGATGACCAGGGCAATTACCCAGGCAAAAATCGGACGGTCGATAAAAAATCTGGACATGGTTTACTCCCCTTTGCCGCTGGAAGCCTTGTTAGCTACCTGTGCGGGGGCCGGGTTCTTTGCGCCAACGTTAGTCGCTTCACTGGCCTTAACTTCGACGCCAGGTTTAACGAATTGCAGTCCTTCGGTGATCAGGCGGTCGCCGGCCTTCAGGCCGTCTTCGATCAGCCATTGGTTGCCGACGGTGCGGCTGGCCTTGAGGTGACGCAGTTCGACCTTGTTGTCCGGGCCGACGACCAGCGCGGTCGGGGTGCCTTTGAGATCACGGGTCACGCCTTGTTGCGGGGCGAGGATCGCCGCGCTGTTCACACCAGCCTGCAACTGGGCGTGTACAAACATGCCGGGCAGCAGGGTGTGGTCAGGGTTCGGGAATACCGCACGCAAGGTCACGGAACCGGTGGTCTGGTCCACGGAGACTTCCGAGAACTCGAGCTTGCCTTCCTGTTTGTACTGGCTGCCGTCTTCGAGGGTCAACTTGACCTTGGCCGCGTTGTCGCCGGATTTTTGCAGACGACCGCTTTCCAGTTCGCGGCGCAGTTCCAGCAGCTCAACCGAAGACTGGGTGACGTCAACGTAGATCGGGTCCAGTTGCTGAATCACCGCCATCGCTTCGACCTGGCCGCTGGTAACCAGCGCGCCTTCAGTCACAGTCGAGCGGCCGATACGGCCGGAGAGAGGCGCGTAAACCTTGGTGTAACGCACATTGATCTGGGCGCTTTGCAGAGCGGCCTCCGATTGCAACCGGTTAGCCAGGGCCGTGTCGTATTCCTGACGGCTCACAGCCTGTTCGCTGACCAATTGCTTGTAGCGGTCGGAAATCGATTTGGTCTGCTGCAGGTTGGCTTGGGCGCTTTTCAGGGTGGCTTCATAAACCGCCGGATCGATCTGATACAGCTGCTGGCCGGCCTTGACGTCGCCGCCTTCCTTGAACAGGCGCTTGAGAATGATGCCGTTGACCTGAGGGCGAACTTCGGCGATGCGGTACGCGCTGGTACGGCCCGGAAGTTCGGAGGTCAGGGTAAAGGCTTGAGGTTGCAGAGTAACGACGCCGACCTGAGGGGGTGGTGCGGCAGGTGCCGCCTCTTCCTTTTTGCATCCGCTGAGCAGCGATGCCAAGGCGAGGGCGGTGACCAGAGCGGTAACAGCTGGCTTGAATTGCATGAAAATCCTCGGGTCAGGCGCGCAAATTGCGCACTCGAAATGTAGAGAAGTAAAAAATGTGCGCTGAGTGGATAAGTAGCTTGCTAAGGAATATACTTACGTTCATGGTTGTTTGTAAATACCTTGGCCGTGTATCCACATCGTTACGAAAGCCGTTCAAGGGTTCGAATTGTAGGCCGGTGACGACGCCCGAGAGCGATCGCTCCACTTTTATTCAGCTGATGTTCAGACATCGCTGAAGCATCCTGATTGAGGTTGTACTGCCATGGTCCGTCGCACCAAAGAGGAAGCTCAAGAAACCCGCAGCCAGATACTGGAAGCGGCAGAAAAGGCCTTTTACGAAAGGGGCGTGGCGCGCACGACACTGGCGGATATCGCTACCCTGGCCGGGGTCACTCGCGGCGCTATCTACTGGCATTTCAGCAACAAGGCGGATCTGGTGCAGGCCATGCTTGATACCTTGCATGAGCCGCTGGATGAAATGGCCAAGGCCAGTGAAAGCGAAGATGAGCTCGATCCCTTGGGTTGTATGCGCAAACTGCTGATTCATTTGTTTCATCAAGTTGCCCTGGATCCGAAAACCCGACGCATCAATGAGATTCTGTTTCATAAGTGCGAATTCACCGATGAAATGTGCGACCTGCGCCAACAGCGTCGAGAGGTCAGCCTCGATTGCAATGTGCGAATCGCCCTGGCGCTGAGTAATGCGGTCAACCGGGGGCAGTTACCGGAAGACCTCGACACTGCGCGAGCGGCCATCAGCATTCATGCGTATATCGATGGCATCCTGTATCAGTGGCTGTTGGCGCCCGACAGCTTTCAACTGCATATCGATGCCGAGCGTTTGGTTGATACCGGGTTGGATATGCTGCGCTTGAGCCCCAGTCTGCGCAAATGAAACAAAATACCTAATGGGGGTGCTTTTATATACGCACGCTCGCCCGCTTGATAGGTAGTGAGCTACCTGATTTGTAGTGATTTTGTGAGTAACCCGGTTGCAAAAAAGCCCCGGCTCTTTCGAGTCGGGGCTTTTGCGTTTCAAGGTGAGGAATGCTTACAACACCGGGTAGTCGATATAGCCGACCGGGCCCTTGGCGTAGAACAGTTCAGGACGCGCCTCGTTCAGCGGCGCATCGGCCTTCAACCGTGCCGGCAAGTCCGGGTTGGCAATGAATGGCACGCCGAAGGCCACCGCATCGGCCTTGCCGCTGGCGAGCCAGGCGTTGGCGCTGTCCTTGGTGAAGCGTTCGTTGGCGATGTACGGGCCGCCGAACGCTTCTTTCAATTGTGGACCCAGGCTGTCGCCATCTTCTTTCTCGCGGGAGCAGATGAAGGCGATGCCACGTTTGCCCAGTTCGCGAGCAACGTAAGTGAAGGTCTCGGACAGGTTGTCATCGCCCATGTCATGGAGATCGGCACGGGGTGACAGGTGCACACCCACGCGGCCCGCGCCCCAGACTTCGATCGCGGCATCGGTCACTTCCAGCAGCAGGCGAGCGCGATTTTCCACGGAACCGCCGTAGTTGTCGGTGCGCTGGTTGGTGCTGCTTTGCAGGAACTGGTCGAGCAGGTAGCCGTTGGCACCATGGATTTCCACACCGTCGAAACCGGCTGCCTTGGCGTTCTCGGCGCCGACGCGGTAGGCGTCGACGATGTCGGCGATTTCAGCGGTTTCCAGGGCGCGTGGGGTTGGGAAGTCGGCCAGTGGGCGAACCAGGCTGACATGGCCTTTTGGCTGAATGGCGCTCGGTGCGACCGGTGTTTCACCGTCCAGATACGACCCATGGGAAATACGGCCGACATGCCACAGTTGCAGGAAAATCTTGCCGCCCGCACCGTGGATAGCCTTGGTTACGTTAGCCCAGCCACGTACCTGATCGTTGGACCAGATACCCGGGGTGTCCGGGTAACCGACGCCCATCGGCGTGACCGAAGTGGCCTCGCTGAGGATCAGGCCGGCCGAGGCGCGTTGTACGTAGTACTCGGCCATCAGCGCGTTTGGCACGCGGCCTTCGTCGGCGCGGCAGCGGGTCAGCGGCGCCATGATGATGCGGTTGGCCAACTCGAGGTCGCCCAGTTTGATCGGATCGAAAATAGTCGTCATGAAATAGCTCTCCGGTAGAGATCAGTTGGTAGCAGGGGCCAGTTCGGGATTGCCGTTCTGACGGAAAGTAATCAGGGTCACCAGCAGGGCAAGTACTGCCAGTGCGGCTGCCGCGAGAGGAACGCTGGTCAGGCCGAAACCGTGGGCGATGACGCTGCCGCCGACCCAGGCACCCAGTGCGTTGCCGATGTTGAAAGCGCCGATGTTCAGGGTCGACACCAGGTTCGGTGCGGCTTTGCCGTAGGTCACCACGTTCACTTGCAGGGCGGGCACGGCGGCAAAGCACGCAGTGGCCCAGAGGAACAGGGTGATTTCGGTTGGTATCAGCGCAACGCTGGTCCAGGTCAGTACGGTCGAGATCACCGCCATCGAGATAAAGACGCCGATCAATGTGGCGGCCATGCCTTTGTCAGCCAGCTTGCCGCCGATGATGTTGCCGACCGTCAGGCCGAGCCCGATGAGCATCAGGGTCCAGGTCACGCCTTTGGGCGAGACGCCGGTGACATCGCCGAGCAGCGGGGCGACGTAGGTGAACAGGGTGAATACCGAAGCTGCGAACAACGCGGTCATGCTCAACGACAGCCAGATCCCGGCGCCTTTGAGGGCGCGCAGTTCGGCGCGCATATCGAGTTTCTCTTCATCGCGCTTGGCCGGCAGGAAGCGGATCAGGCCAATCAATGCGATCACGCCAATCACGGTCACCGCCCAGAAGGTCGAACGCCAGCCGGCTTCCTGACCGAGTGCGGTGCCCAGCGGAACGCCGAGTACGTTGGCCAGGGTCAGGCCGGTGAACATCAAGGCTACGGCCGAAGCGCGCTTGTTCGCCGGCACCAGACCGGCCGCCACCACCGAACCGATACCGAAGAACGCACCGTGGCAGAGGGCGGTGACCACGCGGGCAAACATCAGCACGTTGTAGTCGGTAGCCATGGCACAGAGCAGGTTGCCAACGATGAAAATCCCCATCAACGCTACCAGCGCAGCCTTGCGCGGCAATCTGGAGGTGGCCAGTGCCATGAACGGCGCACCGATGGCCACGCCCAGGGCATAACCGGTCACCAGCCAGCCGGCGCCAGGGATCGACACACCGAGGTCGGCCGCCACATCGGGCAGCAAGCCCATGATGACGAACTCGGTGGTGCCAATGGCGAAGGCGCTCAAGGCCAGAATGAGTAGCGAGAGGGGCATTGTTCAGTTCCTTGTCGGAGCGCTGAGCTCCTTGACGATGGCGTCGAGGAACGCCTGAATCACGTCCTCGTTGCGTTTGAAGAAGTGCCATTGACCGGCTTTCTGGCTGCTGATCAGTCCCGCACGTTGCAAGGTCGCCAAATGGGCGGACACGGTCGACTGCGACAGGCCGCAGCGTTGATCGATCTGTCCGGCGCAAATACCGTACTCGTGGTTGTGGAGCTGTTCCGGGAACTGGGTTTTGGGATCTTTCAGCCAGATGAGGATGTCTCGGCGTACTGGGTGTGCCAGGGCTTTTATTATTTCGTCGAGGTCGATGGTCATGGTTTGGGCTCGTGATGAATAAAACGCTATATCGCGATGAGGCGAACTTTAAATCGGTACTTCGCGATATACCAATATGATTTTGGTCTGACGACCGAGTAATTCGGTATATCGGGTTATAACGATATTGAGGGCGTAGTGCTAAGCTGCGCGGCATGAACTATCTCGCACATCTGCACCTCGGTGGCCAGCGCCCCGGTCAATTGCTCGGCAGTCTGTATGGCGATTTCGTCAAAGGGCGGCTGCAAGGGCAGTTCGATCCGGAGATCGAAGTGGCCATCCAGCTGCATCGCAGCATCGATGTCTTTACCGACCGCCATCCGTTGGTGGACGTTTCGTTGTCACGGTTTTCCATGACCCGCCGGCGTTACGCCGGGATCGTGCTTGACGTGTTTTTCGACCATTGCCTGGCGCGGGACTGGACGTTGTACGCCGACCAGCCGCTGGAGCAATTCACTTCGGGTGTGTACCGGGTGCTGTCCGCCGAGGCGCAATTGCCGGAGCGTCTGGCGCAGATCGCGCCGCACATGGTCGCTAATGACTGGTTGGGTTCTTATCGGGAATTTGCGGTGCTGGAGCAGGTGCTGCGGGGGATTTCACGGCGGCTGACGCGGCCGGAGGAGCTGGCCGCAGCGATGCAGGAGTTGCGAGTGTTGTATGAGCCGTTGAGTGATGACTTTCGGTTGTTCTATCCGCAGCTTCAGGATTTCGCGCAAACGAAGCAGATCTAATGTGGGAGCGGGCTTGCCCGCGATTGAGGTGGTTCAGTCAACATAGATGTTGGATGATCCGGCCTCATCGCGGGCAAGCCCGCTCCCACAGGGATATGTGTTCAAGCCGCGATTGCGGGGCGCAGAGGTTCCGGTTGGGCCTGCGGAATCACCCCAAACAACGCCTTCTGCACCGCCTGCTGCGCTTCAAACGCCAGCGCCGCACGCTCGCGACCTTCGCACGCGATCGGCTTGAGCAAATGAATCTCCACCTCACCCCGATCATGGGCAAACAAGCGCATCAAGTGCGAGAGCAAATCATCATCGCCAATGAACGGTGCCAGTGAATCGAGCTGCCCGTCGCGCAGATAACGAATCGCCACCGGCTGCAACTTCACTTCGGAGTCGATCGCCGCCGACAGCAATCGACCATGAAACGTGCGCAACGTGCGGCCATCGGTGGTAGTGCCTTCCGGGAACATCAGCAGCGGATGTTCCTGCTCCAGATGACGGGTCATCTGTTTGCGGATCAACTGGCTGTCGCCCGACCCTCGGCGAATGAACAAGCTGCCGGCCTTGGCCGCCAGCCAGCCCGCCACCGGCCAGGTGCGCACTTCGGCCTTGGACAGGAACGACAGCGGCGTGAGCATGCCTAGCAGCGGAATGTCGGTCCAGGACACATGGTTGCTGACCCAGAGCATCGGCGACTTCGGCAATTCACCGTGCACGGTCACGTGAAAGGGCAGGGCATTGCTCAGGCGCGCCATGAAAAATCGCGACCAGCGCTGGCGCCGGACCATCGAATGAGCAATCCCCAAACGCTCGAACAACCCGAACACACTGGCCATGCTCAACCCCAGCGCCACCACCACCAACACTCGCGCAATCCGCGCGTAAATCCGTAGCCGACTCATCACACGGCCGCCTTGAAATGTTTGGCATAACGCGGGCAGAGCTCGTCGCGCTTGAGCAGGATGAATACGTCGGCGACCTGGAAGTCTTCGTCCCAGCACGGCTCGCCGCAGATCTTCGCGCCAAGGCGCATGTAGGCCTTGAGCAGCGGTGGCATTTCGGCGATGACGTTGGACGGGATGTCGAGGCTCGGCAGTGGTTTTTTCGGTTCTGCCCGCAGGTGTTCAGTGCACAGATAACGTTCGCGCAGGCGCTGCATGATCGCGTGGGCCTGAATGCCGCCGTCCTGCATCGGGATGCTCGCGCACCCCATCAAATAGCTGTAGCCGCCCTGGTTCAGGACTTCGGCCAGTTCGCCCCAGAGTACCGCGATGGTGCCGCCGTTGCGGTAGGCCGGGTCGACGCAAGTGCGGCCGATTTCCAGGATCGGGCCTTTGAGATGGACCAGGCCGTGCAGGCTGAATTCTTCTTCGCTGTAGAACTTGCCCAGGCTGCTGGCGGCGGTGTGGTCGAGCAAACGGGTGGTCGCCACCAGACGCCCGGTGTTCAAATCACGCACGCCGATGTGGGCGCAGTGAACATCATAGTCATCCATGTCCAGACCCAGCTCCGCGCCTTTCAGCTTGGCGTTGAATTCGCCACTGAACACGTTGAAGCGCAGGGCCTGGGCTTCCTGCAAGGCCTCGGCGCCCACCAGGCGTTCGGCTTGCAGGCGGCGTTCATTGCCGGTGTCGCTGATGCGGGCGATCTGAGTCATTGCGAATCTCCGTACGGGCCGGTCACCCGTCTTGGGTTGCAGCCGATCGACTTTCTTTATGCAGCCGTGTTGTGCAAAGTCAGGCTATGTAGCCCCGGTGTCATCGCCATGAAGCTTTGGTGATGCTTATATGACAGCCTTTGAGGAGCCTCTTATGCTCTGGCAAAACCTGCTGCGCCGCTGTGAACGCCTGCCCGCCACCCCGGACCTGAGCGAGGGTTTCGCGACCTTGTTGCACCAGTTGGGCAACGTCACGCCGTTCGAACTGGCGGTGGCCGGCGGACGTTTGATGTCAACGCCCGGGTTGGCGTTTCTGGTGGGCTATCAGGCAGCGTTGCGCATGCTCTGGCCGAGCGCGCCGCTGAGCCTCGGTGCGTTGTGCGCGACCGAACAGCGCAGCCTGCGGGTGGCAGACATGCAGACCCGTCTGCGGGATTTGCGTCTGAGCGGGCGCAAGGATTTTGTCACCGCAGGCGATGCCGCCGATTGGCTGCTGATCGCTGCTCGCAGTGAAGCCCCCGATGAAAAACCGCGCCTGAGTCTGGCGGTGGTCTATCCCGATGAGCCGGGCGTGCGCCTGGAGAAACTGCCGGCGATCCCGTTGATGCCAGACATCAGCCATGGTCGGCTGTTTCTCGATAACGCTCAGTGCGAACTGTTGGCGGGGGATGGCTGGGAGGCTTACATCAAACCGTTCCGCACCCTTGAAGACATTTACGTGTTGAGCGCCATGACCGCCTGGCTGTACGGCGTCGGTCAGGACAGCGACTGGCCGCAAGCCTTGCAACTGCGTTTGCTGGCGCTGCTGGCCGGGTGCGCGGAAGTCAGCCGGCAGGCGCCGAATAATCCGTCCGGGCATGTGTTGCTCGGTGGCTTGTTTGCGCAGTTCGATGGGCTCAAGGCCGAGGTGGCGCTGGCACTGGCCGATGGCCCGCAGCATTGGGCGCAGATGTGGCAGCGTGATCAGGGCGTGATGGAGTTGGCGGCGGGGGCGCGGGGGAAGCGGTTGGCCAAGGCACTCGCGGGTTCTTCGCTGGATTGACCGGCCCCTTCGCGGGCAAGCCCGCTCCCACAGTGAGCGGTGGTGCGACACAGATGGTGAGCAACACACAATCCCTGTGGGAGCGGGCTTGCCCGCGAAGACGACCTCATTGGCAACACAAATCCCGGAACTGTCATCAATGGCGACTAGGCTCAGCAGGTCCATCCCTCCGAGCCCCCACCATGTTCAAAGGCTTGTCCCTGATTGCAGGGCTGTTGCTCAGCCTCACGGCCCACGCCGAATACTGGCCTGCCGAGCAATGGTCAACCGGTCCGACAGTCAGCGGGCCGGCGCTTCAAGCGCTGGAGACTTACGCCTTCCCACCCCGTGATGAGGCCACCCGACAAGGCATCCGCACCGACGCCTTGCTGGTGATCCGCGACGGTCAACTGATCTACGAACGCTACGCCGGTCCGACCACCGCCGACACCCCGCACCTGACCTGGTCCATCAGCAAAAGCCTGATGGCCACGGTCCTCGGCGTGGCCTATGGCGAAGGTCTGTTCAAGCTCCAGGACCCGGTGCAGACATTTTATCCACCGCTGCAAAAACACCCGGCCATGACCATGGCCGACCTGCTGCATTGGGCCTCGGGTCTGGACTGGCAGGAAGACTATGAATACGCGCCGTTGAAATCCTCGGTGGTCGCGATGCTCTACACCCGTGGCCACCCGGACATGGCCGCGTTCACCGCCGATCACCGTGAATACGCCAAACCCGGTCAGGCATTCCGCTACTCCAGCGGTGACAGCAATTTGTTATCCGCTGCACTGAAAACCATCGTCGGCCCGACCCGCTATCCAGACTATCCATGGAAGGCTTTGTTCGAACCCTTGGGGATTCGCCATGCCGTGTGGGAGGCCGACGCCAAGGGGACATTCGTCGCTTCGTCCTATGCCTACCTCACCGCCAGGGACCTGGCCCGCATCGGGCTATTGATGGCGCGCGACGGCCGTTGGGGTGAGCGGCAATTGCTGCCCAGGGACTGGGTCACGTTCAACCGCGAACCGTTCGCCCGCTATCAAGCCAATCAAGACGAGGCTGTGCCCGGCGGCCATTGGTGGCTTAACCGCGCGGTGGAAGGCGCCGCAAAACCCTGGCCCGATGCACCTGCCGACACCTTCGCCGCGTTGGGTCATTGGGGGCAGGCGATGTACGTGATTCCCGGCGAAAACCTGGTGATCGTTCGTTACGGCGATGACCGCGACGGCAGCTACCGGCACAACGATTTTCTCAGACTCGTGCTCCAGGCATTTGCTGCGAAGGTGCAGCCATGAAGCGTCGCAGCTTTGTTCGTCGTCGACCGCTCGGCACGCTGTTGTTGATCCTGTCGATCGCCTTGCTCGGCTGGATCTGGCAGGAGCGCGTGGCGCTGTGGGCCTTCCCGGACATCATCAGCGGCTATACAGCCAAGGAATATTGTTCGTGCCGTTACGTGATGAACAACCCGGCGGAGTACTGCCGCGGCTACGTGAAGCAGTGGCTGCCGACCAGCGGCTTTACCGATGACGCCGCCAGCAAGCGCGTCACCGTCAGCGGTATGGGCCGCAGCAACAGCGCGCAATGGATCAGCGAACGCCAGGGCTGCCGCTTATCACCTTGAAACGCCACTTTCCCTGTAGCAGCTGGCGAAGCCTGCGTTCGGCGGCGCAGCCGTCGTAAAACCACGCTCTGCGGTGTTTCAGAAAGAGCAAGGTGGCTGGATTGGCGACGGCTGCGCCGCCGAACGCAGGCTTCGCCAGCTGCTACACGTTTGCAATTGGCTCGCGGGCGGTTAAGGTTCGTGCAGGTTTATCTGCCCCACGAGTCTCTATGTTCAACCGCTTCCTCTGCAAAACCCTCGCCTCCCTGCTGCTGGCCGGTGTCACCGTGTCGGCCCAGGCCAATTGGTACCTCGACGGTGAGTCATCGCGGCTGTCGTTCATCAGCACCAAAAACACCAATATTTCCGAGGTGCAACGCTTTCTGGTGCTGCACGGAAAGGTCAGCCCTAAAGGCCTGGCCGAGGTGGAAGTCGAGATGGATTCGGTCAACAGTGGCATCCCGCTGCGCGATGAACGCATGCGCAAGGACCTGTTTGAGATCCAGACGTTTCCCCAAGCGCTGATCACCACGCAGATCGATCTGCGGCCGATCAACGATCTGGCGCCCGGCGCGCAACTTGAATTGCGCCTGCCGCTGACCGTCAACCTGCATGGCAAACAACACGAATACAACGCCGAACTGCTGGCGACTCGTCTCGATGACCGGCGCTTCCAGGTGGTAACCCTCGAACCGCTGATCATCAATGCCGCGGATTTCGACCTGGCCCCCGGGCTGGAAAGTTTGCGCAAGGTCGCCGGTTTGTCGGCCATCAGTTTGTCGGTGCCGGTGGGTGCGGTACTGATTTTCACGGCGCGCTGACATGGCTGGCGCAATTTTCCCCTGGCGAGAAGGCAACCGTTTTGAACTGTTGATCGACGGGCCGCAGTTTTTCCCGCGGATGTTGGTCGCGATTGCCCGCGCCGAAGAGCAGGTCGAACTGGAGTTGTACCTGGTGGAGGCGGGAGCCTGTGCCGAAGCGATGGTTCAGGCGCTGGTCCAGGCTGCCGAACGTGGCGTGCGCGTGCGCTGCCTGTTCGATGATTACGGCAGCCTCGCGTTCACCCTGACCTTGCGTCAGCGTTTGATAGCGGCGGGTGTTGAGCTGCGTTTTTACAATCGCCTGAGCTGGCGGCGCTGGTTGGGCAACTTCTACCGCGATCACCGCAAGTTGTTGCTGGTCGATCAGAGCATGGCCGTGGTGGGCGGTACCGGGGTGACCGATGAATTCTGGACACCGGGCGAAGACACCAGCGAATGGCACGAAGTGATGGTGGAAATCACCGGGCCCTTGGTCATCGACTGGCAGTTACTGTTCGACCGCCAATGGATCGCCAACCGTCATCGGCGCGCATGGAAACCTTCTGCTCATTTCGGCTTGCCGCGTCTGCCGCGCGTGCCGGCCATGGGCGATGGCATGGGCCGGGTCGCCTATGCCGACGCCCGCCAGCACCGGGACATCCTGCAATCATTGACTCGCGCGCTGAACAGCGGCCAACGGCGGATCTGGCTGGCGACGCCGTATTTCCTGCCGACCTGGAAAGTCCGTCGCTCACTGCGCCGGGCTGCCGCCCGCGGTGTCGATGTGCGCCTGCTGCTGACCGGGCCACGCACCGATCACCCGTCGGTGCGCTACGCCGGGCATCGCTACTACCCGCGATTGCTCAAGGCCGGGGTGGCGATCTTCGAATACCAGCCGTGTTTCCTGCACTTGAAAATGGTCCTGGTCGACGACTGGGTGAGCATCGGCTCGTGCAATTTCGATCACTGGAATTTGCGCTTCAACCTGGAAGCCAATCTTGAGGCACTGGACGCGGGACTGACGCGGGCGGTGGCGGCGAGTTTCCAGCGGGACTTTGCGCAGAGCCAGGAAGTCAGTCTGGACGCATGGCAACGCCGGCCGCTGTGGCGGCGGGTGAAGCAAAGGGTGTGGGGATGGGTGGATCGGCTGGTGGTGAATCTGCTGGATCGACGGGGCTGATACTGACTCAACCACATCCAAAAAACACTGTAGGAGCGGAGCTTGCTCGCGATGGCGGTGTAACAGTCAACATAGATGTTGGATCAGATCGTTCCCATGCTCCGCGTGGGAATGCAGCCCGTGACGCTCTGCGTCACTGGACGCGGAGCGTCCCTTGAGGCATTCCCACGCGGAGCGTGGGAACGATCAGTCCGCGCGGGGGATTAGAGCAACTCGAAGCTCTGCTGCGTCACGTCCTTGGAATCCAGGCCGATCTCCACATTGAACTTGCCCGGCTCGGCAGCGAACTTGAGCTGGGTGTTGTAGAACTTCAGGTCATCTTCGGTGATGGTAAAGCGCACGACTTTCTGTTCGCCGGCCTTGAGCATGACTTTCTGGAAGTTCTTCAGTTCCTTGATTGGGCGGATCATCGAGCCGGTCACGTCCTGGATGTACAACTGCACCACGGTTTCGCCGTCACGCTTGCCGGTGTTTTTCACCATGACGCTGGCGTCGAGCTTGCCGGTTTTGTTCAGTGTGGTCGACGACAGCGCCATGTCGCTCAGGCTGAAATCGGTGTAGCTCAGACCGAAGCCGAACGGGAACAGCGGCCCGGTGGTGTCATCGAAATACTGCGAGGTGTAGTTGCCCGGTTTGCCCGGCGTGAACGGCCGGCCAATGCTCAGGTGGTTGTAGTAGGTCGGAATCTGACCCACCGAACGCGGGAAGGTGATCGGCAGTTTGCCCGACGGGTTGTAGTCGCCGAACAGCACGTCAGCGATAGCGTTGCCGCCTTCGGTGCCGCTGAACCAGGTTTCCAGGATCGCGTCGGCCTGTTCCTTCTCTTCGAGAATCGACAACGGACGGCCGTTCATCAACACCAGCACCAGCGGTTTGCCGGTGGCTTTCAGGGCCTTGATCAAGTCGCGCTGGTTGGACGGGATGTTCAGGTCGGTGCGGCTCGACGATTCGTGGGACATACCACGGGATTCGCCTACCGCGGCCACTACCACATCGGCATCCTTGGCGGCTTTCACCGCTTCGTCGATCAGCACTTGGGCCGAACGCGGATCGTCCACCACTTCCGGTGCGTCGAAGTTGAGGAAGTTCAGGTAATCCAGGATCTCCTTGTCGCTGGTAATGTTGGCGCCACGGGCGTAGATCAGCGTCGATTGCCCGCCCAGTGCCGTGGTCATGCCGTCGAACAGGGTGACCGATTGCGCCGGACGGCCGGCGGCGGCCCAGCTGCCCATCATGTCGATCGGTGCCTTGGCCAGCGGGCCGACCAGGGCGATTTTCGCGGTTTTCTTCAGCGGCAGGGTTTCACCCTGGTTCTTCAGCAACACCATGCTGCGGCGCGCAACATCACGGGCCTCGGCGCGGTGCAGGCGGCTTTCGGCGTACGTGTCGACCGGATCATCCTCAGCCTTGCCGATGCGCAGGTACGGGTCCTTGAACAGGCCCATGTCGTACTTGGCGGCGAGTACCTCACGCACGGCGTTGTCGATGTCGCTTTGCTGAATCTCACCCGCCTTCAACAACCCCGGCAGCTCTTTGCCGTAGAGGGTGTCGTTCATGCTCATGTCGATGCCGGCCTTGATCGCCAGCTTCGCGGCCTCGCGACCGTCACGGGCGACGCCGTGTTTGATTAGCTCGAAAATCGCCCCGTGGTCGCTGACGGCCAGGCCCTTGAAGCCCCATTGCTTGCGCAGCAGGTCGTTCATCAGCCAGGTGTTGGCGGTGGCCGGCACGCCATTGATCGAGTTCAGCGCGACCATTACCCCGCCAGCACCAGCGTCGATAGCCGCACGGTACGGTGGCAGGTAGTCCTGGAACATCTTGACCGGGCTCATGTCGACGACGTTGTAGTCGCGACCGCCCTCGACCGCGCCGTACAGGGCAAAGTGCTTGACGCTGGCCATGATGCTGTCGGCCGCGTTCGCGCCCGTGCCCTGGAAGGCCTTGACCATCACGCCGGCAATGCGCGACACCAGGTACGTGTCTTCGCCGAAGCCTTCGGAAGTCCGGCCCCAGCGCGGGTCGCGGGAGATGTCGACCATCGGCGCGAAGGTGATGTCGAGGCTGTCTGCCGCCGCTTCCTTGGCGGCGATGCGCCCGGACAGGCCGATGGCGTCCATGTCCCAACTCGAGGCCAGGGCAATCGGAATCGGGAAAATGGTGCGATGGCCGTGGATCACGTCATAGGCGAAGAACATCGGGATCTTCAACCGGCTGCGCATGGCCGCGTCCTGCATCGGACGGTTTTCCGGGCGGGTGATCGAGTTGAACGTGCCACCAATGTTGCCGGCGGCGATTTCCTTGCGGATCATCTCCCGTGGCATTTCCGGGCCGATGCTGATCAGGCGCAACTGGCCGATTTTTTCATCGAGGGTCATTTGCTTCATCAGGTTGCTGATGAACGCGTCCTTGTTTTCCAGAGGTGTGGGCGTCGTAGCGGCCAATACGTTATGACTGGCCAGGCTGACGAACAGGCCCAGCAAACACAGCTTCTTCATGAATAGTTTTCTCAAAAGCCAAAACGGCAGTGAATACGCGCCGGTCAGCCAAAATTTAGGGAGCGACTATTGTTGTTCAGGTAAATGCAGCACACTTCGGCGTGTTTTCGCGCTGGGGCATCTTTTAGCCCATCGGCTCGATGCAATCCAGTAGCGGCGGCAGATTATGCCCCAAGAGCCGGGTTCAAAGTTCGAAGGTTGTTTTTCAACGGAATGTGCAAGGGAGCATCAACCAGATGAATGTACGACACCACTATCGGTCGAGCCTGCAAGTTGCAGCCTTGATATTGCTGACCACACTGCTGGCCGGCTGCGGCATCAATACGATTCCGACCCTCGACGAACAGGCCAAGGCCGCGTGGGGCCAGGTGCAGAACCAGTACCAGCGCCGCGCCGACCTGATTCCCAACCTGGTGGAAACCGTCAAGGGTTACGCCCAGCATGAGCAGGAAACCCTGACCGCGGTGATCGAAGCCCGGGCCAAGGCCACCTCCATTCAAGTGGATGCCAGCACGCTGGACAACCCGGAAAAGCTCAAGCAGTTCCAGCAGGCCCAGGATCAGCTGACCGGCGCCTTGAGTCGCCTGATGGTGGTGTCCGAGCGTTACCCGGACCTCAAGGCCAACCAGAACTTCCTGGCGTTGCAATCGCAACTCGAAGGCACCGAGAACCGCATCGCCGTGGCGCGTCGGGACTTCATCCTCGCCGTGCAGAAATACAACACGGAACTGCGTACCTTTCCCGGTCGCCTGTGGCACACCGTGATGTACAGCGATTTGCCGATCCGCGAAACCTTCGAGGCCACCAGCCCCGATGCGGAAAAAGCCCCTCAAGTGAAGTTCCAGTAAGCGCCGCAAGGGGCTTGAAGCGTCACCAAGGATGAGGTTGCCAATGCGTGTGTTGAAAGTTGGCCTGGTGCTGTTGCTCTGGGTATTTGCCCTGACGGCCCAGGCTGCGTTGAAGTTTCCGGAACTGACCGGACGGGTCGTCGATAACGCGCAGATGATCGAGCCTGCGGTGCGTGAGCAGCTGACCCAACAGCTTCAGGCCCATGAAAAAGCCACCGGCGAGCAACTGGTGGTGGTCACGTTGCCGGATTTGCAGGGCACCGACATTGCCGACTTCGGTTATCAACTGGGGCGCTATTGGGGTATCGGCCAGAAGGACAAGAATAACGGCGCATTGCTGATCGTTGCGCGTGACGATCGCAAGCTGCGGATTGAAGTCGGTTATGGCCTGGAAGATCGGCTGACCGATGCGCAGAGCTCGGTGATCATCAATCAGGTGATCACCCCGGCATTCAAGACCGGCAACTTCAGCAAGGGCATCAGCGACGGAATCGCGGCGATGCTCGTGGTGCTGGGCGGCAATCCGCTGGATGAGCCATCCACGGTGTATGACTCCGGCGGGAATCAGGAAAGCGACTTTCTCTCACGTCATCCGGGGATCTTCGTGTTTCTGGTGATGCTGTTCATCCTGACGATGTTTGTCTGCCAGATGCTCGGGATCCTGCCCAGCGGCGGCGGCCGGGGCGGTTCGAGCGGCGGGTTCGGCGGTGGAGGCTTTGGCGGCGGTGGAGGCG
>NZ_JBYTAJ010000056.1:0-22509 GCF_058788075.1 Pseudomonas sp. FW305-20 | reverse complement strand
TGGACGCTCTGCGTCCGCTTCGGCAGGGACGCGGAGCGTCCCGGGCTGCATTCCCACGCAGAGCGTGGGAACGATCAGTGCCGGATTAGCGCTGAACAACCTGCAGGGTGTTCTTCTCTTTCGGCATAACCCGCTTGGCAACCACGTAGTGTTTTTCCCAGTACGGTTTCTTCAGGGTGTCGATGCTCACCGACTTGCCACGACGCGGCGCGTGGATGAAGCGGTCGTTGCCCAGGTAGATGGCAACGTGATTGACCCGACGACTCTTGATGTTGAAGAAAATCAGGTCGCCAGGCTTCAGATCCTTGCGATCGACTTTGTCGCCATGACCGCTGGCCATCGCATTGGACGTGCGCGGCAGATCAAACGTGGCGTCGTTGAACGCGTATTTCACCAGGCCACTGCAGTCGAACCCTTTACTTGGGCTGCTGCCGCCCCAACGGTAGGGTGTACCGAGGACGTTAACGGCGCGGCTCAGCACGTCGCTGCTTTCCTTGCTCGCCATTGGCGGAACAAGGCCGCTTTTGCTGCTCAGTTGAGGAGCGCGTTTTACGGTCTGTTTGTTTTTGCTCGAAGGAGCAGAAACATGGGATTTAGGGGTGTAACCATTAACGTTAGGAAGACGTTGCTCACGATTGGTGGCGTGGGCGGCCAGTGGCATCAAAAGGCAAATGGTTAGCCATGTCTTGAAAAATGGACGCATTAGGCAAGGCTCATATAAGTTAGCGCGCAACTTTATAACAGCTTTTTTGGCCCTTTCGAGGCCGTTGGTCGATTCAACCTTGGGGTCAACGGAACCAAATAAGCTGAAAATAGACGCGATTGTCGGACACAACGCTTGTGCTACAAGGCTTTGACGGGACACAAGGTAGCATTTGCCATACGTCGGCCACCTGTAAAAAAGTCACAAAGATTTAAAGAATATTTATCTATCGTGTGAATCGAGGTCCTTCATGAACACCTATCAACAGCCTGTCTCGCAACAAGACACGCACAGCAAGGTGATTGGTTACCTGCTGTGGATTTTCGGTTTTACCGGCGCTCATCGCTTCTATTACGGCAAGCCGGTGACCGGGACGATCTGGTTCTTCACCTTCGGTTTGTTGGGTATCGGTTGGCTGATCGACCTGTTTCTGATCCCTGCCATGGATCGTGAAGCGGACCTGCGTTTTACCGCCGGGCCCATTGAGTACAACGTTGCGTGGATTCTGCTGACGTTTCTGGGGGTATTCGGCGTACACCGCATGTATCAGGGGAAGTGGATCAGCGGATTGCTGTACCTGGTGACGGGCGGGTTGTTCTTTCTGGGGGTGCTGTATGACTTCTGGACGCTGAATGACCAGGTATCGATTCGCAATGCGCAGAACCGAGGTGCTTTCCAGTAGTTGTGGCGAGGGAGCTTGTCGGAACGCCGCACCGTCCCGCTGGGCCGCGAAGCGGCCCCAAAACAGGTCTGCTGCGCAGCCCAACGGGGCGGTGCGGCGTTCCGACGAGCCCCCTCGCCACAGGGTCTTACGCCTGGTGGCTGATGCGTCCATCCACCAGGGTGTAACGCACCACGCCCGGCAGGCTATGGCCAATGAACGGGCAGTTTTCGCCTTTGGACAGCCAGGTCTCGCCGGCCACGGTCGAAGCCGCCGGGTCGAACAGCACGATGTCCGCCGGTCCACCTACCGCCAGTTTGCCCGCCGGCAGGCGCAATGCCTCGGCAGGTCCGGTGCTCAAGCGCGCCAGCAGCGTCGGCAGGTCCAGCAAACCGTCTTCCACCAGCGTCATCGCCAACGGCAGCAGCAGTTCAACGCTGCTGATACCCGGCTCGGTGGCCCCGAACGGCGCCAGTTTGGCGTCCCGCTCGTGGGGTTGGTGATGGCTGGAAATCGCCGACACCACTCCCGATTTCACCGCTTCACGCAGGCCATCGCGGTCGGCGCGGGTGCGCAGCGGCGGCTGGACGTGATAGAGGCTGCTGAAATCGATCAGCGCTTCGTCGGTCAGAATCAGCTGATACAGGGCGACATCGGCCGTCACCGGCAGGCCGCGCGCCTGGGCCTGAGCGATCAGGGCCACGCCACGGGCGCTGGTGAGCTGGCTGAAGTGCGCGCGCACGCCACTTTGCTCGACCAACAGCAGGTCCCGGGCCAGCGCCACGGTTTCGGCGGTTTCCGGGATGCCCGGCAAACCGAGGAAGCTGGCGGTCGGGCCTTCGTGAGCCAGGCCGCCTTCGGCCAGGTCATGGTCCTGAGAGTTGAAAATCACCGTCAGGTCGAATGTAGCGGCGTATTCCAGCGCCCGGCACAGCGTGCGGGTGTTGCGGAAGCTGTCCAGGCCATTGCCGAAGGCCACGCAACCGGCATCGCGCAAGGCGATCAACTCGGCCAGCTGTTCACCGTCCAGGCCTTTGCTCAGGGCGCCAATCGGGAAGACTTTGGTGTTGCCGGCCTCGCGGGCGCGGTCGAGGATCAGTTCGGCCACGGCCGAGGTGTCCAGCACCGGTTTGGTTTTCGGCGGGCAGCACAGGCTGGTGACACCACCGGCCGCGGCAGCGCGGGTTTCGCTGACGATTGAACCTTTACGGCTGTAGCCCGGCTCGCGCAGGGCGACGTTCAGGTCAACCAGCCCAGGGGCGGCGACCAGGCCTTTGGCGTCGAGGGTGTCGACGGCGACAAAACCGGCGGGCGCGGCGCCAAGGGCAATGATCTTGCAGGCTTCAATATGGATATCAGTAACTTGATCCAGGCCGCTGGCCGGATCGATGACGCGGGCGCCGAGAATGCTGAGCTTCACTGGGCGTTCTCCTGCTCGAATTGGCGCTGGGCAGTCTGCCCGCTCATGGCCATGGACAACACAGCCATACGAATTGCGATGCCGTAGGTGACCTGGTTGAGGATGACCGAGTGCGGGCCGTCGGCCACCGCCGACTCAATCTCCACGCCACGGTTGATCGGCCCCGGGTGCATGACGATGCAATCCGGCTTGGCCCCGGCCAGGCGCGCGGTGGTCAGGCCGAACAGGCGATAGAACTCACCTTCGCTCGGCAGCAGGCCGCCAGTCATGCGTTCACGCTGCAGGCGCAGCATGATCACCACGTCGACGTCTTTCAGGCCTTCGGTCATGTCGGTGTAGACCTTCACGCCGTACTGCTCGACGCCGATTGGCAGCAGGGTTTTTGGCGCGATCACGCGGATGTCCGGGCAGCCAAGGGTTTTCAGCGCGAGCATGTTCGAGCGCGCCACCCGCGAGTGCAGGATGTCGCCGACGATGGCTACGGAAAGGTTTTCGAAACCGCCCTTGTGCCGACGGATGGTGAGCATGTCGAGCATGCCTTGGGTCGGGTGGGCGTGACGGCCGTCACCGCCGTTGATGATCGCCACTTGCGGGCAGACATGTTCGGCAATGAAGTGCGCCGCGCCGGAATCACCGTGACGCACGACGAACATGTCGGCGGCCATGGCTTCCAGGTTGCGCAGGGTGTCGAGCAGGGTTTCGCCCTTGCTCGCCGACGACGTGGATACGTTGAGGGTGATCACGTCCGCCGACAGCCGCTGGGCGGCCAGTTCGAAGGTGGTGCGGGTGCGGGTGGAGTTCTCGAAGAACACGTTGCACACGGTCTTGCCGCGCAGCAACGGGACTTTCTTCACCGCCCGGGCGCCGACTTCGAGGAACGAGTCGGCGGTGTCGAGGATTTCCGTCAGCAGCTCGCGGCGCAAACCGTCGAGCGAGAGGAAGTGGCGCAGCTGGCCCTGATCATTGAGCTGCAGCGGGCGCTTGGTTTCTAGAGGCGTCATCGCGAGGGGGACTCTCAATAGGGCGAATTAAAGGGCGAGGTCTTGCAGTTCGAGCTTGAGTTCCGGGCCGGACAATTTCACCCGTTCGTGGGCGGCCAGCGACAAAGTCGCGCCGACCACGTTCGGGCGGATCGGCAGCTCGCCGGCGTCCAGGTCCAGCAGGCACACCAATGTCACGCTGGCCGGGCGGCCGTAGTCGAACAGCTCATTGAGGGCGGCGCGGATGGTCCGGCCGCTCATCAGCACGTCATCGATCAGCACCAGGTGCTGGCCTTCGATCTCGAACGGCAGGGCAGACGGGCGTACTTGTGGGTGCAGGCCGTTCTGGCTGAAGTCGTCGCGGTAGAAGGAGACGTCCAGGGTGCCGAGGGGCGAGTCGCTGCCCAGTTCATCGAGCAACGCCTGGGCGACCCAGACGCCACCGGTACGAATACCGATGTAGCGCGGCTCGCTGATGCCACGGTGTTCCAGGTGCGCCTTGAGACGGGTCGCCATCTGGCTGATCAGTTCGGCGGGATTGGGCAGGCTCATGGTTGCTCCTTCTTGGGCCCGAGCTGGGTTCTGCTGGAGAGGTGGCTCGGGTTGTCGCTAAGTAGAGACGCGTGTTGCGGCTCTTCAGGATTCGAACAATGCGGTGTTTTCGTCGAGCCAGCCTTGCAGCAGCAGGGCGGCGGCGATGGCGTCCACCGGGTTGTCGCGGTAGCTGCCCTTTTGTCCGCCACGATCACGCCGTTCACCCTTGGCTTCGAAGGTGGTCAGGCGTTCATCGTGGGTATAGAAGGGCAGGTTGTAGCGGCCGTTGAGGCGGCGGGCGAATTTCTCAGCGCGCAGGCACATGTCACTCGGCGTGCCGTCCATGTTCAAGGGCAGGCCCACCACCACGGCATCGGGTTTCCACTCTTTGATCAGGGCTTCGACCTGATTCCAGTCGGGAATACCGTTTTGTGCCTTCAAGGTGCACAGCTCGCGGGCCTGGCCGGTAATCACCTGGCCGACCGCAACGCCGATCTGTTTGGTGCCGTAGTCGAAACCCAAAATCAGGCGCAGGGCCATCAGGCGTGTCCCGCCTGGCTGGTCAGCAGGCTGAGATTGACGCCCAGGTGCTTGGCCGCTGCTTCCAGGCGCAGTTCGCTGCTGGTGTTGAACAAGATTTCGGCATCGAACGGGCAGGTCAGCCAGGCGTTCTGCGCCAGTTCGGCTTCCAGCTGCCCGGCTTCCCAGCCGGCGTATCCGAGGGCGATCAGGCTTTTTGCCGGACCGACGCCGTCGGCGATGGCGAACAGGACGTCCTGGGAGGTGGACAGGGCCAGTTTCTCATCGAGCTCGACGGTGGCCTGATAGCTCTGCCCCGAGGGGTGCAGGACAAAACCGCGGTCGGTCTGCACCGGGCCGCCGATGAAGATCGGCACATGCTGGCAGAGCACCGGCGGTTCGATCTCGGGGCGCAGTTGCTCGAGGATATCGGCCAGGTTGAGGTCTTGCGGACGATTGACCACCAGGCCCATGGCACCATTGGCCGTGTGCTCGACGATGTAGGTCAAGGTGTGCGCAAAGTTCGGGTCGACCATGTGAGGCATGGCGATCAGGAAGTGATGCTTGAGGTAGCTGGGGCTGACGTTCTTCATGAGCGCTAGTGTGGCGTTGGAGGCGCAAACTGACAAGCTGAGGATGGCGCAATTTGGCAGTTGGCACAGACCAAATGTGGGAGCGAGCCTTTGTGGCGAGGGGGGTTAGCGAAACGTCGCACCGCCCCGTTCGGCTGCGCAGCAGTCGTAAAACCATTGTATGCGGTGTGCCGGTCATAACGGGGTTGCAAGCTTGGGGTCGCTTCGCGACCCAACGGGGGCAAGCCCCCTCGCCACAAAGGCCTGCTTCCACAGGGGGGTGTGGGGGGTCAGTTGCTGGAGAGTCTGTCCCCGCGGGCAAACTTCCAGGTGCGGATGATTTCCAGGCGATCGATATCCGCCAAATCCCCGGTAAACGGTGAAAACGGCGCGGCCAGCCGCACGATGCGCTGCGCCGCCTGGTCCAGCAGCGGTTGCCCGGAGGATTCCAGCACCAGCACTTCAAACAGCGAGCCGTCGCGGTTGATCGAAACCATCAGGCGCAAATTGCCGTAGATCTGCTTGCGTCGCGCTTCGTCGGGGTAATTCAGGTTGCCGATGCGCTCGACCTTCTTGCGCCACTCGTCCTTATACCAGGCGCCCTTGTCGCGCATGGTCGACGCGGCACTCAGGCGGTGGATCCGCGGGCGCTTGGCATACAGCTGTTGTTCGCTGGCCAGTTCCGCTTCCAGGCTGGCGATGTCGCTGGACAGCTGTTCACTGTCGAACGTCGGCGCGGCGACTGCAGGTTTGGTGACGGGCTTGGGTTCTTCGGTTTTGGCCGGGGCCTTTTTCGGCTTGGGCGCGACGGTGGTCACGGCTGCTTTCGGTGCGGCTTCGCGCACTTCAGGCTTGGCCGCCGGCGGTGGCGTGACTTTCTGCACCTTGTTGTCCTGGAAAGGCGCGACCTCGGTGGTCTTGGGAATGGCCTTTTTATCCAGGGTGCCGCTGCCTTGCTGATTCTCTTGAGCGAGGAAATCGGCTTTTTCAGGCTTCTTTTCGCTTTTGAAGGTGGCGAGGGTGATTTCCAGGGTTTTGCTGATTTGCTGGGGTTCGACCATCGTAAAGCCGACGCCCAACAGCAAGGCCAGGTGAATCAGCGCCGCGAGAAACAGAGTAAAACCGAGGCGATCAGCCGGGCGCACGCCACGATGGGCGAGTTCAGCAGGTAGATCGGACGGAAGCGTCATGACAAAAAAACCAACATCGCGTTTTTCACAGGCCGCGGATGATAACGCAATGTTGGTCGTTTCTTGGCTGTTCTATATCAACGGGCCTTGAGCTTCTGATCGATGGCATCCATCAACAGGCCGCCGATGTCGGTGCCAAACGCGTTATCGATCTCGCGAATGCAGGTCGGGCTGGTGACGTTGATTTCCGTCAGATGCTCGCCGATCACGTCGAGACCGACGAACAACAGGCCTTTTTCGCGCAGGGTCGGGCCGACTTGTGCGGCGATCCAGCGATCTTTCTCGGTCAGCGGTCGGGCTTCGCCACGGCCACCGGCAGCGAGGTTGCCACGGGTTTCGCCAGCGGCCGGAATTCGTGCCAGGCAATAATCCACCGGCTCACCGTCGATCATCAGAATGCGCTTGTCGCCATCGACGATTGCCGGCAGGTAACCCTGGATCATGATCTGCTGTTTGCCATGCAGGGTCAGTGTCTCAAGGATTACCGACAGGTTCGGGTGGCCAGCGGTGTGACGGAAGATCGAAGAACCGCCCATGCCATCCAGCGGCTTGAGGATCACGTCGCCGTGGTGATCGGCGAATTCACGCAGTACGTCCGGGCGACGGCTGACGATGGTCGGCGGCGTGCACTGCGGGAACAGCGTGGCGAACAGTTTTTCGTTGCAGTCGCGCAGGCTTTGCGGCTTGTTGACCACCAGCACGCCAGCGCGTTCGGCTTGCTCCAGCAGGTAAGTGGAATAGACGAATTCCATGTCGAACGGCGGATCCTTGCGCATCAGGATCACGTCCAGATCGCTCAGCAGCGCGTCGGTCTCGGCTTCGAGCTCGAACCATTTTTCCGGGTTGGCGAAGACTTTCAACGGACGCATCCGCGCCCGCGCTTCGCCTTCGGCCTGGTACAAATCCCCCTGTTCCATATAGAACAGTTCCCAGCCGCGCTTCTGTGCGGCCAGCAGCATGGCCAGCGAGCTATCCTTTTTGTAGGAAATGCCGGCAATAGGATCCATGACAATCCCGACGCGAACGCTCATGGGTTTTTCCTCGAATTTGGGTGGTCCGATCGGACACGAAAAAGTGGCGTCAGATTGGCGCTCAGTGTGTTCCCGGTCAAGGAAAAACCACCGCGCCGGTCCCCCGATAGATTGCATTTGGAGACTGTGCTAAAAAGGCTGCCATATCGTTCCGGCCCTTAAACATCAAGGGTTTCGAGCCTCCGGTTATCGGAAATGGACAATTTGATTCGCAAAGGCGACGGCAGAGCATTTATGGAACAGCATTCCAGCGCCTTGAAGGTCATGGTGATCGACGATTCGAAGACGATTCGCCGCACCGCCGAAACGCTGTTGAAGAACGTGGGTTGCGAAGTGATCACCGCCATCGATGGTTTCGACGCCCTGGCCAAGATTGCCGACAATCACCCCGGCATCATCTTTGTCGACATCATGATGCCGCGTCTGGATGGTTATCAGACCTGCGCTTTAATCAAGAACAACAGTGCGTTCAAGTCCACGCCAGTGATTATGCTGTCGTCCAAGGACGGGCTGTTCGACAAGGCCAAGGGGCGCATCGTCGGCTCCGACCAGTTTTTGACCAAGCCTTTCAGCAAGGAAGAACTGCTCAACGCGATCCAGGCCCATGTTCCGGGCTTCGCCGCCGTTTTGCCGCAGTAGGACACGCACAGTGACGCTCGGCCAGCGGGCCCGGCGTCGACAAGAATGGGGAAGACCATGGCACGTATTCTGATCGTCGATGATTCGCCGACCGAAATGTACAAACTGACCGGCATGCTGGAAAAGCACGGTCATGAAGTGTTGAAAGCCGAAAACGGCGCCGACGGCGTGGCCCTGGCCCGTCAGGAAAAACCCGACGCCGTGCTGATGGACATCGTCATGCCTGGCCTCAACGGTTTCCAGGCGACCCGCCAACTGACCAAGGACCCGGAAACCGGGCACATCCCGGTGATCATCATCACCACCAAGGATCAGGAAACCGACAAGGTCTGGGGCACGCGCCAGGGCGCGAAGGACTACCTGACCAAACCGGTAGACGAAGAGACCCTGATCAAGACCTTGAACAACGTGCTGGCCGGTTGATCGTCCGGCCATGACCGAGTCGCTGACGGCTTTCGAACTGCTGCTGCAGATCGACCGGCGTTGTCGTCTGCTGGCGGCGGACTTGCCGTCCCAGCCGACCCGACAGGACAGCTGGAGCGGCATCGGCTTTCGCCTGGGCGAACACTGGTATGTCGCGCCAATGGGCGAGGTCAGCGAAGTGTTGCATGAGCCGCGGTTCACCCAGCTGCCGGGGGTCAGGCCTTGGGTCAAGGGCGTGGCCAACTTGCGCGGGCGTCTGTTGCCGATCATCGACTTGAGCGGCTTCTTTTCT
This sequence comes from Pseudomonas sp. FW305-20, assembly GCF_058788075.1. NCBI lineage: Bacteria > Pseudomonadati > Pseudomonadota > Gammaproteobacteria > Pseudomonadales > Pseudomonadaceae > Pseudomonas > Pseudomonas sp. FW305-20. Next base: position 13,545 of record NZ_JBYTAJ010000056.1, on the reverse strand, counting down.
GGTAATGAGCCAGGGCATGAGCTGTCAGCCATGCGCAAGCAGCGTCGGGTCTTGGTGGTGGAGCATAACGACGTGTTTTCCGGGTTGATGGTCGATGAAGTCGTCGGGCTCCAGCACTTTGCCCAGGACAGTCTTGAACCGCCGGATACCTTGAGCGGCCCGATTGCACCGTTCATCAAAGGCCGGTTCCAGCGTGAGCAGACCTGGCAGGTGTTCAGCCCGTTTGCGTTGGTGCAGTCACAAGGATTCATGAACGTGGCCATTTGACCGCCGAACCATCCCCTGTGGGAGCGAGCCTGCTCGCGATTGAACGATAACGCGATTTTTCTGATGCACCGCAGCGCCTGAATCGCGAGCAGGCTCGCTCCTACAGGGTTCTCGGCAAGGTTCACAGACGTTGGTTAACAGGCGAGGACCGATGATAAAAGCAAAAACAGGCAAGCCAGAAGGGTCGCGCAGCCGGTCACAGATCATCGCGCTGTTCATCGCGCTGATCGTCTTCATCATGCTGCTGTTCGCCAACTTCGCGTACCTCAACACCCAGGCCACGTACGACAAACAGTACATCGCCCACGCCGGTGAGCTGCGCGTGTTGTCCCAGCGCATTGCCAAGAACGCCACCGAAGCGGCGGCCGGCAAGGCGGCGGCGTTCAAGCTGCTGAGCGATGCGCGCAATGACTTTGCCCAACGCTGGGGCTATCTGAAGAACGGCGACCCAACCACCGGCCTGCCGCCGGCACCGTCCACCGTGCGTCCGGAAATGCGTGCCGTGCAACTGGACTGGGAACGCTTGCTGAAAAACACCGACGCGATCCTCTCCAGCGAACAGACCGTGCTGTCGCTGCATCAAGTCGCCGCGACCCTGGCCGAAACCGTACCGCAGTTGCAGGTCGAGTACGAAAAAGTCGTCGAAACGCTCCTTCAGCGCGGTGCCCCGGCCGCGCAGGTGGCCATGGCCCAGCGCCAGTCGCTGTTGGCTGAGCGGATTCTCGGTGCCGTGAACACCGTGCTCTCCGGTGATGAAAATTCGCAGCAGGCCGCTGACGCCTTCGGTCGCGATGCAGCGCGATTCGGCCAGGTGCTCAACGGCATGCTCCAGGGCAATCCGTCACTGAAAGTCAGCCAGGTTGAAGACCGCGATGCGCGCGCGCGGTTGATCGAGATTTCCGAGCTGTTCGAATTCGTCTCGGGTTCGGTGGATGAAATCCTCGAAACCTCGCCGGAGCTGTTCAAGGTCCGTGAATCGGCCACCAGTATCTTTACCCTGTCGCAGACCCTGCTCGAGGAAGCCTCGCACCTGGCCGGCGGTTTCGAAAACCTGGCCGGCGGGCGCAACACCGACACCATTGGCGGCTACGTGCTGGGCCTGTTGGCGCTGATGTCGATCATCCTCATTGGTCTGGTGATGGTCCGTGAAACCAACCGTCAGCTGCGCGAAACGGCCGAGAAGAACGAGCGTAACCAGAACGCGATCATGCGCCTGCTCGACGAGATCGAAGACCTGGCGGATGGCGACCTGACCGTGACCGCCTCGGTGACCGAAGACTTCACCGGGACCATCGCCGACTCGATCAACTACTCCGTGGACCAACTGCGCGATCTGGTGGCGACCATCAACCTCACCGCTGGCCAGGTCGCTGCTGCCGTGCAGGAAACCCAGGCCACCGCCATGCATCTGGCCCAGGCTTCGGAGCATCAGGCGCAGCAGATTGCCGAAGCCTCCACCGCGATCAACGACATGGCCCAGTCCATCGATCAGGTCTCGGCGAACGCCGCTGAGTCCTCGGCGGTGGCCGAGCGTTCGGTGGAAATCGCCAACAAGGGCAACGAGGTGGTGCACAACACCATCCACGGCATGGACAATATTCGCGAGCAGATTCAAGACACAGCCAAGCGCATCAAACGCCTCGGCGAGTCTTCTCAGGAAATCGGCGACATTGTCAGCCTGATCGATGACATTGCCGACCAGACCAACATCCTTGCACTCAACGCGGCGATCCAGGCTTCGATGGCCGGTGATGCCGGGCGCGGTTTTGCGGTGGTTGCCGATGAAGTCCAGCGGCTGGCGGAGCGCTCTTCCGCCGCCACCCGGCAGATCGAAACCCTGGTGCGGGCAATCCAGACCGACACCAACGAAGCGGTGATTTCCATGGAACAGACCACCACCGAAGTGGTGCGTGGCGCGCGTCTGGCGCAGGATGCCGGGGTGGCCCTGGAAGAAATCGAAGGCGTGTCGAAGACCCTCGCCGCGTTGATCCAGAGTATTTCCAACGCCGCACAGCAACAGACGTCCTCGGCCGGTCAGATTTCCCTGACGATGAACGTGATCCAGCAGATCACCACGCAGACGTCGTCCGGCTCCACCGCCACCGCCGAGAGCATTGGCAACCTGGCGAAAATGGCCAGTCAGCTGCGGCGTTCGGTGTCCGGTTTCACCTTGCCGGCCGCCAAGGCTGAGGTTGCGGATAAAGTGTGAAACGCCTGCGAGCGAATGCTTTTTTTTGAGTAGAGCAGTGATTTGGAGTGGTTATGGGTGATCGGCACGACTATGTGGCCCTCGAGTGGGTCAAAGGCGAGATTGCCGAAACGCTGAAAGTGGCTCACCAGGCGATTGAAACGTTGCTTGATGACCCGCAGGCGACGCACGCCCTCAGCGAATGCCTGGCGTGCGTCCATCAGGTTCACGGCAGTTTGCAGATGGTCGAGTTCTACGGCGCGGCGCTGCTCGCCGAAGAGATGGAACATCTGGTCACCGCCTTGCAACAGAACCGCGTCAGTCATCGCGATGAGACGCTTCACCTGTTGCTGCAAGCCCTTGGTCAACTGCCGATTTACCTCGATCGGGTGCAAGGTGCGCGCCGCGACCTGCCGCTGGTGGTGCTGCCACTGATCAACGATCTGCGCAGCGCCCGTGGCGAAAGCCTGTTGTCGGAAACCAGCCTGTTCAGCCCGCAATTGCCGGACCTGCCGCCCCTGGACGAAGCGTCGCTGGCGCTGCTGGAACCGGCGGATTTACCCAATGTGCTGCGCAAGTTGCGGCAAATGTTGCAGATGGCCCTGGTCGGGTTATTGCGTGAGCAGGACGGCGAAACCAATCTCGGTTACCTGACCAAGGTTTTTGCGCGCCTCGAAGGGCTGTGCGGCAACGCGCCCTTGAGCCCGTTGTGGCAAGTCGCCTCGGCGCTGGTCGAAGGCATGCGCGACGGCTCGATTGCCAACAGCCCGGCGTTGCGCAGCCTGTTCAAGGAGGCCGACAAAGAACTCAAGCGCCTGCTCGAACAGGGCATGCCCGGCATCAATCAGCCGGCGCCGCTAGAGTTGCTCAAGAGTTTGCTGTTCTACATTGCCAAGGCCGAACATCCCACCGGGCAGATGCTGACCATGAAAGATCGCTACGGACTGGACGACGCGCTACCTGACAGCGCAATGGTCGACGAAGAACGCGTACGGCTGGCCGGTCCCGACCGCGATGCCATGCGCTCGGTGTTGGCCGCTTTGTGTGAAGAGCTGGTGCGGGTCAAGGAACGCCTTGATCTGTTTGTGCGCAGCGACCGCCAACACACCTCGGACCTCGAAAGCCTGCTGGCGCCCCTGCGGCAAATCGCCGACACCCTGGCGGTGCTCGGTTTCGGCCAGCCACGCAAGGTCATCATCGATCAACTGGCGGTTGTGCTGAGCCTGGCCCAGGGCCAGCGTGAGCCCAACGACGCGATCCTGATGGACGTCGCCGGTGCCTTGCTCTACGTCGAAGCGACGCTGGCCGGCATGGTCGGCACCGTCGAGCCGGAAAGCCAGGAAGACAGCCGCCTGCCGACCACCGACCTGACCCAGATCCATCAGATCGTGATCAAGGAAGCGCGCATCTGCCTGCAACAGGCCAAGGACATGATCGTCGACTACATCGACGCCGACTGGGACCGCCAGCACTTGCAGCCACTGCCGGCCTTGCTGACCCAGGTGCGCGGTGCATTGGCGATGATTCCGTTGAGCCGTGCGGCGAGCCTGATCGAAACGTGCAACCACTTCATCCGCGAGCACCTGCTGCTGGATCCGGATCATCCCGGCTGGCAGGAGCTGGACAGCCTGGCCGACGTCATCACCAGCATCGAGTACTACCTGGAGCGCCTCGGCGACGACCCCGAAGCGCCGGGCGAAAAGTTGCTCGACGTCGCGGAAAAAAGCCTGGCCGCACTCGGCTTTTTCCCCAGCGAGCAACAGGTGCCGGTGCTTGAAGATGTGCTCAGCCCGAGTGAAGCGCAGGTCATGCAGGATCTGCAGGAACTGGACGACCCTGAGACCGTCAAGTCGCTGGCCGATGTGTTGGCCAGCCCTGTGTCCTCCGTCAATCCGCCCGCCCTGACGACCCCGGGAAGCCTGTTGCCGCCGCCCAGCGGTGAAGAACCGGTGGACGATGAGCTGCGGGAAGTGTTCCTCGAAGAAACCGATGAAGTGCTGGAAATCCTCCGGGAGTACCTGCCGCGCTGGACGGCTAACCCCGACGATAAGCCTGCCCTGAGCGAACTGCGCCGGGCATTCCACACCTTGAAAGGCAGTGGCCGGATGGTCCGTGCACTGGTGCTGGGCGAGCTGGCCTGGGCGGTGGAAAACCTGCTCAACCGTGTGCTGGAACGTAGCGTTGCGCCGGGGCCGGCGGTGCAACAACTGCTGGGCGATGCGCTGAATCTGCTGCCAGAACTGGTGGCCGAGTTTGCCAACCATGCCCAGCGCCAGCGCAACGACGTTGACCAATTGGCCGCACGCGCCCACGCCCTTGCCAAGGGCGATACGCCTGCCAGCGATGAAGATACCCAGGATGTGGCGGCCCTCGATCCGCTGTTGCTGGAGATCTTCCGCAAGGAAGCCGAGACCCATCTCGCCAGCCTCAACCGCTTCCTCGATAAAGCCGCCGAGCACGTGCCGTTGCAGGCCAGCGACGAGTTGCAGCGGGCGCTGCACACCCTCAAGGGCAGCGCCTCCATGGCGGGCGTATTGCCAATCGCCGAGCTGGCGAAGCCGCTGGATCATCTGGCCCGGGAGTACAAGGCGCACCTGCTCGCCCTCGACCTGGACGAAGTCGAACTGCTGCTCGAAGCCGAAGGCTTGTTCCGTCTCGGCTTGCGACAGCTCAAAACCGATCCACTGGCGGAGATTCCCGGCGCCCGCTCATTGATCGAGCGAACCCAGGCGTTGCTGGTCGAGCGCCTGGAAACGCTCCTGAGTGCACCGAATTCCGGATTGCGCATCAAGCGTGATCCGCAACTGATCAACAACTTCCTCGCCCAAGGCATGGACATCCTGCTGGACGCCGAAAGCCTGTTGCAGCGCTGGCAGCAACATCCCGGCGAGCGTCAGGAACTCAGTGCGTTGCTGGACGAATTGACCACCCTCGGCGAAGGCGCGCACCTGGCTGATCTGCATCCGGTGGATGAGCTCTGCGAAGCCTTGCTCGACCTCTACGGCGCGGTGGAAGAAAGCAGCCTGGCGGTCAGCGAGGCGTTTTTCCATGAAGCGCAAAGTGCCCATGAAGCGCTGATCAACATGCTTGACGAGCTGGCCGCCGGCCAGGAAGTCAGCCCGCAACCGCAACGCATCCGGGCCTTGCGCGGCTTGCTCGATGAGAGCCTGGATCCGTCGGCGATGGGGCTGATTCGCAGCGATGGCAGCCGCACGCTGAGCATCCGGGAACTGGGCAGTGCCACGGCCGAACTGGAACAGACCGCGACCCAGGTCGAGCTGGACGACGAGATCGTTTCGATCTTCCTCGAAGAGGCGGTGGATATCCTCGAAAGCGCCGGTCAGGCGTTGCAGCGCTGGCTGGACGACCCGGATAACGCTGCGCCGCTGTTGTCGTTGCAGCGAGATTTGCACACCCTCAAGGGTGGTGCGCGGATGGCCGAAGTCGAGCCGGTCGGTGAGCTGGCCCATGAACTGGAAAGCCTTTACGAAGGCCTGGTGGATCGCCGCTACGCTTACAGCGAAGCCTTGGCGCACTTGCTGCAACACAGTCATGACCGGCTCGCGCAGCTGCTTGAACAGTTGCAGAACCAACAGCCATTGGGCGATCCGGGTGAGGTGATCGAGGCCATTCGCGAGTTTCGCCAGGGCAACGCCAGCGCTGTTGAAGCGGTCGAACCGGCACGGGCCGAGGATTCACCGGGGCATGATCCAGAGCTGCTGGAGATCTTCCTTGAGGAAGGTTTCGACATCATCGAAAACTCCGGCGCGGCGTTGGTGCGCTGGCAGGCCGAGCCGTCGAATCGTCAGGAAGTGGAAACCCTGCTGCGTGATTTGCACACCCTCAAGGGTGGCGCGCGGATGGTGGAAATCGCCCCGATCGGCGACCTTGCCCATGAGCTGGAATTCCTCTACGAAGGCCTGTCCGCTGGCGTGCTGCAACCCACCGCCGCGTTGTTCGGCTTGTTGCAAAGCAGCCACGACCGACTGGCGCAGATGCTCGACGCGACCCGCGCCGGTCAGCCTTTGCCGCCCGCCGATCAACTGATCGATGAGATCAGGAATTTCAGTCATCCGGCCGTGCCCGAAACACCGGCGCCGGTCCAGGTGCCTGCAACGCCGAAAATCGAGACGCCGGTACAGCAACCCGATGCCAGCGCGGACATGGTCAAGGTCTCGGCAGAACTGCTCGACGACCTGGTCAACCTGGCCGGCGAAACCTCGATTTTCCGTGGGCGGATCGAACAACAGGTCAACGATGCGCGTGTGACCCTCAGCGAGATGGAAACCACCATCGAGCGCATGCGCGACCAATTGCGCCGGCTCGATACGGAGACTCAGGGGCGGATTCTCAGCCGTCAGCAAGTCGAAGCCGAACGCCTGGGCTACGAAGAATTCGATCCGCTGGAAATGGACCGCCACTCGCAGTTGCAACAACTGTCGCGCGCGCTGTTCGAATCCGCCTCCGACTTGCTCGACCTCAAGGAAACCCTCGAGCGCCGCAATCAGGACGCGGAAAACCTGCTGCAACAACAGGGCCGCATCAACACCGAATTGCAAGAAGGCCTGATGCGTACGCGCATGGTGCCGTTCGAGCGGATGCTGCCGCGCTTGAAGCGGATCGTCCGCCAAGTCTCCGGCGAATTGGGTAAGGACGTGGAATTCATTGTCGGCAATGCCGAAGGCGAGATGGACCGCAACGTCCTCGAACGCATGGCCGCGCCGCTGGAACACATGCTGCGCAATGCCGTGGATCATGGCCTGGAATCGGCCGAGGTGCGTATCGCGGCGGGTAAACCGGCTCAGGGTCGTATCACCCTCGACCTGTCGCGAGAGGGCGGCGACATCATTTTCGACATCCGCGACGACGGTGCCGGCGTGCCGCTGGACGCGGTGCGGAGCAAGGCGATCAAGCGCGGGTTGCTGGCCCCGGACAGCGACATCAGCGACCGCGACGTGCTGCAGTTCATCCTGCAACCGGGGTTCTCCACCGCCGAGAAAATCACCCAGATTTCCGGGCGCGGCGTCGGCATGGACGTGGTGCATGAAGAGGTCCGGCAACTCGGCGGCAGCATGAGCATCGACTCTGTGCCGGGGCAGGGCGTGCACTTCCGCATTCGCCTGCCGTTCACCGTGTCGGTCAACCGGGCCTTAATGGTGCAATGCGGGGAGGATCAGTACGCGATCCCGCTGAACACCATCGACGGCATCGTTCGCGTGCTGCCCAACGAACTTGAAGGGCACTACCGGCTCGATCCGCCGACCTACCAATACGCCGGGCAACACTATGAACTGTGCTACCTCGGCGAACTGCTGAAAACCAGCCACCGTCCGAAACTGCTGGGCCAGAGCCTGCCGTTGCCGGTGTTGCTGGTGCAGTGCAACGAGCGGCACATCGCGGTGCAAGTCGACGCCATGGCCGGCACTCGCGAGATCGTGGTCAAAAGCCTCGGCCCGCAATTTGCGGCGGTGCAGGGTTTGTCCGGGGCGACGATTCTCGGCGATGGGCGGGTGGTGCTGATTCTTGATTTGCTGGCGCCGATCCGTGCGATGCAGGCCCGTTTGCCGCAACAGCCAGTGACTCAGGACGCGGAAGTCGAGCCGCATAAACCGCTGCTGGTGCTGGTGGTCGATGACTCAGTGACCGTGCGCAAGGTCACCAGCCGTCTGCTGGAACGCCACGGCATGAACGTGCTGACCGCCAAGGACGGGGTCGACGCCATGCTGCTGCTTGAAGACCACATGCCTGACCTGATGCTGCTGGACATCGAAATGCCGCGCATGGACGGTTTTGAAGTCGCGACCCAGGTCCGCGCCGACGAACGTCTGCAGCACCTGCCGATCATCATGATCACCTCCCGCACCGGGCAGAAACACCGCGACCGCGCCATGGCCATCGGCGTCAACGACTACCTCGGCAAGCCATACCAGGAATCGGTGCTGCTCGACAGCATCCACCTGTGGAGCAAAACCCATGCTTGAACACCGCACCAGCAACCTCACCGGCCTGCTGCTGCCCTTGGCTGACCGCAACCTGATCTTGCCCAACGTCGCTGTGGCGGAGCTTATCGATTACCAACCCAGCGCCTTCGACCTCGACACACCGCCGTGGTACCTGGGGTTGGTGAAGTGGCGGGATCGACAGATTCCGTTGATCAGTTTCGAGTCGGCATGTGGGCAGAAAATCGTCATCGGCGAGCGGGCACGAATCGTCATCCTCAATGCGCTCGGCGGGCGACCGGATCTGAAATTCATTGCCTTGCTGGTGCAGGGGATTCCGCGGTCTTACAAGCTTGATAGTCAGCTGAGCTATGTGGATGTGCCGTTGTGCTCGCTGGAACAGGCGGCGGTGCAGGTGGGGGAGCAAGTGGCGAAGGTGCCGAATTTGTTGGCGTTGGAGGAGTTGCTCGTAAAGGCCGGTTTGGCCAGCTGATCGTTGACTGGCCCCCAACTGATCGTTCCCACGCAGAGCGTGGGAACGATCATGGCATCGGTTTCTGCGCTAAACCCGGCGTGAGCCTTCCACATCGTCCGCTCCAGAAGTCGCGTTAATCTCAAAAAAGTGTGGAGCTTGATCTGGCCTCATCGCGAGCAGGCTCACTCCCACATTGGGTCGGCGTCGTCTACAAAACCCCTGTGGGAGCGAGCCTGCTCGCGATGGCGTCGGCATGGTCAACCATTAACCTGACCCTAACGATCCGTCTCCACCCAACACCCTGAGGTGATTGCCGGACAGCGCTCACAAGGTGGCATTGTGTTCTGAAACATTGCGCTTTTAGTCTCAAGGCCTGAGCCTTGCGCGATGCGGTAATGAATCTTGAGGTGAGCAACGCATGTATCACGGGGAAAGATTGAACGCCTGGACGCATCTGGTCGGGGCGGTGGCAGCGTTTGTCGGGGTGGTGTGGATGCTGGTGATTGCCAGCATGGACAGTAGCCCGTGGAAGATTGTCAGCGTGGCGATCTACGGGTTCACCTTGTTGGTGCTTTACAGCGCGTCGACCGTTTACCACAGCGTGCGTGGACGCAAGAAAGCGATCATGCAGAAGGTCGATCACTTCTCGATCTACCTGTTGATTGCCGGCAGCTACACGCCTTTTTGTCTGGTGACATTGCGCGGTCCGTGGGGCTGGACTCTATTCGGGATTGTCTGGGGGTTGGCGCTGATCGGCATCCTGCAAGAAATCAAACCGCGCTCGGAAGCGCGGATTCTGTCGATCGTGATCTATGCGGTGATGGGCTGGATCGTGCTGGTGGCGGTCAAGCCGTTACTGGCGGCGTTGGGCAGTACAGGTTTCGCCTGGCTGGCGTCGGGCGGCGTGCTGTACACCGTGGGCATTGTCTTTTTTGCGCTGGACAGTCGTTTGCGCCATGCCCACGGGATCTGGCATCTGTTCGTGATTGCCGGGAGTTTGCTGCACTTTGTGGCGATCATGTTTTATGTCCTTTGAGGCCTCTAAGGGATCAAGCGATCCAGCTGCGCCTGCGCCCGTCGGCTGAACACCTGCAACAAGTCGCTCAGGGTGTGGGGCGGCGGTTCGTCGGCGCGGGTTATCGCATACAAGGTGATCGGTAGCGCGGGTGCCAGAGGTCGAATCGCCGTGGCGGCGGGGGATGCGCCGAGCGCGGTAAACGGGTCGATCACTGCCAGCCCGGCGCCGGATTCAACCATCGCCCGCGCCAGCGAATAGGTCTGCACGGCGATGCGAACCCGTGGTGGCGGCTCGACCGCCTCAAGGTAGCTGTCGAGCCTGGCCGCGAGCGGGTCGGCTCTGGACAGGCCGATCAGCGGCGCACCGGCCAGTTCGATCAATGGTAATGGTTGGCCCAAGGCGTCGTCGGCCCAATAACCCAACGGCGCCAGCGCCACCAACACCCCGCAAGCCAACACCTGCGCCTTCAGGCCCGGGTGATCCGGCGGTTGCAAGGTCAGTGCGACATCCACTTCGCGCATCAACAAATTCTGCATCAGCTCACGGCTGTGGGCGCTGGACAGCTCGCAGACGATGTCCGGGTAGCGTTGCGTCCACTCGTTGATGGCCGGCGGCAGCAGCGACAAGGCCAGCGCCGGAATCGCGCCAATCCGTACGCTGTGACCCGGCTCGCGTCGCAGGCTCTGGGCCAGACGTCGCACGCCTTGCAGGCTTTCGGTGACCTTGTCGACTTCGCGCTCAAGCTCCAGCGCTTCGGGCGTGGCCTGCAATTTACCGCGCACCCGCAGGAACAGCGGGAAGCCCAGTTGCTGCTCGGCGTGTTGCAGCACTTTGCTCACCGCCGGCTGCGACACGTGCAGCAACTGCGCGGCGCCACTGACCGAACCGGTCTGGCGAATGGCCTGGAAAATCTCGATGTGTCGCAGTCGCATGGCAAGTCCATAACCTTTGTTTATGGGTCAAGCATCTTTATGCATTGTTCAACGCCTGTCACCTGGTCCTAATCTGAGGCCTGTTTCAACAACGGTTAAGGACAGACATGGCTCAGCGGGTTTGCATCATCGGTGGCGGCGTCATCGGGCTGACGACGGCTTACGCACTGGTGCGCGACGGCATCGACGTGACGCTGATCGAGGCCCGGGATTCGTTGGGCAGCGAGACCAGTTTCGCTAACGGCGGCCAGTTGTCCTACCGTTACGTCGCGCCGCTGGCCGATGCCGGCGTACCGCTTCAGGCGCTTGGCTGGATGCTGCGCGGTGACTCGCCGTTGAAGCTGCGCCCGCGCCTGGACCCGGCGCAATGGCGCTGGATGGCGTCCTTCCTGGCGGCTTGCCGTCGTTCGGTGAATCAGCGCAACGGCGCGCACCTGCTGCGTCTGGCGCTGCTGAGCCAGTCCACACTGCAAGGCTGGCGCGAAGAAGACCGCCTCGACGGTTTCGACTGGCGGCGCAACGGCAAACTGGTGACGTTTCGTGAAGCCGCGAGTTTCGAGCATGCGCGCCATGGCCTGGCCGATCCGCAACAGCAACACGTGCTGTCGCAGGCCGAATGCGCACAACTGGAGCCCGCACTCGCTGAGGCGCCGTTTGTGGGCGCGATTTATACCCCCGACGAAGAGGTCGCCGATTGCCATGCTTTCTGCCAGCAACTGCTGGCTCGGCTCCAGGCCTCGGGGCGGTGCGAGTTTTTGCTCGGCCGCAAGGTCACCGGCATTCGCCACGTGGACGGCGCGGTGCAGGCCGTCGAAATGGGTTCGCAAGTGCTGCCGGTCGAGCAACTGGTGATTGCCGCCGGCCATCGCAGCCCGGCGCTGGCATTGCCGGGCATGAACCTGCCGCTGTATCCGCTCAAGGGCTACAGCCTGACTTTGCCCATCCGCGCCGAACATCGTGCGCCGGAGCTGAGCATCACCGATTACAACCGCAAGATCGTTTACGCCCGCCTCGGTGACCAATTGCGCGTGGCGGCGATGGTCGACATTGTCGGCTTCGACCCGGCGCTCGACCCCAAACGCCTGGCGCTGATCAAGCGCCAGGCGCAGGAAACCTTGCCCAATGCCGGCGATTACGACGCCGCCATCGAATGGGCCGGCATGCGCCCGGCCACCCCCAGCGGCGTGCCGTTGATCGGGGCCACGGCGTACCGCAACCTGTGGCTCAACCTCGGCCATGGCGCCCTGGGTTTTACCCTGGCCTGTGGCAGCGCCCGGTTGCTCAGCGAGTTGATCGCCCGGCGCACACCGTCGATTGAAATGCAGGGCCTCGCCCCCCGCGTCGCCTGACTTGAAAAGGAAAAACCGATGAGCATCAACCGTATCAACAGCAACAGCCGCCTCTCTGGCGCGGTGACCTTTGGCGATCTGGTGTTTCTCTCGGGGCAGGTGCCGGGTGACAGCACTGACGTTACCGGCCAAACCGCCGAGGTGCTGGCGAAGATCGACGCGTTACTGGCCGAGGCTGGCAGCGACAAGGATCATCTGCTCAACGCGACCATTTACCTGAACGACATCGGCCGCGATTTCGCCGCCATGAACGAGGTCTGGTCGCAGTGGCTGTCACCGGGCAAAGCGCCGACCCGGACTACTTTGCAGGCGCAACTGGCCCGCCCAGAGGTGCTGGTGGAAATCACCGTGATCGCCGCCCGCCGCTAATCGTTTAAACCCACAACGGAGAATAACAATGCAAAAAATCACGTTGATCGGCTGCACCCTCGGCCTGCTGCTCGCCAGTCAGGTCCAGGCCAACGAAGCGCCGCTGACCGGCACGCTGAACAAGGTCGCCAATGCCAAGAGCATCACCCTGGGCTATCGCGACGCGTCGGTGCCGTTCTCCTACGTGGGTGATCACACGGGGCAGCCGATGGGCTATTCGGTGGACCTGGCGAGCAAGATTGTCGAGCGCATCAAGCAAAAACTCGAGCTGCCGGATCTGCAGGTGAAGTACAACCTGGTGACCTCGCAAACGCGCATTCCACTGGTGCAGAACGGCACGGTCGACCTTGAATGCGGCTCCACCGGCGTGACCGCTGAGCGCATGCAGCAAGTGGCGTTTTCCTACGGGTTTATCTACGTGAAGGGGCAGTTGCTCACTTCGAAAGACAGCGGCATAAAAAGCTTTGCCGACCTGCGCGGCAAGAACGTCGTGACCACCGCCGGCACCACCAACGAGCGGTTTCTGAAGAGCTACAACATCGATCACAAGATCGATATGTTCGTGATCAGCGCCGAGGACCACGGCGAAGCGTTCCAGATGCTGCAGTCGGGTCGGGCGGCGGCGTTCTACATGGATGACGCGCTGCTCTACGGCGAACGCGCCAAGGCCCGCGATCCGCATAACTGGGTGGTGGTGGGCGAGGAGCAGTCGCGGGAAATCTACAGCTGCATGGTGCGCAAAGGTGACCCGCAGTTTCTCGAATTGGTGAACTCGACACTTGCCGATCTGTACAGCTCAGGGGAAATCAACGGCATCTACAACCGCTGGTTCCAACAGCCGATTCCGCCCAAAGGCCTGAACCTGGAATTCCCGATGACCAGCGAACTGAAAGCAATCATCGCCAAACCGGTGAGTGATCCGGTGCAATAAGATCGTTCCCACGCTCTGCGTGGGAATGCCTCAAGGGACGCTCCGCGTCCAGTGACGCGGAGCGTCACGGGCTGCAT
>NZ_JBYTAJ010000055.1:0-23930 GCF_058788075.1 Pseudomonas sp. FW305-20 | reverse complement strand
TCATCGTCAAGATTAAATTCCGAAACCCCTATCTGCGTATGCAGGTAGGGGTTTTGTTTTTGTCCGCGGGAAAGTGCAGTAGCGAAAAAGGCGCACCCGTTAGAAGAAATCCCACTAAATTGACCGCCCGGTTTTTGGTATGGTGCAGCTCGTTTTTTTAACGGACTGATTTCAAGCATACGGATTGGCGCCCCCCTTTTTAGTCAAAGAGCTGCTGCAGAAATGCCCCAACCGATACCCATAAAGGACCACGAAAAAGAGACGCGTCTGGTCAACAAAAGACTGATGGCGTGCGCCCTGTTCGTTGTTGCCATTACCTGCGCGCTGGTCGTGCGCATGTATGTCCTGGAAGTGGTCGAGTTTGACTACCACTCGACAATCTCTGAAAACAATCGTGTCCACGTCCTGCCGATCACCCCCACACGCGGATTGATCTATGACCGCAATGGCGTGGTTCTGGCGGACAACCGCCCCAGCTTCAACCTGACCATCACCCGCGAACGTGCCTCCGATGTTAAAGAGGAGTTGGATGAAGTCGTCAGCCTCCTGCACTTGCCGACAGAAGATCGAGCACTGTTCGACAAGGCAATGAAGCAGGCCCGGCATCCTTTCGTGCCGGTCACTTTGTTCTACGAGCTCAGCGAAGAACAGATCGCCGTGTTGGCGGTCAACGAATTCCGTCTGCCGGGGATCGACGTAGAGCCACAATTTGTTCGCCACTACCCGATGGGCGCGCACTTTGCGCATTCGATCGGCTACGTCGGCCGCATCAACGAGAAAGAGTCCAAAGCCCTGGACACGGTGGAATACCGTGGCACTCAATCGATCGGCAAGACCGGCATCGAAATATTCTACGAGTCGCAGTTGCACGGCCGAGTGGGTTACGAAGAGGTCGAGACCAACGCTCAAGGCCGGGTCCTGCGAGTGCTCAAGCACACCGACCCGATCCCAGGCAAAAACATCGTACTGAGCCTCGACGTCAAACTTCAGGAAGCCGCCGAGGAAGCCTTGGGTGATCGTCGCGGTTCGGTGGTAGCTCTCGACCCGTCGACCGGCGAAGTACTCGCGATGGTCAGCAAGCCGAGTTTCGACCCGAACCTGTTCGTCACCGGAATCAGCTTCAAGGAATACGCCGCGCTGCACGATTCCATTGACCGGCCGCTGTTCAACCGCGTGCTGCGCGGCCTGTACGCACCGGGCTCGACCATCAAGCCGGAAGTGGCCATTGCCGGCCTCGACGCCGGCGTCGTTACCCCGCAGACCCGCGTCTTCGACCCTGGTTACTACCAACTCCCGGACTTCGATCACAAATACCGCAACTGGAACCACAGCGGCGATGGCTGGGTGGACATGGACGCGGCGATCATGCGCTCCAACGACACTTACTTCTACGACCTGGCCCACAAGCTGGGCATCGACCGACTGCATGACTACATGGCCATGTTCGGCCTCGGCGAGAAAGTCTCGCTGGACATGTTCGAAGAGTCTGCCGGCCTGATGCCATCGCAAGCCTGGAAGCGTGCCACGCGCCGTCAGGCGTGGTTCCCGGGTGAGACTGTGATCCTTGGCATCGGCCAGGGTTACATGCAGGTCACCCCATTGCAGCTCGCCCAGGCCACGGCACTGATCGCCAACAAAGGTGTCTGGAATCGCCCGCACCTGGCCAAAACCGTGGACGGTGTTGCGCCAGTGGATGACCATCCAATGCCAAACATCCTGTTGAAAGACCCGCGTGACTGGGAGCAGGTTAACCACGGCATGCAAATGGTGATGCACGACGCTCGCGGGATTGCGCGCGCGGCAGCGCAGGGCGCTCAGTACCGCATCGCCGGCAAGAGTGGTACCGCGCAAGTGGTGGCGATCAAGCAAGGCGAGCGCTACAACCGTGCGAAAACCCTGGAGCGTAACCGCGACAACGCCTTGTTCGTCGGTTTTGCCCCGGCTGAACATCCGAAGATCGTCATCTCGGTGATGATCGAAAACGGCGAGGCCGGCGGTCGCGTCGCAGGTCCCGTGGTACGGCAGATCATGGATGCCTGGCTACTCGATCAGGACGGCCACCTGAAGCCGCAATACGCCACACCGAGCAAAGCACCGGGCGCCCCTCACGTGTAAGCGCTCGCTATTTATTCCGTGTGTCGGCGGCTTGAGCCATAACGAAGCCGAGGACGTGCTGCCCACACTTGACTGAGTTGAACCGCAGATTTCTGGACGACGGTGAACTCGTGGGAGCGAGCCTGCTCGCGATGAACGATGACGCGGTGCCACGGATGAAACGCAAGCGCCATAAGGCACTTGCCATCGCCCTGACGTTAACGTAAAGATTGTGCCAGGGCGCTGATCTTAAAAAAGCGCAGGGCGGACCGATCCGGAGCGCTTGATGACGCTAATAAAAACAACTCATCCCACGTTGCACCATGAAGCTCGGCTGGCCCGGGAAAAACTCCATCTCGAGGGCGAAGTCCCGGATGGCGTGTTGCGGGCGGAAATCGACGCGTCGTGGCGGCGTAGCCTCAGCCATGGTGTGCATTTCAATGCCAAGCACGAACTGGCGCTGGAATCGAGCGCGAGCCTCGACGTGCTGTTGGCGAGCAATCGGCTGCTGATCGATGCAGCATTGCCGGCCATCGATTACCTGGCCGAACGTCAGGGCAAGGAAGGGCTGGTCATCCTCGCCAATTCCGACGCCACCATTCTAGCTGTCGAAGGCCGCGCCGATCGCCTCAAGGGCAGCGGCCTGCAAGACATCACCCTAGGTGCCTGCTGGAGCGAAGCCGCTCGCGGCACCAACGCGCTGGGCACCGCACTGGTGGAGGCCCGGCCAACGATGATCGATTGCGGCGAACATTACCTCGATCGCCTGACCGATTTCTCCTGCACCTCGGTGCCGATCCATTGTCCGCAGGGCGACATCCTCGGCGTACTCGATCTGACCCGCGAAGGTCCGCTCGGCCGCGTTCACGACAGCACTGCGTTGCTGGCCATGGCCGTCAGCCAGATCGAAAGCCGGGTGTTCAACGCCAGTTATCCGGACGAGATCGTCCTGGCCTTCCACAGCCGTCGGCAGTACCTCGAATCCCCTTGGCAGGGCTTGTTGGCCGTGAGCCTTGGCGGGCAGATTCTCGCGGTCAGCGCCCAGGCCTGTCAGTTGCTGCATGCCGAGCGATCGGCGCTGGTCGGTCGCCGCTGTGAAGAGTTTCTGGGCGTCGATGGCCTGCAACTTTTGTCGCGTCTGCATCAGGGCGGTGTCGGCAGTCTGCAAACCGCCAAAGGCGAGTTCTTCTACAAAACCCTGCGCGCGCCGCAGCGTACGATCAACGTCAGCACGCCGCCGCGCAGCCCGGCGAAAACCGCCAAAGCACAACCGGATCTCGAATTCCTGGCCGGCAGCAATGTCCGTTATGCCCGAGCCTTGCGCATGGCCCGTCAAGGCCTGGCCAATGAGCTGCCGGTGTTGCTGCTGGGCGAAACCGGCACCGGCAAGGAAGTCATCGCCCGCGCCCTGCACATGGCCGGCACCCGCTGCGACAAACCCTTTGTCGCGGTGAACTGCGCGGCGATCCCCGAAGGCCTGATCGAGTCGGAACTGTTCGGCTACCGCGAAGGCGCGTTCACCGGCTCCCGTCGCGGGGGGATGATCGGTCGGCTGCAACAGGCCCACGGCGGCACCTTGTTTCTCGATGAAATCGGGGACATGCCGCTGGCCTTGCAGGCCCGTCTGTTGCGGGTGTTGCAGGACCGTAAAGTGGCACCGCTGGGTGCCGGTGAAGAGCAAGACATCGACATTGCACTGATCTGCGCCACCCACCGCGACCTCAAGCGACTGGTCGAGGAAAAACACTTTCGTGAAGACCTGTTTTATCGAGTCAACGGCATTAGCGTGATGCTCCCGGCCTTGCGCGAACGTGAGGATTTCAGCGCTCTGGTCACGCGCCTGCTGGCCAGACTGGGTGCGCCGACGATGGTTCTGCATGACGATTTGAACCGCTTGCTCGGCGGCTATCACTGGCCGGGCAACATCCGCCAACTGGAAATGGTCTTGCGCACCGCGCTGGCCATGCGCGAGCCGGGGGACACCGTACTCACCCTCGACCACTTGCCCGACAGCATGCTCGACGAGTTAAGCGCCAGCGAACGTCCTCAGGCCGGCAGCATTCGCGAAAATGAACTGGAGTTGATTCGTCAGTCCCTGGACACTCACCAGGGCAACGTCTCGGCCGCCGCCGACGCCTTGGGCATCAGCCGCGCGACCTTGTATCGCAAGCTCAAACAGTTGCGCTCGTGATGCAGCGCTTGATCGTTCGGCTGATCGACAGCCAGGACCCTGAAGCCCTGCAAGCGGCGTTGCGCTGGCTGTACAGCTTCGTACGGCCCCATCGTCTGGCGATTGCCGGGCTGCTCGGGCTGTCGGTCTGCGCCTCGTTACTGGTGCTGGTCCAGCCTTGGCTGACCAAACTGCTGATCGACGATGGTTTGCTCGCACGCAACTTCCCGATGCTGGTGCTGATCGCCGGGCTGATGATCGTGGCCGGGCTGCTGGGAACGCTGCTGTCGGGGATCAACCGTTACCTGCACACGCGGCTGTCCGGGCGGATTCTGTTTGCCCTGCGCGATGACCTCTATCGACATCTGCAAACCCTCTCGCCGAGTTTCTACGGACAGCGCCGAATCGGTGACCTGATGTCGCGCCTCGATGGCGATGTTGCGGAGATCCAGCGCTTTGCCGTGGACTCGCTGTTCTCGGCGGTATCGAGCGTGATCGGCCTGGTCTGCGCCGTGGCGATGCTGCTGACCCTGTCGTGGAAACTCTCGCTGCTGGCGTTAGTGCTGATTCCCCTCGACGTCCTCTGGTTGCGCTGGATGCGGCGCAAGGTCGAGCGCGATGTTCGGCAATTGCGTGAGCGTTCGGCGGACATGTCCTCGTTCATGGTCGAGACGTTGCCGGTGATGAAATTCATCCAGTCCGCCGGCCAGCAACAGCGTGAATCGCGGCGCCTGGAAACCCTGGGCCAAGGCTACATGAGCCAGTTGCTGCGCCTGCAAGTCACCGAGTTTTTCACCCAGGCGGTGCCCGGCACGCTGACGTCCCTGTCCCGTGCCTGCGCGTTCCTGATCGGCGGGTATTGGGTGGTGCAGGGGACTTGGCAACTGGGCGCGTTGATCGCGTTTTCCACCTATCTGGGCATGGCGGTCGGACCGGTGCAGAGTTTGCTGGGGCTCTATGTCGCGGTCCAGCGAATGACCGTCAGCCTCGGGCGCGTGATGGAGTTGCGCGGTGAAGAACCCACCGTACTCACCCCGGTCACGCCGCAGCCGATGCCGACTTCCGGCGAGCTGCGTTTTGACGATGTGCACTTCAGTCACCCCGGTCGGCCGACAACATTGCGCGGCATCGAAGCGCGAATTCCCTACGGTTTGAAAGTCGCCCTGAGCGGCGGCTCCGGGGTCGGCAAATCGACCCTGATCGACCTGCTGCAACGGCACCACGATCCGCAGTCCGGCCGGGTTTTACTGGGGGAGGTCGATCTGCGCGAACTGGACCTTTTCCAGTTGCGTCGGCGGATTGCCGTGGTCAGTCAGGACATCGTGCTGTTTCGCGGCAGCCTCGCCGACAACCTCGCCTACGCGGTGCCGGACGCCAGCCGTGAAGCGATTGCCGAAGTCGCTCGGCTGGCACAACTCGACAGCCTGATCGAGTCTTTGCCCGAAGGCCTCGACAGTCCGTTGGGCGAACGCGGTCAGCAGTTGTCGGGTGGGCAGAAACAGCGCATCGCCATCGCCCGGGCGCTGTTGCAGGACCCATTGATTCTTGTGCTGGACGAAGCGACCTCGGCGGTGGATGAAGCCACCGAGCGCGAAGTCATCGAAGCCATCGACCGACTGTTTGCCGGGCGCACGCGGATCCTCATCAGCCATCGTCCTTCAACCTTGGCCGATGCCGATTTGCGCTTTGAATTGCTCGACGGCGTACTCACTTCAAAAACGGTGCTGCATGAAGCCTGAGCTGCGGATTGGTGTGGTGGATAGCGGGCACTCGGCGGCGCAGCGGGTGCAAGTGGTCGCCGGGCGGCGCTTTTCGTTGCTGGCCGATGGATTGGCCGAAAGCGATTTGCGCGACGATCCGCTGGGCCACGGCAGCGCGGTGATCGAGGCCATCGGTCGACGGGCGCCGTCGGCGGTATTTTGCGTGGCTCAGGTGTTCGACCAGCGCGGGGTCACCAGCGCGTTGCAGATTGCCACGGCGATTGACTGGCTGGTGGCGCAGGACGTTCGGCTGATCAATTTGAGCCTCGGTCTGCGGCAGGATCGCAGCCTGTTGCGTGAAGCCTGCGCGGCAGCGGTGGCGCGGGGCATCCTGCTGTGTGCGTCCAGCCCGGCGCAGGGCGAAGGAGTATTTCCGGCGAATTATCCACAGGTGCTGCGGGTGACCGGCGATGCCCGTTGCGCCGAACAGGAATGGTCGTGGCTCAACAGCGCTCAAGCGGATTTTGCCGCGTGTGTGCATGGCACCTATCCGGGGCAGTCCGGCGCCAGCCTCGGCTGCGCGGCGTTGAGCGGGCACATTGCGGGTTTCCTGGTTGAACATCCCGAGGCGAGCAACGAACAGGTCATTGAGTGGCTGCGAGAAAACGCCCGCTATCGCGGCCCTGAACGGCGCTTCGGCGCATGATTCTGATCCTTGGCGCAGGGCCCGCGGGAGCGGCGGTTGCCTTGGGTTTGCGTCGGCTCGGTTATCCCGTGACGCTGGTCAGCGAATGGCGGCGATTTGCGGCGCTGGAAGGCGTTTCCCTTCGGGTGCTGGAAGCCTTGCGTGGCGCGGGGCTTCATCAAGCTTTGGCGGATGCGGCGCTGCCGTCTCAGCGGCAGGTGTCATGGAACGGTCAGCAGCATGCGCAAAACATCGAATTTTTACTGGATCGCCCGAGCTTTGATCGAGGCTTGCGCGAGGATCTGCGCCTGGCGGGCGTTGAGCTGATCGAAGGCCGAGTGCTGACGGTGCAGTCATCGGCTTCGGGGCATCGGGTCGAGGTCGAAGGGCGCGAGGCGCTGCTGGCGGATTTTCTGGTCGAGGCGCGCGGGCGTCAGGCTCCTGCGCTCGGCGAAGGCCTGCGCGGGCCGGAGACGGTCAGCCTGCTCAATCGCTGGCAAGGTGCGCCGGGCAGCACCGCCAGCGCGGTGGAAAGCCTTGAGGACGGCTGGGCCTGGATGGCCCGGCGAGCCGACGGTGAGTGTTACTGGCAATGGACGGTGGACGTGGCCAGTGCTGAGTTGCCGGGCAAAGCGCAATTGCTCGACTACTGTCGTCAACGGCGCCAAGGTTCGGCGTTGGCGCGGGCGTTTTTTGATGTCGAGCCTGAACACGATCTACAGCTGCATGCCCGCAGCAGCACCGCGATTCTGTGCCCGCAGGTGTGTGGCGATCACTGGATTCGGGTAGGGGATGCGGCGATGGCGGTGGATCCGCTGTCAGGCAACGGGATTTTTCAGTCCTTGTCCTCGGCGTTACAGGCGCCAACGGTGATCAACACGTTGTTGCGCAAACCCGAGCGAGCGGCGCTGGCCCAGCGCTTTCATCAGCAGCGGGTGGAGCAGTTGTTTTTGCGTTTTGCGCGGATCGGGCGGGATTTTTATGCCGATGAGCAGCGGTGGCTGGATCAGCCGTTCTGGCAGGCGCGGCGGCAGTGGCCGGATGCTGAGGTGGCGCATGCCGAGGCGGATTTTTCCTCGTTGAGAATCGAGCGTGCACCGGTGCTGCGCGATGGATATGTGGATGAGGCCGAGGTGGTGATCACGGCGGATCAGCCGCTGGGGATCTGGCATGTGCAAGGGGTTGAGCTGGCGCCGTTGGTGCGGCGGTTGGGCACTGAATCTGCTGATCAGGTATTGGCGGGGTTGACGGTGGAGCAGGGAAGGGTGGTCCGCAGTTGGTTACTGTCGCAAGGCTTCAAACCCTGACACAGACTGATCGTTCCCACGCTCTGCGTGGGAATGCATCGAGTGACGCTCTGCGTCACATCCCAAAGCGGAACGCGGAGCGTCCCTGGCGGCATTCCCACGCGGAGCGTGGGAACGATCAGCGTGTCACAACTTGATCAACACCGACTTCAACTCGGTGTAATGCTCAATCGCCGCGTACCCCATCTCGCGCCCAACCCCGGACATCTTGTACCCACCAAACGGCAGCGCCGGGTCCAGTGCGCTGTGGCAGTTGACCCACACCGAACCGGACTTGATCCGCGGAATCATCCGGTGCACCGCCGCCAGATCGTTCGACCAGATACTCGCCCCAAGCCCATAAGGGCTGTCATTGGCCATGCGCAACGCATCGGCTTCGTCATCAAACGGAATCGCCACCAGCACCGGCCCGAAGATTTCCTCCTGCACCAATGAGTGCTTCTGATCGACATCCACAATCACCGTCGGCTTGACGAAAAAGCCTGGCCCGAATTGTTCGCCGCCGCAGGCGATGGTCGCGCCGCTTTCCCGGCCCTTTTCGATGTAACCGTAAACCCGCTCCTGCTGACGCGCCGAGATCAGCGGCCCCATTTCCACTGTAGGGTCCAGACCATTGCCGAGCTTCATGGCATTGGCGATGTCGGCGATGTCCGCCACTACATTGTCGAAATGCTTGCGCTGCACATACAGCCTGGAGCCGGCGCAGCACACCTGGCCCTGATTGAAGAAAATCGCGCTGGCGGCACCGGCTGCGGCGGACTTCAGGTCGGCGTCGGCCATGACGATGGTCGGCGATTTACCGCCCAGTTCGAGAGTCACCCGGGTCATGGACTCCATGGCGATCTTGCCGATCTGCTTGCCCACGGCGGTGGAGCCGGTGAAGGTCAGTTTGTCCACCAGCGGGTTATGGGTCAGGGCGGAACCCGCCGTGATGCCGGTGCCGGTGACCACGTTGAACACGCCTTCGGGGTAACCGGCTTCCAGCACCAGTTCGGCGAGTTTCAGTGCAGTCAGCGGGGTTTCGTCGGCGGGTTTGAGCACCACGGTGCAACCGGTGGCCAGGGCCGGGCCGAGTTTCCAGCAGGCCAGCAGCAGCGGGAAGTTCCAGGCAACGATGGCGCCGACCACGCCCACCGCTTCGCGGCGAATGAAACTGTGGAATTGATCGTTGGGCATCAACGGCAACGATACTTCAACGCTGGAGCCTTCAATCTTGGTCGCCCAACCGGCCATGTAGCGCAGGAAGTCGATGGACAGTTGTACATCCATCACCTGGGCCACCGCCGCACTTTTGCCGTTGTTCAGGCATTCCAGTTGCGCCAGCAGTTCGGCGTCGCGCTCCATCAGGTCGGCGAGTTTCCACAACAGGTTCTGCCGCTCCCGAGGTCGGGTGCGGGTCCAGGCCGAATCATCGAAGGCCTGACGGGCGGCGAGCACGGCGCGGTCGACATCCTCGGGCGTGGCCCGCGGTACTACGCACAGCACTTCGCCGGTGGCCGGGTTGTGCAGGGGCATGGTCTGGCCGTCGGCGGCTTCAACCCAGTCGCCGCCGATAAGCATGCGCGGGGCCCGCTGGATGAATGCCGAGGTGGCAGGAAGCAGATAAGGGAGTGACATGGCGAGGCCTCTTGTTGTTCGTGAGAACAGGGCTTTCGCAATGGCTGTGCCAAGTGCCCGCAAAGGCAGGACTGCCCTTGGTTGACGGGGTTTGGGGGCTCAAAGGATATCGTGGGCGCTGTGAGGTTGTTGCAAATTGCGACAGCTATGAGACGACGAGCAACCGGGTGGCGACCTTGAGGTGTCGATTATTGAGGATTAAGATTTTCTGGATCGGTGGGTGAAGTGACGGACCGTTCATCCGGCAATACATCTGGCGTGAGGGAGGTATCGATGTTCCTTTCAACACTGGAAATTCAAAACATCATTGAACACAGTTTTCTGCCGTCCGTTTGTACTTGCCACATGGAGGCAGACCAGTCCCTGACGATTCGGGTCTGTGATTGCATGACCGGCAAAGTGGACCTGGTGGCCACCCATGTTCCGCTGTGGACGCTGGACAGTCCTCATGCAATCGCGTCGCTGGTAGCAGACATGCGGCACGAGATCGACGTGCACAAAGGCATTCACCCCACCTTTAATACTTGAACCGGCGTCACGCCGCACCGTTGTAAGACGGTGCGGCCCGCGCCGATTGATCAAGCTGCAAACTTACGGGAAATTTCTTCGAACGTGTCGCCATCCACGGCAGCCAGTAGTTTTCTGCCGTCCTTGAGTGTCGCCAGAAAGGTCACCTCGGTTTCCTTGCCGGCCAGCATGAACCCGGCAATTGCGCCGATGGGCCCCAACAGCATGGCCCCGGCCACGCCAAAGCCGATGGCATCCTTGATGTTGTTGATCGAATCCTCATTGGCCACTTCCACTCGCTTGAACGATGAGAGCGGGAGGGTAATGCCCGGCCATGGATGAAGCGACGTTCTGAGGGTGAAAACGCCGTCTCTGTACTCTCCATCACCTTGCAGAAAGTCCCCCGCCAGGACAGTGATGCTTGCCATTTTCTTATCCCCTGGTGGCAATCGGTGAACGACCATTTCGCGCTTGCAGGGGAGCAACGTCAATCGTCGACCGATGAGCTGTTCCGATCGGGCCATCTATGCTTGTCTCAGACTGCAACACGTGTCGCGATATTAGACGCAGGTAGTCACGTCCAGCGTTGTCGCAATGTCGTTGTTTTATCGTAACTAGTTGATTTAAAAGCTAATTATCAAGCTGGCACGCTCCGTGTATTGCTCATTGCAGACGTTTCTCTTGCCTCCGTCAGCGGTGCGCCGCCGACGGCAGAAACCATAAAAACGATAAGCCACAACAATAAGAAAGCACCGTGCGAGGTTCGACGTTGATGAAGAGAAAACTCCGATCAGGCCTGAGTGCCAGTCTGCTGGCCGTGGCCGCCTGTGCGGCGCTGCATTCGCCTTATAGCCTGGCAGCCCGCGACGCCCAGACCATCCTCAAGGAAACCTGTCAGGGCTGTCATACCCCCGAAGCCGATAACGCCCTGAGCCGAATCAGTCACCAGCGCAAAACCCCGGAAGGCTGGCTGATGAGCATCGCCCGGATGCAGATCATGCACGGTTTGCAGATCAGCGATGACGACCGCCGCACCCTGGTCAAATACCTGGCCGACACCCAGGGCCTGGCCCCAAGCGAAACCGATGGCGTGCGTTATGCGCTGGAACGTCGACTCAATACCGTCGAGAAATTCGACGACCAGACCAGCCAGATGTGCGGCCGCTGCCACTCCGGTGCGCGGGTTGCCCTGCAACGGCGTCCGGCTCAGGAATGGGAGCGTCTGGTGAACTTCCACCTCGGCCAATGGCCGTCCCTGGAATACCAGGCACTGTCTCGCGACCGCGACTGGTTCGACCTGGCTCGCAAAGACATGGTGCCGCTGTTGGCCAAGCGTTATCCGCTGGACAATCCAGCCTGGAAAAAGTGGCAGAGCAGCGCGCCGAAAGCCGAGGCGCTGGTGGGCGACTGGAGCTTCAGCGGCCACTTGCCGGGCAAGGGTGAACTGGCCGGCGTGATGAGCGTCACGGCCGATGGCAGCGACACATTCAAAGTCCGCGTCAAAGGCCAATACGCCGACGGCAGTCCGTTCAACGGCGATGGCAGCGCGATTCTCTACACCGGCTACGAATGGCGCGGCAATGTGACCATCGACGGCGTGACCATGCGCCAGGTGTTCGCCGCCCAGGGCAACGCGATGCAGGGCCGGATGTTCGAGGCCGAGCACGACGAGCGTGGCCTGGATTTCGTCGCCGCCAAGCAGGGCAGCAGCCGTTTGCTGGCGGTGCAGCCGGGTTACCTGAAGGCTGGCGCTGAAACTGAAGTCACTCTGATCGGCAGCGGTCTTTCCGGCAAACCGGACTTCGGCAAAGGCGTGGAAGTGGTCGAGGTGCTGGAGCAAACGCCAGAGCGCCTGCGCGTCAAGCTCAAGGCCGCGGCCAC
Source organism: Pseudomonas sp. FW305-20 (assembly GCF_058788075.1). Classification (NCBI taxonomy): domain Bacteria; kingdom Pseudomonadati; phylum Pseudomonadota; class Gammaproteobacteria; order Pseudomonadales; family Pseudomonadaceae; genus Pseudomonas; species Pseudomonas sp. FW305-20. The sequence continues at coordinate 11,969 of NZ_JBYTAJ010000055.1, read as the reverse complement.
TGCTCAACCGGGTCTGCGCAACGTCACCGTCGGCACGCTGAAAGGCCCGACCCTGTCGGTCTACAGCAAGATCGCCGAAGTCAAAGTCGTGCCCGAGTTCTCGGTGGCGCGGATCGGCGACGGCGGCGGTTCGACGCCGAAAGTCCAGGGTCGTTTCGATGCCGAAGCCTGGGGCAAGGGCGCCGACGGCAAGCCGTATCGCATCGGCGTGTTCCCGGCGCAGTGGTCGGTCGAAGCGTTCGACGACCGCGCCAAGGAAGACGAGGACGTCAAGTTTGCCGGCACCATGCAGGCTGACAGCGGCGTGTTCACACCGGGCGATGCAGGGCCAAACCCGCAGCGCAAAATGTCCACCAACAATGCCGGCAATCTCAAGGTGATCGCCGCCGTCGACGATGCAGGGAAATCCCTGACCGGCGAAGGCCACATGATCGTCACCGTGCAACGCTGGAACAATCCACCCATTCCATGAGTTGGCTGATTTGCAGGGTTTCAGACACTTTTTTGGAATGACCGCGAGCCCCGTAGAACGGGGTTTGCACAGGAGGTTGCAATGGGCGCTATTTTGAATCTGGTCGAGCGGAATCTGCACGAAGTGCACGTCGATGCCGACCGCATGCTGTTTCACATTCCCAGCAGTTCGCTGTTCGCCAGCGATGAGCTGACCGGCACCATCATCGATACCTTGCGCGGTCCCGGCTGTTCGTCGGACGACCTGATCCAGCGCTTGGCCGCGCGCTTCAACGGCGAGGAAATCACCGAGACCTTGCGTGAGCTGATGGCCCTGGAACTGGTCAGCGACGGCTCGCCGCTGACCCCGGACATTGGCACCAAACGGGTCGAGCGCACCGCGATCAATACCGTGGTGCTCAACGTCAATACCGGCTGCAACCTGAGCTGCACCTACTGCTACAAGGAAGACCTGGACAAGCCGTCGGCCGGCAAGAAAATGGACGTCGAAACCGCGGTCGCCTCGGTGGAAATGCTGTTGCGTGAATCGCCGGACGAAGAGCGTTTCACTGTGGTGTTTTTCGGCGGGGAGCCGCTGAGCAATCGCAAGCTGATCGAGTACATGGTCGACTATTGCGAGAAGCGTTTCCGCGAGGCCGGCAAGTTCGTCGAGTTCGTCATGACCACCAACGCGACGCTGCTCACGGAAGAGACCGTCGACTACCTCAACGCCCACCGTTTCGGCCTGTCAGTCAGTATCGACGGACCGAAAACCGTGCACGACCGCAACCGCATCACGGTGGGCGGGCAGGGCACGTACGACGTGGTGCGGCGCAAGGCCGAGATGTTGCTGTCGCGCTACAACAGTCGTCCGGTTGGGGCTCGGGTAACGCTCACCACTGGCGTCACCGACGTTGAAACCATCTGGGATCACCTGTTCAACGAACTGGGTTTTGCCGAAGTCGGCTTTGCCCCGGTGACTTCCGGCGACATCAGCACTTTCAACCTGTCCAGCGACGAACTGATCGAAGTCTTCGCCAACATGAAGAAACTCGGTCGGCGTTATCTGGAAGCGGCGCTGGAGCATCGCAATATCGGTTTCTCCAACCTGCACCAGTTGATCACCGACATCCACGAAGGCCACAAAAAAGCCCTGCCGTGCGGCGCGGGCCTGAAGATGCTGGCGGTGGATCACAAAGGTGAATTGAACCTGTGCCACCGCTTTACCGGCTCTTCCTTGCCTACTTTTGGCAATGTCCATAGCGGGGTGAAACAGGTGGAATTGAACGACTTCCTGTCCCAGCGCCTGGACCGCACCAACACCGGTTGCGAGGACTGCCAGATCCGCAACCTCTGCTCCGGCGGCTGCTACCACGAGAGCTACGCACGTTACGGCGACCCGACCCACCCGACCTATCACTACTGCGAACTGATGCGTGACTGGGTCGACTTCGGCATCGAGGTCTACACCCGGATCATGGCCCACAACCCTGCGTTTATCAGCAGCTACATCACTCCGCGCAAGGCTCACTGATATGAAACATCTCAAGGCAATCAATAACAAAGCGCTGAAACTGGATGAGGCCGCGGCCGAGAACCGTATCGAAGAAGTGGTGGCGATGAGTTCCGTCGCCGGCTGCGCCTCGACCACCGACCCGGGTTGGGAAATCGACGCCTTTGGCGGTGTGTCGTCGCTGTGCCAGCCGATGGAAGCCGACCTCTATGGCTGCTCCGACCCTTGCTGGTGGCCGGCCCAGGTGCCCGACATGATGAGCACCTACCCGGACTGGAACAAGGATGCCCAGGCGTCCAATGAGAACTGGCGCAACCTCGGGACTGTCTTTCCCAAAGACAAATAATCGGACAGAAGAAGGATTCCAGCATGCTTCGCACTAAAGCCTGCGGCCTGGCCGCTTTCGCCGTCCTGAGCGCCTGTTCGCTCAACGTTCTGGCCGATGAAAACACCGCCCTGCAAAGCGGTCACGAATACATGGTGACCACCAATTACCCGAACAATCTGCACATCATTGATCTGGCTACCGACAGTCTGTTCAAGACCTGCAAAATGCCGGACGCTTTCGGTCCTGGCACCGTGCAGCTGTCGCCGGATCGCAAGACCGCCTACGTGTTGAACAATCACTACGCGGATGTCTACGGCGTTGAACTCGACAGTTGCAAGCAGGTGTTCCACGCCAGCATCACCCAGCAGCCGGGGGAGAAAGCCAGGTCGATGTTCGCCTTCACCGTCAGTCATGACGGCAAGGAACTGTTCACCATCGCCAACCCGACGTTGATGCTCAATGATCGCTACGAAGTGCAGCAACCGCGCCTCGATGTATACGCCACCAACGCTGGCATGAACGCCAAACCCGTGCGCAGTTTCCCGGCGCCACGGCAGTTGACCATCATGCAGAGTGGGGACGACGGCACGCTGTACGTGGCCGGGGCGGATGTCTACAAGGTTGATGTGAAGACCGGCAAGTTCGACGTGCTGATCCCCAGTCGCCACTGGAAACGCCCGAACTACAGCGCGCCGGACGTGCTCTACGTGTGGAACCAGCAGACTTATCGCCATGACTTCTCGCTGCTCTACACCGCCGCGAAATTCAAGGACAAGAAGCAGGATCCGTTGACCGCCGAGTACCTTTACGGGCTGTTCAGCATCGACCTGAAAACCGGCAAGACCGAAACCACCGACTTCGGCCCGTTGACGGAAATCTACTTCAGCGGCATGCGCTCGCCGAAGGATCCGAACCTGATGTTCGGCGTGCTCAACCGTTTGGCGAAGTACGACATCAAGGAGAAGAAAATGCTCCAGGCAGCGACGCTGGATCATTCCTACTACTGCATTTCGTTCAACAAGGACGGCAGCAAGATTTATCTGTCGGGGACGTTTAACGATGTGGCGATCTTTGATGCCGAGAGCATGAAGCAGATCGGCAGCATCAAATTGCCGGGTGGGGATATGGCGATCACCACGGCGCAGGTTTTTGTCCGGTAATTGCGGCGTCTGAACTGACGCCATCGCGAGCAGGCTCACTCCCACAGGGTTCAATGATGTTCACACAATAGTGATCACACTGAGATCCACTGTGGGAGCGAGCCTGCTCGCGATGAGGCCCTTACAATCACCGAAGCATCAAGCCCCAGGCACCGGGCAACTCATATCCCCCTCCTGACACTTCAGATAATTCTTGAAAGTCTCCACCCGCGCCTTGGTCAACTCCGTGACACAGTTGCTGTAGATCAGCGGGTACACACTCCCGCCTTCCACCCCGGCGCTCGAGAACTTGCACTCGGCATCCCGAAACGCAATCCACGAACGCTGCGCCCCGATCAGCAGCTTTTTGCTTTCGGGGTTGCTCTTCAAACGTTCATTGATCTGCTGGTAAAGCGCATTCAACTCCTTGTCCGCCGTCTTGTGTTGCTGTGCCGCACATTGATTCATCGTCGCTTGATCGGTGGCGTTGTCGCAGTCCATTGCATAAGCAGTGGCGGTGAACAGCAGAGGCGTCAGTGCCAGAAGAAAGCGTGGGAGCATGGGGATTCTCGCTGTGACTGGAAAGTTGGGAGGCAGTGTAGCGAAGCGGGCGGTCAACCAATAATGACGTCTGCCGCAAACCCTGTGGCGAGGGGGCTTGCCCCCGTTGGGGTGCGAAGCGCCCCCAAGCAGCTCCCTCTCCATATAAGTTATGGCCTGTTCGGGGATTCGTGTCTGTGTGCAGCCACCAGCAAAGCGTCAGCCGTGGCTTCGATATCCTCACGCCAATGCAACTTCTCCAACCAGCGTTCGGGAATGCCCTGCACTCCGTAATAAGCCCCGGCCAACTGGCCAGCAATGGCGGCGGTGGTATCGGCGTCGTCGCCCAGGTTGGCGGCTTTCAGGATGGCGGCTTCAAAGTTGTCAGTCTGATGAAAACACCACAGGGCCGCTTCCAGTGAAGCAACGCAGTAACCGCTGCCATGGATTTCGTGTTCAGGTTTGCCGAAATATTCACCTCGGGCGATAGCGGCCACTTTGGGTTCCAGGCATGTCGTTTCTGACACGCTGAGCATTTCTGCCTTGGACGCGCCTTGCAACGCCCGGTGGATCAGCTCGGCGAACAACTGACAGCATTCAACCGCTTCCGGTGCGGCGTGGGTAGTTCGCGAACTGTTGGCGGAAAATGCCAGGGTCCGGTCGCGATCGGGAAAGTAATACAGCACCACCGGCACCAGACGCATCAGCGAGCCATTGCCGGCCGTGCCGGGATTGGTGGAGCCGGCGAACGGTTCGCCGGTTTGCTGATAACGCGTCAAGGCGTCGCGTACGGTCATGCCAATGTCGAAGCATTCGCCCGTCGAGCTCAAATAACCCCATTGCCACCAATTCACGTAACGCGCCATCTGGTCGGCCGCCTCGAAGCCGTTTTTGCTTAGCAGGCTTTCGGCCAGGCACAGCGCCATCGAGGTGTCATCGGTCCATTGCCCTGCTTTCAGATTGAAAGGGCCACCACCCACCATGTCGGTCAAGGGCTTGAACGAGCCGCGTGGCTGGAACTCGACGCTGGTGCCAACGGCATCACCGCAGGCCAGGCCCAGCAGGGCTCCGCGATAACGTTGCGTAAGTGAAAGCTGCATGAATCGTCCTGGTCTGAGTCAACGTCGCCCTGAACGTTAGCAGTTTCGGGCGCTGAGTTTCGTCTTCACGCCAGAACTTACACCTTGAAATGCAGCCGAATATTTCAGGTAGGGTTGATTGCGATACCCGATTGATACAACTTTAGGGTTGGTCTTGTGGTCTTACAGGCCTACTGTTCAGTACAGGAGGTGACTTATGAATCCAGCATCAGATCGTATCGAAAGGAAGATCCTGCTCAAAACGCCGCGCTCGCAGGTATGGCGTGTGCTGGCCAATGCCGAAGCCTTCGGACAGTGGTTTGGCGTGGCGCTGGAGGGCAAGCGTTTTGTCGCCGGTGAGTGGACCCAGGGGCAGATTACGTACCCGGGTTATGAGCATTTGTTGTGGAACGTACTGGTGGAGCGGGTCGAGCCGGAACGGGTGTTTTCGTTTCGCTGGCATCCGTACGCGATCGAGCCCGATATCGATTACTCCCAGGAACCCACCACATTGGTGAAGTTCGAGCTCGAAGACCTGGATGAAGGCACGTTACTCAAGGTCACCGAGTCCGGTTTCGATCACATCCCTCAGACGCGCCGGCTCAAGGCGTTCCGCATGGACAGTCGCGGCTGGGATGAGCAGATGAGCAATATCGAAGAATTTCTCAAGGTCAATGCCAAGGAACGCGAGCGTCAGTCAGAGTGATGGCTGCATGTTCGAATGGTGGCTGAAACACCGGTCGTTTCTCGAGATGCACACTTTGTCGGCTGAATGTCCGCTGCAAGCCGCTAAATTCGCGGCTTCAACGCCTGAAACCTTACCCGTCTAAGGGTTTTCGGAAGGGTGGCTATAGCGAATGTCCTACACGCGATGGTTACTATGTCGTCTATTGCACATTGGATCCTAAGCGTAATCTGGCTTCATCAACCGAAGCACAGGAAGTGCTCGGGATCACGGATGATCGACCATAAGCAAGGAATCGCTGCCGACAGGGAGTCGTAATGGTCTTGGGAAACCCGCTTCGGCGGGTTTTTTTTCGCCTGCCGAAACCTGCACCCCTTAGGGCCGGCAGCCAAGCCTTGGCTACCGGCCGGGATGGATCAGCGTGCTGGCAACTGATCGAGTTTCGCCGCCGCGCGCTCGGTGATTTGCGAGCGCAGTTTCAACGACCCGGCGGCGCGTTCACGGGCTTCCTCTAGCACGCTGGCCGGGGCCGTCTCAGGGCTGCCCGAGGTAAACGGCGGTGCCGGGGCGTATTCGAGCTGCAACTGCACCAGCTCTGCCGTGTCCTTATCGAACAACTCCGCGGCCAGGGTCAGGGCAAAATCGATGCCCGCCGTGATCCCGCCACCGGTCAGAAGATTTCCGTCGCGCACCACCCGATCCTTCACCGGTATCGCCCCCAAAGGCGCCAACAATTCGTGATAGGCCCAGTGAGTGGTGGCGCGTTTGCCTTTCAACAGACCCGCTGCACCCAGCACCAGCGCACCGGTACACACCGACGTGACGTAACGCGCGTTGGCAGCCTGCGCCTTGATGAAAGCCAGCGTTTGTTCATCTTCCATCAATGGTCCGACGCCAGCGCCGCCAGGAATGCAGATCACATCCAGCGGCGGGCAATCGTCGAACGTGGCGGTCGGTTTCAGCACCAGGCCGGTGCTCGCGGTGACGGGCATCAGGTCCTTCCAGATCAAATGCACCTTCACGTCTGGCAGCGAGGCCAGTACGTCGTAAGGGCCGGTGAGGTCCAGTTGCTGAACCTGTGGAAACAACAGAAAACCGATCTGCAACGTCATGGCATTTTTCTCATGAGGTGGGTGGACGACTTCACTTTAGGCTCGTAGGATTTGGCGCATACGCCAATAACCCCACGAATTACGCCAATCATGTCGAAAACCATTCACGTGCTCGCCTTTGCCAATGTGCAATTGCTCGACGTCACCGGGCCGTTGCAGGTGTTCGCTTCGGCCAACGATATTTCCCGCCAGCAAGGTTTTCCGCCACCTTATGCGCCGACGGTGATTGCCAGCGGCGGCGGGGCGGTGATGTCGTCGGCGGGGCTGGCGCTGTTGGCCGAGCCGTTGCCCGAAGAGGCCAGTGACACGTTGATCATTGCCGGTGGCTGGGGCGTTTACGACGCGGCGCGAGATGAACCGCTGGTGGCCTGGGTACGGGAACACGCGACGGGGTGTCGGCGAGTGTCGTCGGTGTGTACCGGGGCATTTTTGCTGGCGGCCAGCGGCTGGCTCGATGGCCGGCGGGTGGTCACTCATTGGAGCCGTTGCGAGCAGTTGGCGCAGCAGCATCCGCGGCTGCTGGTTGAGCCCAATCCGATTTTCATCAATGACGGCCCGGTCTGGACCTCGGCTGGGGTCACTGCCGGTATCGATCTGGCGCTGGCCATGGTCGAAGAGGATCTTGGCCGCACAATGGCCCTGGAAGTCGCCCGGCAACTGGTGGTGTTCCTGAAACGCCCCGGCGGCCAGTCGCAGTTCAGCGTGACGCTCTCTTTGCAAAAGGAAGGCAACCGTTTCGACGAACTTCATGCCTGGATCAGCGAAAACCTCACCAAGGATTTGGGCATCCCGTCCCTGGCCTTGCAGGCCGGCATGAGCGAACGCAGTTTTGTCCGCCATTACCGCGCCGACACCGGCCAGACGCCGGCCCGGGCCATCGAACTGATTCGGGTCGAGACCGCCCGGCGTTTGCTCAGCGATACCGGCGTGCCGATCAAACGGGTGGCGGTGCAATGCGGATTCGGCAGCGAAGAGACGCTTCGACGCAGTTTTCTGCGGGCCATGGGCGTGACCCCGCAGGCCTATCGCGAGCGTTTCAGCGTCAGCCTTCCAGTAGATCCAGTAATGCCTTGACCGTTGCCTCGGGCGCTTCTTCGGGAATGTGATGCCCGACGCCCGCCGGTGAGGTGGGCGATGTCTTCGCCTGTTTTTCCTAGGCTTCGATTTCCGCGACCTGATTGAAGTACTTCGACCGATCCGGCGTAAACGTCACCACCATGTTGGTCCGCGAACAGGTCAACGCCCGTTCTTCACTCAAATCGATATCCAGATCCTCCCCACGCAACCCTTGCCACTGGGCGAGGTACTTGAGGGATCCGTACTTTTCGAGCTTTTTCAGGCTGCGGCTGACGCCGCCTTTCCAGCCCAGCACCGGCAGTTCACCGGCAAGGCAGCGTTGGGCGAGTTCGGGGAAACGGGCGGCGCGTTGGCGGCCGATTTCCCAGCATTTGATCAGGCCTTTGTCATGGGCTTCCCACAATTCGTCGCGGTTCAGTCCGGACCTGAGAGGGGTGTCAATGCTGCGGTGGATGCGCTGGGTCATTCGGTTTCCTTGAATTCGGGTTTTGTTGGACAGCTCCGCTGTACCCGTTGGTGGTCGATGGTAGGGGGGGATGTAACGGCTGGCAACAAAGGATTTTCTGGAAGTGAACGGGGGTGTTGTTTATGAAATGTCAGGCCTTGGCCTACACAAAACCTGTGGCGACACGGCCTCAAGGCTGCCAGAAACTCTTCTCCCCACTCAATTTCCGATCCAGGAAACACGCCGCACTGATCAGCGCCAAATGCGTCAGCGCTTGCGGCGTATTGCCCAGATGCCGCGCATGACTGTCGAACTCTTCGGCGTACAACCCCAGCGGGTTGGCGTACCTCAGCAATTGTTCAAATTCCAGATGCGCCTTTTCCACCCGTCCGGCGCGGGCCAGGCATTCGACGTACCAGAATGAGCACGCGGCGAAGGCGCCTTCTGTGCCGTCGAGGCCGTCGATCCGGGCGTGATCATTGCGATAGCGGTAAACCATGCCGTCGCGTACCAGATGCTTTTCGATGGCGTCGAGGGTCGCGAGCCAGCGCGGGTCTTTGGCGCTGACGAAGCGCACCAGTGGCATCAGCAGCATTGAGCCGTCGAGGGCGGTGCCGCCGATGTACTGGACGAAATGCCCGCGCTCTTCGTTCCAGAAGTTTCCCCAGATGTCCGCGTAGATCGCCTGTCGGGTCTGGTCCCAGCGCGCGAACGGGGCGGGCAGCGAGCGTTTTGAGGCGAGGCGAATCGCTCGGTCCAGTGCGACCCAGCACATCAGCCGCGAGTGCAGGAAGTGATGTTGTTCGCCGCGCATTTCCCAGATACCGACGTCCTTTTGCTCCCAGGTTTCGCAGACCTGATCAAACACTTCCACGGTGTGTTTCCAGCCTTCATGGGAGATGGCGTCGCCGTATTTGTTGACCAGGTACACCGCGTCCATCAGCTCGCCGAAGATGTCGAGTTGGACCTGGTCGTAAGCCTGATTGCCGATCCGTACCGGTGTCGCGCCGCCATGGCCGGACAGGTGCGAGAGTTCGGTTTCCGGCAGTTCCTGGCGGCCATCGATGGCGTAGAGGATGTTCAGTTTCATCGATTTGCCGTGGCAGTCACTAACTCTGCCGCGTAGCCAGCGCATGTAATCATTGGCCTCCTGGACGAAGCCCAGGCGCATGAACGCGTAGACCGTAAACGAGGCGTCGCGGATCCACGTGTAGCGGTAGTCCCAGTTGCGCTCGCCGCCAGGCGTTTCCGGCAGGCCGAAGGTCGCGGCGGCGAGGATTGCGCCGTGTTTGCGTGAGGTCAGCAGCTTCAGCGCCAGGGCCGAGCGATTGACCATTTCCCGCCAGCGGCCACGGTAGTTGCATTGGCCGATCCAGTCGCGCCAGAACTTCAGGGTGCGTTCCAGGCAGATCGCGGCGACGCCTTCCTTGAACCGAGGGTCGTCGATACCGCCGAGCAGGAATTCGGCGCTCTGGTCCTGTTCGAGGGTGAATTCGGCGACAGCGGCATGGCCATCGATGCGTAAAACCTGATCCGAAGACAGGCGCAGGGACGGTTGATTGGCGGCCTCGAAGGTCACGTCTTCTTCATCCATGCGGGCGCGGGTCTTGGCGCGAGCGTAGTCATGACGCACGGCGCAGCGCATGTGGAACGTTGCCTGGCCGCTGACCACAAGCACCCGGCGCATCAGCATCGGTGTGTCATCTTCGCTGTCGCCGATGGGCAGCAAGTCGGTGATCTCGACGACGGCGCGTTCGCTGAGCCAGCGGGTTTGCAGCACATTGGTGTCGGGCAGGTAAATCTGTTCGCGGCGAGCGTTAGGTAAGTCCGGGAACAGCTGGAATATCCCGGCCTCGGGGGTATCCAGCAGTGAACAGAAGATCGACGGGCTGTCGAATTCCGGCCAGCAGAAAAAATCCACGCTGCCCTTGTCGTTGACCAGTGCCGCGCTGCGCATGTCGCCGATGATGCCATGGGCATCGATTGCGCTTTGTCGTTCGGGATGATGATCAGCCATTGGCGCGAAACTCCTGATAAAGGCTCAGGGTGACTTGGTGGTCGAGGGAGATCTGCATGAGGGTTAAGGCCTCGGGTGAAGGGCTTAACTAGCTGACTGGTTTGAGCGGTAGAGAGTTCAGTTACCCGGAACAGCAAGGTGACTGTGCCGGCCTTATCGCGAGCAAGCTCGCTCCCACAGTTGATCTCTAGTGCCCACAAATAGAGTGTTCACAGTAGATTTACTGTGTGCGAGCTTGCTCGCGATGGGGGCTTCACATTCAACCAACAATTAGCAGCTTTCCCCTTGATCAGCCTTTGTGGCAACTTGCAGGCCCTTGTTGAGACCTGCACCTATGGCAAACCCTTACCGCGAGCTGTTCAAAGCCCCAGGCAGCTGCGCCTTTGTGCTGGCCGGGATGATCGCGCGGATGCCGATTTCCATGACCGGCATCGGCCTGATCACCATGCTCTCGCAGTTGCAGGGCGGGTATGGATTGGCCGGCGCCGTGGCGGCGACGTTTGCCTTGGCCACGGCGTTTTGTGCGCCGCTGGTTTCGCGGCTGGTTGACCGTTTCGGCCAGCGTCGGATCTTGCCCGTCTCGGCGCTGATCGGTGGCGGGGCGTTGTTGCTGGTGTTGCTTTGCACGCGCTTGCAGGCGCCGAACTGGACGTTGTTTGTGTTCGCAGCGCTGGCCGGTTGCATGCCGAGCATGTCGGCGATGGTGCGGGCGCGCTGGACCGAGGTGTATCGCGGCCAGCCTGAACTGCAGACCGCTTATGCGCTGGAGTCGGTGCTGGATGAGGTCTGTTTTATCGTCGGGCCGCCACTGTCGGTGGGGTTGTGCGTGGTGGCGTTCCCCGAGGCGGGGCCGTTGGCGGCGTTGCTGATGCTGGCGATCGGCGTGACGGCGTTTGTGCTGCAACGTGACACCGAGCCGGCGATTCATCCCCATGAAGAGCATCATCAGGGCTCGATCATTCGTTCCCGCGAGATTCAGTTGCTGATGCTGCTGATGGTCGCCATGGGCACCATCGTCGGTGTGGTGGACGTGGTCAGCGTGGCCTTCGCCCAGCAGCAGGGCCAGCCGGCGGCGGCGAGCATTGTGTTGTCGGTGTATGCCATCGGCTCGTGCATGGCGGGGCTGGCGTTCGGGGCGTTGCGCTCGAAACTGCCGTTGCCGCAACTGTTCCTGTATGGCGGGGTGGCGACGGCGGTGACCACGCTGCCGTTGCTGCTGGCGACGAACATTCTCGGGCTGTCGCTGGCGGTGTTTATCGCCGGCCTGTTCTTTGCGCCGACGCTGATTGTGGCGATGGCATTGGTGGAGCGCATCGTGCCACCGGCCAAACTCACTGAAGGCCTGACCTGGCTGGTGACCGGGTTGAGCATTGGCGTGGCGATCGGCGCGGCCAGTTCCGGCTGGCTGGTGGATGCGTTCGGCGCGCGCAGCGGATTCTGGGTGGCGATTGCGGCTGGCGTGGTGGTGCTCGGTTCCGCAGTCCAGAGCTTCCGCCACTTGAAATAAAGAACCCGTGTAGGAGTGAGCCTGCTCGCGATAGCGGTTTGTCAGTCAACTTGATGGTGACTGACACACCGCTATCG
>NZ_JBYTAJ010000054.1:850-24322 GCF_058788075.1 Pseudomonas sp. FW305-20 | reverse complement strand
GAACTCAGCAGTGAAACGATGCATCGCCGATGGTAGTGTGGGGTTTCCCCATGTGAGAGTAGGTCATCGTCAAGATTGAATTCCGAAACCCCTGTCTGCTAACGCAGACAGGGGTTTTGTCGTTGTGGGCTCGCTAAACGCTCAGGAGCGCCATCGCCAAACAGTGGAATGTTTCCGCAGAGACGACAAAGCCAGCCCCCGAATTCAGGCGCTGGCTTTGTTGGAATGACGAGAGATTTAGAACTGGTAGCTCACTGTCGCGGCGACATTGCGTTCTTCGCCCAAGTAGCAGAAGTTCAGGCTGGCACAGGAGGCCACGTAGGACTCATTCGTCAGGTTGTTCGCATTCAGGCGAACATCCACACCCTTCATCCCTACTTTGCCTAAGTCGTAACCAACAGACGCATCAAACAACGTGTAGGCCGGCACCTTCATGGTGTTTTCCGCGTCGGCCCAGCTATAGCCGACATATCGCACACCACCACCCAATCGCAGACCATCGAGTGCCGCGCTATCGAACGTGTAGTCAGCCCAGAACGAAGCCATGTGCCGTGGCGCCTGGGTCGGCGAGTTGCCCTTGTTCTCGATCACGTCAGTGGCCGTACTCAAGGTGCTGATCATCGACTTTGCGTATTCGATGTCGGTGAAGGTGTAGCTGCCGAGGACTTTAAGGTTGTCAGTCACCTGCATGTGCGCTTCCAGTTCCAGGCCCTGGGAGCGGACAGCACCTACGGCGCGATAGAAGTTTTCCTGCGGCAGTTTGGTCGCCAGGTTTTCCTGATCAATGCGGAACAGCGAAGCGGTGAACAAGTTGTCGGTGCCCAGCGGCTGGTACTTCAGACCCACCTCCCATTGCGTACCATCAGTTGGTGCCAGGGGATTACCCGCACTGTCCGAATAGGAGTTCGGGTTGAACGACTCGGAGTAGCTGATGTAAGGCGCAATGCCGTTATCGAACAGGTACAACGCCCCGGCGCGCCCCGTCAGCTTGGTGCGTTTGTCACTGATTTCGGTACCGACCGCCCGGCCGGTTTCAGCCAGCCGATTCTCATCGGACGTTTCCACCCAGTCCTGGCGCAGCCCGAGCGAGAAGCGCCACTTATCCATCTCGATCAAATCTTGAAGGTACACGCCGGTTTGTTCCAGGCGACGCAGATAGCTGGTCGGACTGTAGAACTCGATATCGGAATTTCCATACACCGGGTTGAACGCATCAATAGGGGCAAGACCACCGCTGGTCCAGTCGACCACGGTTTTGCGACGCTGATAGTCCGCACCCATCAGTACGGTGTGTTTGCTTGCATCGGTGAAGAACTCTGCTTGCAGCATGTTATCGACAATGAATGCATGAAGTTTCTCGTCGCCACCGGTGTAATAACGATTCAACTCATTACTGGTCGGTGTGGTCCAGCCATAGGCATAGACCTGATCCAGTTTCACTTTGGAGTCGAGGTAACGGAAGTTCTGTCGTGCCGTGAAGACATCGTTGAAGCGATGCTCGAACTGATAACTGAAGGACTGCTGATCGCGCTGGAAGCCATCAATGCTCGGTTCGCCCTCGAAGAAGTGCGGGGAGATCCGATTCCCGTTGCGCTGATGAATGGTGCCGTTGGCCGGTACGCCACCGTGATAGCCACCGTCTGGATCGTGCTGCAGATACGCTTGCAGGGTCAGCGAGGTGTCTTCGGTGAAATCGATGCTCACCGTAGGCGCGAGGGCGAAGCGTTTTTCTTTGTTGTGATCGAACTGTGTGTCGGACTGATCCGCCAGCCCTGTCAGGCGATAAGCAATGCGTTTGTCATCATTCACCGGCCCGCTGAAGTCGAAACCCATGCCGCGCTGACCCTGGGTGCCCACTGTGGCTTGAACTTGATGATAGGCCTCATACAGCGGCCTCTTGCTGGTCAGCGCCACCAGGCCGCCGGGTGAGCTGCGACCATAGAGCACTGATGAAGGCCCTTTGAGGATATCGATACGCTCCAGAAAGTACGGGTCTACCTGCATGGTGCTGTAAGTGCCACTGTCCCCCATGGACTTCAAGCCATCCAGATAGATGTTGTCCACCGAACCATCGTTGAAGCCGCGCAACGCCACGTAGTCATAACGGTGGGTTGCGCCATAAGGGTTGGTCAACACGCCGGGGGTGTAACGCATGGCCTGGGAGACGGTTTGCGAACCTTGATCGTCCATTTGCTCGCGGGTTACCACCGAGACGCTTTGCGAGGTTTCCAGCAACGCCGTACTGGTCTTGGTGGCGATCTGGCTATGTGTCGCGTTGTAACCGTCCATGCTGCCCAGCGCATTGCCAAGGGCGAAGCCCTTGATGTCGGTGGTGGGCAATGCCAGCGCTTCGGTTTCGGCGACCGGGCGCAACACGTAGCTGCTGCCATCCTGACTCACGGCCTCCAGACCCGAACCGCTGAGTAAACGTCGCAAAGCCTGATCTGCCGAATATTCGCCCTGCACGCCCGGTGACTGAAGACCCCCGGTTTGCGAAGGCGTTGTCGACAAGGTAATCCCCGCCTGACGCGCAAACTGGTTGAGCACATCGCTCAACGAGCCTGCGGCAATGTTGTAACGGTGGCTGCTGACCTCGCTGCCCGCTGCCGCTACGCCCAGTGTCGGCAATACGCCGACACCCAGCGCGGTGGAGAACAGCGCAGCGCGTACGGCGTAGCGCAGGGCGCCTGAATCGGCGGCGAAAAGAAGAGGGTTCTTACTGGTGGCGCGCACAGTCATTGTAGGTTTCCGTAGGAAGTCGCTGAAGTCAGGATTGAAGTGCTTACTGACTAAGCCGGACTTGCCCGCAAAACCCGCCAAAAATAATTCAGGCCTGTCGCTCCAGCGTCACCCACCAGCGAGTGCGATAGCGCAGTTGCACCGGTAGGGTTTGCGGCAGGATGGCTAGCAACCTGTCGGTGTGCTCCAGTCGGAAAACCCCGGACAGTCGCAAGTCGGCAATGTCCGCTGAGTACGTCAGATAGCCGTGGCGATAGCGCCCGACTTCATCCAGGAAATCCCCCAGCCGCATATTGCGAGTCACGATCAGCCCGTCGACCCAAGCGCCGGCATCCATGTCCAGCGGCGGCGCCAGCTTCGCCTGGTGATGATCGATCAGATAACTCTGCCCGGCCTGCACCTGGGTCGGCGTGCCACCGGCGGCAAGCGGTGAATGTATGAGGACCATGCCGCCGGTAACGCTGAGCCGCGTGCAGTCGTCGTCCTGCCGCAGGATGAAACGTGCCCCCACGCCTTCATACACACCCTGGCGACTGTGTACCCGCAGCGGTCGATCAAACGGAGATCCTTCGTCGATCCCGCCGCACGTTACGATGATTTCGCCGCGAGTCAGTTTGATCAGTCGCTGCTGCGCGTTGTAATCCAGATCCACTGCACTGGCGGTGTTGAGTTCCAGTCGCGTGCCGTCGGGCAATTGGAAACCGCGCCGTTCGCCCGTGGCGGTGGCGAAGTCGGCGGTCCACTGTTGCCAGCCCATTGCATCTTTGCCCAGCCACGCCGCCGACCCCATCAGCAACGCCCCCGACAGCAGCTTCAAGGCCTGGCGGCGTCCCAGTCCCTGGGCGCTGTTTTCCAACGTATTGAAGGCCACTTGAGCACCGGGCACTGCCCGCAGGTTGCTACTCAACTCGGCTTGCAGCGACTGCACCCGTTGCCAGGCCAGTTCGTGTTCATGATGTTCGGCCCGCCAGGTCTCGCATTGCTGGCGTAGCCTGGCATTAGCCGAGTTGTTACGCAGACTCAGCAGCCAATGGATGGCTTGTTTGACGACCTGCTGATGCGGTTCCCCGCGTCGAGTCAGCGACAAGTTATCCACAGGCATCACGTTTCATACCGCAGCACGTAGCAGTGATACAGCGCGTCGGCGACATAGCGCTCAATTGAACGCAGAGACAAGCCCATCTGCTCGGCGATGTGTTTGTGGGTAAGTCCTTCGCACTGCGCCAGCAGAAACGCCTGACGCACTTTCGGCTTCAGGCCTTCGAGCATGCGCGCGATGCTTTCCAGCAACTCAAGCACTAATGCCCGCGCTTCGACGCTCGGGGTTTCGGACTCGGGCAAATGGGCGATGGTTTCCAGGTAGGCGCGTTCGATTTCTTCACGACGCCAATGGTCGATCACCAGCCCACGGGCGATCGTTCGAAGAAAGGCGCGGGGAGCCTTGAGCTCCAGGCGTTCGGTTCTGTGCAGCAGCCGCACAAACGTGTCCTGTGCCAGATCCGCCGCATCGGCTGCATTACCCAAACGCGCGCGCAGCCACGTGTTGAGCCAACCGTGATGGCTACTGTAAAGCGCCTGTACTGCAAACTCAGGTGAGGACATGGATGCGACAGCCCGAACATCACAAATGATAATTAGTCGCATTGTCATCAAGGGTCCGGGAATTTGCAACAGCCGGACAAACAGCCGCCACTCCAAAAAGGCTGATCAGGCGCTTTGGCACGCCGTTCGGCGGGTATCTGACAGGAATGCCGACCATTTCGTACAAACGCCTAAGTTTTCTCCGGTTTGTGCCGACAGCCTGATGAGACATGCGTGCACCAAAGTAGAGCGGCTCCAGAGTCCTGCCTGCGCTGTTACATGGAATGTTGCATCCCGGAACGCATCCCCACTTTTTGCATAAGAAGTCCCATGAAATGAATCTCAAATTCAGCCATAAAATCCTTCTGGCCGCCTCCGGCGTCGTGGTGCTGGCTTTTGCGTTGTTCACTTTGTACAACGACTATCTGCAGCGAAACACCATCCGTCAAAACCTTGAATCGAGCGTCCAGCAGGCCGGCGACCTGACCGCCAGCAGCGTGCAGAACTGGATGAGCGGCCGCGTGCTGGTGCTGGAAAACCTCGCGCAAAACGTCGCCCATCAAGGCGCCAATGCCGACCTTCCCGGGCTGGTCAATCAACCGTCCCTGACCTCGAACTTCCAGTTCACCTACGTAGGCCAGGCCAACGGCGTGTTCACTCAGCGTCCGGACGCGAAGATGCCCGACGGTTACGACCCGCGTCAGCGTCCCTGGTACAAACAGGCCGTGGCTGCCGACAAGACCATGTTGACCCCGCCTTACATGGCCGCCGTCGGTGGCCTGGTGGTGACCATCGCCCTGCCGGTGAAAAAGAACGGCGAGTTGCTCGGCGTGGTCGGTGGTGACCTGAGCCTGGAAACCCTGGTGAAGATCATCAACTCGGTGGACTTCGGTGGCATCGGTCACGCATTCCTGGTCAGCGCCGACGGTCAGGTGATCGTCAGCCCGGACAAGGACCAGGTGATGAAAAACCTGAAGGATATTTACCCGAACGCTGGCGTACGCATCGAGAAGGGTAATCAGGAAGTCACCCTGAATAAGCAGGACCGTATCCTTTCGTTCACGCCGGTCAGTGGTTTGCCGAATGCTGAGTGGTACATCGGTCTGTCGATCGACAAGGACAAGGCCTACGCGCCACTCAGCCAGTTCCGCACTTCTGCGCTGATCGCGATGTTCATCGCCGTGACGGCCATTGCCGTGCTGCTGAGCCTGTTGATCAACGTGCTGATGCGTCCGCTGACCACCATGGGCCGTGCGATGCAGGACATCGCTCAGGGTGAGGGCGACCTTACCCGACGTCTGGCCGTGGAAAGCAAAGACGAATTCGGTGAGCTGGGCGGTTCTTTCAACCAGTTCGTTGAGCGAATTCACGCATCGATTTCCGAAGTGTCGTCGGCCACCCGCCAGGTTCACGACCTGTCGCAGCGGGTAATGGCCTCGTCCAACGCCTCGATCGTCGGTTCCGACGAGCAAAGCGCCCGCACCAACAGTGTCGCCGCGGCGATCAACCAGTTGGGCGCCGCCACCCAGGAAATCGCCCGCAACGCCGCCGATGCTTCCCAGCACGCCAGCGGCGCGAGCGAGCAGGCCGACGACGGTCGTCAGGTGGTGGAGAAAACCATTCTGGCGATGACCGAGTTGTCGCAGAAAATCAGCCTGTCCTGCACGCAGATCGAAACCTTGAATGCCAGCACCGACAACATCGGGCACATTCTGGATGTGATCAAAGGCATCTCCCAGCAGACCAACTTGCTCGCACTCAACGCGGCCATTGAAGCGGCCCGCGCCGGTGAAGCCGGTCGTGGTTTTGCGGTGGTGGCGGACGAGGTGCGTAACCTCGCTCACCGAACTCAGGAATCGGCGGAGGAGATTCACAAGATGATCACCTCGCTGCAGATCGGTTCTCGCGAAGCGGTGACCACGATGAACGCCAGTCAGGTCTCCAGCGAACAGAGCGTCGAAGTGGCGAACCAGGCTGGTTTGCGACTGGTCAGCGTGACTCAGCGCATCGGCGAAATCGACGGCATGAACCAGTCGGTGGCGGCGGCGACCGAAGAGCAGACGGCGGTGGTGGAAACTCTCAACGTCGACGTTAACCAGATCAACCTGCTGAACCAGCAGAGCGTGGCCAACCTCAATGAAACGTTGAAGGATTGCGATGCGTTGTCCCTGCAGGCGAACCGGTTGAAGCAGTTGGTCGACAGCTTCAAAATCTGATCGAGCGATGTAAAAGAGCCCGCTGTGGAGTCATCCACAGCGGGCTTTTTCATGCCTTACGCAAACAGCTTCAACACATTGTTCATCGAGTCATCGGCAAAGCCCTGCACGAAATCCGTGAACCCCGGCAGTGCCTCGGCGCCACCCTGTACGGGTTCGGCGATGATCGTCCAGGTCGCTCGGGATTTGTTCGCGCCCAGCGGTTCGACACTCATCGCCGCCCATAAATTGGCTACGCCCAAGGTGTTGTAAATCGTGGTCCAGGTCATGTTCAGCGCCTGGTCATCCCGGGAGTTGAGTTGCTCGACCACCAGGTTGCCGTCCTTGAAGAATTTCTTGCGCAGGGACGACACGCCTTCGCCAGTCATCTCGATGTGCGACAGCGCTGGAATGAATTGATCGAAGCCGGCGAAGTTACCGACCACTGCCCAGACCTTCCTGGCATCGGCGGGCACTTCCACCGAGGACACCACGTGGCAGCCTTGCGGATTTTTGATCAGGGTGTCGGGTTGTAGGGTTTTCATGGTTTTGCTCCGGTTGAGTGAATCAGATGAAGTTGATTTCTTTGAGGTAGTCGCAGCCGCGACGCAGCAGCGCCGGGGATTTTTCCGGGTAATGCGCGCCCATCTGCCGCACGCCCGCCTGAGCGTTGGCGTGGCCGATCATTGAGATGTCGCCGATGTCTTCCTCGAAGCCGTTGAGGTAGAAACCGAGCACGCCAAACAACGCGTTGTCGCTGTCGACCCGACCCAGTTGCTGCTGCCAGTCGGCGACGCTGACCATGGAAAACTCCCGACCTGCCTCACGGAATGACGCGACGTAGTTGTCCCAGCTCAGAGGCTCGGGGTTGTGCAGGTTGAACACCGCTTTTTCCGCTGAATAACGGCTGGCATGGAAGGCGATGAACCGGGCGAGAAAGTCCACCGGCATCAGGTCGAAATTCAGCGCGAACTCCGGCACCTGGCCGAGCTGGATCGAGCCTTTGAGCATCAGCATCAAGCGATTCTTGTGCGGCTGGCAGACACCGGTGAGGCTGTTGAAACTGATGTTGCCGGGACGATAAAGATTGACCCGTACGCCACGTTCGCGAGCCCGTTCGAGGATTCGCTCACCGACCCATTTGGACAGGTTGTAGCCGTTCTTGATGTAGATCGGCGGGGTCTGCGCGGCGGGCAATTCCAGCACCCGGCCATCGGCGGAAATCGTGCTGGAAGCCGAGAGCGTCGAGACGAAATTGAAGATCTTTTTGCTGCGCCCTTCGCACAACCGAAGGCACTCGAAAATCGGCTCGACGTTGTCCCGCGCCAGCGACTCGTAATCGAGTACGTGATTGACGTTCGCGGCGTTATGCACCAACGCGCCGAACTGCCGATCCAGTCGCTCGTAAACATCCGCTTCGAGCCCCAATGACGGACGCGTGATGTCCGCCGCGTAGACCCGCACCCGGCTCAGGTCCAGATGCTCCAGGCGGTTTTCTCGCAACGCATGGGCAAACCGCTCGGCCGCCGATTGCCCGCCGCCATCGCGCACCAGGCAGGCGACTTCGCTGGCGCCCCAGGCGAGCAATGCTTCGACGATGTGCACGCCGACAAAGCTGTTGGCGCCGGTCACGATCACCTTGTGCACATCGCCCATGCGGTTGACTGGCAACGGCTGGATATCCAGTTCGCGGAAGGCATCGGCCAAGGCCTTTTCGCTCAATACCTCTTCGGTGCCGGAACCGCGCACCAAGGTCGCCAACTTGGCGATGGTCGGCAATTCGATGAAGCGGTTAATCGAGATGCTGCGACCAAATTCTTCACGCAATCGTAAAAGCATGCGCGACAGCAGGATCGAGTGGCCGCCCAGGTTGAAGAAACTTTCATCGGTGGAAATATCGCTGGCCGGCAGCTCCAGCAGCTCAGCCCAGATCTCCAGCAGCAGCGCCTCGTCGGCACTGGCGGGCAAGCGCCGCAGCGTGTTTTCGGACACATTCACGGGCATTGCCAGCAGCGCCTTGCGGTCGACCTTGCCGTTGCTGGCGAACGGCATGCTCGGCAGTTCGGTCCACGCTGTGGGCTGCATGTAATCCGGCAGGAACTGCATCGCATGAGCCTTCAGGGCTTCGCGAGCGGTGCCGGGTTGATCCTCCTGAGGCTGCGCGAGGAAGGCCAGAATCCGTCGATGGCTGTCGATGACCACTGCCACCTGGCGGTACAACTGACTGTCGCGCAGGCAGCGTTCGATCTCTTCCGGCTCAACGCGAAAGCCGCGAATCTTCACCTGATTGTCTCGTCGCCCGCACAGCTCGATGCCATCGCGGGTCCACTTCGCCATGTCGCCGGTGCGGTAGGCGCGCAGGCTCTGGCCATTGGGCAGGTTCAGGTTCAGATAACGTTCGGCGGTCTGCTGCGGGTTGTTCAGGTAGCCCAGGCACACACCCGGCCCGACGATGTACAACTCGCCGACGGTTTGCTCGGCCACCGGTTGAAAATCCTCGTCGAGAATCAGCACCTGACTGTTAGCGATAGGCGCGCCGAGGGTGCGATTGCTGTCGCCGGTACGCAGTTGCCGCGCGGTGATCAACACCGTCGCTTCGGTGGGGCCATAGAGGTTGTAGAGGTTGCCCTGACGGGTGAGCTGCTCGATGACGTAGGGTTCGCAGACATCGCCACCGGTCATCACGTGATCGAGGCATTGCAATTGATCCAGCGGCAGGATGCTCAACAACGCTGGCGGCAAAAAGGCGTGGCTCAGTTGTCGATGGCGGATCAGCTCGACCAGTTGCAACGGATCGCGGCGCTGATCGTCGCCGGGCACGATCAGTTCGGCGCCCTGGAGCAGGGTCGGGAAGATATCGATCAGTGACGAGTCGAAACTCAACGACGAAAACTGCAGCACCCGACTCTGTTCGGTCAGTTGCACATAGTCGGCGTACCACGCGGTGAAGTGCGCGAGGTTGGCCTGGCTGAGCAATACGCCTTTGGGATGGCCGGTGGTGCCCGAGGTGTAGAGCGCCATGCACGGCGCCTCTGGATCGGGTCGCTGGCGCATCAAGGGTTGATCGAGATCGACATCACCAATGTCAATGCGGCTGATGTCGAGCCCCGGCATTTGCGCCGCAAGCGGATGTTCACCGTCATGCAGCAGCAAGACGGCCCCGGCGTTTTCCAAAATGTACTGCTGACGTTGCAGAGGATGGCTCGGCTCCAGTGGCAGATACACCGCGCCACTGCCAAGAATCGCCAGAATTCCCGCATACAACGCGCTGCATTTTGGCAGGCAGATCCCGATCACCAACGGCCCCTGATGCTGCGCGAGCAACGGTTGCAAACGTTGCTGGATGGCGCGGCTGTGGGCGTGCAAATGCCGATAGCTCAGGGACGTGCCGGCAATGTTCAGCGCGGGTCGCTCGGCACACTGGATGAAGTGCTGCTCAAGGCGCTCGATCATCGGGATTTGACTGAGCGCCAGCAGCGCGGGCGCCGCCGTGAGGTTGAGCCGATGGAAAAACGCCAGGCTCTCGAGATGGAGCAGGTTTTCCACGTACTCGAAGTGAACGGGAGCAGCAGGACCGGCCAGCAGAAAATAGTCGGCATCGCGAGAGAACCGGCTGACCAGCAGCGCCACGTGATCGACCAGTTCTGCCACTGCCCGCAGGCGTAATGCCTGGCCATTGCCCGAAGGTTCGTCGGTGATCGGCACGCGAGTGAACAGTTTCGAACCGTAGTTACACAGCAAATCCAGCGGCGGCAGGTCAGAAACTCCAGGCTCACCGATACCCAGTTGCAGCGTCAGGCGCGGTGCATTACCGAAGTCTTGAATCGGCAGGCTGGCGTCGTCGATCAGCAAGTCAGCGCTAGCCAACGGCTGCTCGTCGACGGCTGTCAGGCGCACCAGAGAATGACCGTGTTGTTCAAGTTCCAGCGCCAGGTCGGTCAGGGCCTGGCTTTGTCCAATGAGCAGAATGTCGAGACGTCTCATGATGGGCTCCTCGTTAAACCAGGTAATCGCTGAGGGCGTCTTGCACGCACGGCGAATCGAGCAGCGAACTGCTGCGGAAAAACCGCACGATGTTGGCGACCAGCGGGTGATGGCGATTGATCGGGAAGGCCAGCCCCGACACTTCGCTCTTGAGGGCGTGGCGTGCGGCGTCGCTGATCTGCAAGGACTCGATCAGGCGAAAGTCGAACGACTTCTGGATGTCGTTGGTCAGGTAATGGCCGATGAACACCGGCAGGATTTGCGCGATGCATTGGCGGTCGTCCTCGCTCGCGGTGTGCCAGTAGATGCGCACCAGCCGCGCCCAGAACCCGGAGTGGCGACCTTCGTCGAGCAAGTGGTCGGCCATCAGGCCCTTGATCGACTGCTTGACCGTGTCGTCCTTGGCGAACGCCGCGACATCGCCGGTCACGGTGTTCTCGGCGATGGCCACGCAGATCAATTCCACGGCGCTGCGCAGGTGTTCCGGCGCGAGCGCCACGGCCGCTGGAATGGCTCGGCTGAGTTCGATTTCGTCCGGCAGTTCGATGGGCGTGATGCCGGTCATGGCGACGGTCTGTTGCATGAAATCCATGGCCACCAGCGCGTGGTAATCCTCGTCCACCACCACGGTCATGGCGTCGTAGCGGCAGGCGAACGGGAAGGCCACGGCGAAGCGATTCTTGGCGATGCTGCGGGCCGTCTTGTCGACGATTTCGGTTTCGAAAATCACCACGTCGTTGATGAATTTGTAGAGCGTCTGCACCAGCGCAAAGTCGCACTGTTCCGGGCATTCACGCAGGAAGGTTTCGCTCAGCACCAACGGTTGGCGGCTCAACGGGTAGATCAGTTTGTCGTCGTTCTCAAGCACTCGCCGGGGACGGGTACGGATGGTCGCGCGGCTTTCCCAAGCGTCGGCAAAAGATTGGTAGTCGGCGGCGTTCATGCGTTCACCTCGGCAACCGGTTCGCTCATGCTCAGGCGCAGGCCGTCCCACAACGCGATGCGGCTTTCCACGGCAGCGAGGGCGCTGGCGTAGACGTCTTCTTCGCGTTGCGCATCGCCATCGACCAGCCGGGCGAGGAGTTTTTCAGCGGCGGGGCCGTGGTCTTCGGAATCGACTTCGATGTGCCGTTCGAGGTAGTAACGAAAGGTCGGTGCCTGTTCGATGCCGATGCCCCAATCATCAAGAATTCGCTGGAACATCTGCGGGATGACGCTCTCGCGACCATGCAGAAATGCCGCCGCAACACTGTGCCCCGGCGCATGCAACGCGGTGTGCAACGTATTGCGCACGAACTGCGCTGCCGCCGGATCAACGTCCACGCTTTGCAGCGCCACGTCATAGCTCACGCCTTCTTTTTGCAGCGCGACGAAGCGTTCGACCACCGCCGTGCTGGCGCCGACTTCGCGCATCGCATCCAGGTACAACTCGAAATGGCTGTAGTGACCCTGGGCTGGGCGATCATCAGACTCTTCACCCAGCACGATCTCGTTGATCAAACGCGCCGCCTGCGGATCTCGCGGTGGCAGCCAGGGCAAACGAACGCAGGTCAGTTCCTGTTGCAGGCGTTTGGTCAGCGACATGAAATCCCATACCGCAAACACATGGGTTTCCATGAAACGTTGCAATACCGGCATCGAGTTGATTTCGGAAAAGATCGGATGAGCACTAAGTTCTGCTTTCTTCTGGGTGAGACGGTCTTTAGTCGATTTCATGGGCGAGCCTATAAATGAGTTGGATATAACCGTTGCGGTTTAATGAATAAGCGATCGTTAGTTAAAACTTTCTGCTGACGAGCGCAGGCCTCAAGCGAATTGATATGGGTAAGTTGCAATGCGTCGTTATGTGACGGTCTGGCGCCCGTATTCAAGGCGGCGGAGAAAAACTAATACATGAATAAAGTGGTGGGCAAGTTATTTTTATATTATTTGAAAGTTCAACTTTTTCGCGCGCGACAAGTTCCAATAAAACTTTTGATTTGAGTTTTATTTAGATGCAGTTACTCCTTCCGGCTTATATAAGTCAGAATTAAAGTAAAGAGTGAATGCCTCACTCGAAGTAACTTTCCAGTTGAATTTCTGAAGTGGTCAGAGGGGGTGGAAGTTGACTGGGATCAACGCAGGTTCTTCCTTTCCCGTGGCAAGACTCCTTCCGTAGGTTCTTGGTGCGGAGACTGCTCCGCTGATGCGGTGCGTCACCCGTTCATTATTTGTTGGCAGCCCAAGAGTGAGCGTAAATCACGACAGCCGCTATCATCGGCGCGTTATCGACGCGGAGTCGTTGTGGGTTTTGAGAGGGGTAAATCGAGGGCGGGGCTTTGGAGAGGGGCGCAGCGCAACGCGGCAAGCGAGAGTAAGCAGTTCAATCTGCTCGCTCAGGCTTGCCGGCGTGGTTTATCTGGAGATTTTCTTGTTCAGCGCTTCGGGGCTGTTGAGGTAGCGGGTGATGACCTCGACGCCCCGGTTGAGGTGTTGTTCGAGCAATTTCACCGCGCGCTCGACGTCCCGGTCTTCGACGGCCCGCAACAGCGCCCGGTGGTCTTCCTGGGAGATTTTGCCCAGGCCCATGGCTTCGAGGTTGAAGCGCAGGAAGCGCTCCTCTTCGTTCAATCCGTCTTCCACCAGCCTCAACAGCCGTTGGTTCGGCGCCTTGCAGTACAGCGCCATGTGGAAAAGCCGATTGAGCCGGCCGATTTCGGTGTAGTTGTTTTCGGTTTCCAGTTCGTCGATGTAGCGGGCGGCCTGTTCGAGATCCTCATCAACCAGTAACGGGATCGACAGGCGCAACGCTTCTGATTCCAGCAGGATGCGCAGCGCATAGGTTTCCACGGCATCGCCCTGGACCAGCGGTGCAACCACTGCACCTTTGTGCGCGATGACATTGAGCAGCGCCTGGGCTTCGAGCTGGCGCAAGGCTTCGCGCACCGGCATGCGGCTGACACCGAAAAGATCGGCCAAATCTTGCTGACGCAGGGCGGTGCCGCAGGGAATGCGACCGTCGAGAATGGCTGAACGCAGGGTCTCTTCGATCACCGAGCGTGCCAGGTGAGCGGGAATCGGCCCGTTGACCTTGATGCTGTTCAGAGGATTGGGCTTCTGTGTCACAACTACGCACCCTGTTTGACTGAGTTAAATTTGGATCCAAGGGGACACTAGTGACTGCCTGACTGGTTGTCAAACGGACAAAAGATCGCCCTGCCGTGGCCTCGATGCTTTTTATTGCGCCTGCCATACAAAGTTTAGCGCGCCGGCAGTGATCTCACCGTGCCATTGTTTTTTACCGGACTAACCTGCACCATCGACCGATTTCCATCTGCCTGATCTGGATACCTCGCATTGGCGGTATGTTTCGCGATCCCTCGCACGTTGCGCTGGCTGTGCAGCGCGTTGCTGCTGGCCGGCGTTATGCTGGGCGGGCTGCATGCCGATTGGGATTTTTCGCTGATCAGCCGTCGTGCGCAGGCATTGTACGGGCCATTGGGCGAAGGACAGCCACGCATTGATGCCTGGCAGCACTTATTGGTCACGCAAAAGCAAGTCGGCGAGCTGGAACAGCTTAAAGTGGTCAACCAGTTCTTCAACAAACAGATGCGTTACGAGGAAGACATCGATCTGTGGCACGAGGTCGATTATTGGGAAACACCCATCGAGGCCCTTTGGAAGGGCGCCGGCGATTGCGAAGATTATGCGATCGCCAAGTATTTCAGCCTGCGTCGTCTCGGCGTCGCCAGTGACAAGCTACGCATCACTTACGTCAAGGCCTTGCGCCAGAATCGGGCGCACATGGTGTTGACCTACTACTCAAGCCCCGAGGCCATGCCGTTGGTACTCGACAGCCTGATCGATGCGATCAAGCCAGCCAGCCAGCGAACCGATTTGCTGCCGGTCTACTCTTTCAATGCCGAAGGGTTGTGGTTGCCGGGCGCCAAGGGCAACAAGAAAGTCGGTGACACCAAACGCCTGTCGCGTTGGCAGGATGTGTTGAAGAAAATGCAGGCCGAAGGTTTCCCGGTCGAGACGACTAATTAGGAGCACGCGCTCAGATGTCTTTGTTCAAACAACTGTTGATCGCTATCTGTCTGTTCCTGGTGATCGCCTTCACCGGTAGCTTCGTGGTCAGCCTGGAAAGTTCGCGCACCCAATACGTCAATCAGTTGCGCTCCCACGCTCAGGACGCCGCGACGGCATTGGCGCTGTCCCTGACGCCAAGCATCGACGATCCGGCGATGGTCGAGTTGCTGGTCAGTTCGATCTTCGACAGTGGTTATTACGCAAGCATCCGCGTGGTCGACCTCAAGACCGATCAGGCCATCGTTGAGCGCAGCGGCATTCCCGCGGTGAACAACGTGCCGGACTGGTTCGTCAAAATGATCGGGCTGGAAGCGGCCGGTGGTGATGCTCTCGTCAGCCGTGGCTGGGAGCAGGCGGCGCGGGTCGAGGTGGTCAGCCACCCGATGTTTGCGTTGGCCAAACTCTGGCAGAGCGCGCTGGGCAGTCTTGGCTGGCTGCTGATCTGCGGTGCGGTGAGCGCGGTGCTCGGCGCGCTGTTGTTGCGTCGGCAACTGAAGCCGCTGGATTACATGGTCAAGCAATCCCACGCCATCGCTCGCCGCGAATTCCTCAGCTTGCCGCAACTGCCGCGCACGCCGGAACTGCGGCGTGTCGTGCAGGCCATGAACCAGATGGTCGAGAAGCTTAAAGCGCTGTTCCAGGAACAGGCCGAGCGCAGTGAAAAGCTGCGAGCCGAGTCCTATCAGGACAACCTGACGGGGTTGGCCAATCGTCGTTATTTCGAGATGCAATTGAACGCCCGAGTGAGCAACCCGGAGCAGGCGAGTTCCGGTTATTTGCTGCTGTTACGGGTCAGGGACCTGGCCGGGTTGAACCAGCGGTTGGGCGGTCAACGTACTGACCAGTTGTTGAAAGCGGTTGGCGAGCAGTTGTCCCGAGAGTGTGCCAAATACCCGGAAACCCTGAACCTCGTAACGCGGATTCGTGGCGGTGAGTTCGCCGTGCTGGCGCCGGGGCTGGTACGCGAAGAAGCGCTGCAACTGGCGCAGAGCCTCGACAGTGCCTTGGCGAGCCTGCACGCGACGGGCGCCACCGATGTGCCCTCGGTGGCCTCGATCGGGCTGGCGCCGTTTGTGTATGGCGACTCCCCGCAAGCGGTGCTCGGGTTGGGCGATCAGGCATTGGCTCAGGCGGAAGGCCAGGGCGATTCGAGTTGGGCCTGCCTGGATCACAGCGCATCGGCCAGCGTCGGCGACGACCATCATGCCTGGCACAACTTACTGGAACAGGCGTTGAATCAGCGGCGTTTCGAGCTGTATTTCCAGCCGGTAGTGGCCGCCCAGGACACGCAGTTGGTGCTGCATTACAAGGTGCTGTCGCGTTTGATCGACGATGAGGGCCAGACCATTCCCGCCGGGCGCTTCCTGCCGTGGCTCGAGCGCTTTGGCTGGACCGCGCGCCTGGACCGGCTGATGTTGGAGCGGGTGCTTGAGCAGATGGCTGGGCATGAGGAGTCGCTGGCGCTGAACCTGTCTTCAGCCACGCTGGCCGATCCGCAGGCATTGAATAAAGTCTTCGAAATCCTGCGTCAGCATTCGGAGCTCGGGGAACGCTTGACCCTGGAAATCGGCGAGGAGCAGTTGCCGGAACAAGCCATGCTCGAAGAGCTGACGCGACGCCTGCGCGAACTCGGGTTCTCCCTGAGCCTGCAACGCTTTGGCGGGCGTTTCAGCATGATCGGCAACCTGGCGCGGCTTGGGTTGGCGTATCTGAAGATCGACGGCAGTTATATCCGCGCGATTGATCAGGAGAGCGACAAGCGCCTGTTCATCGAGGCGATTCAGCGGGCGGCGCACAGCATCGATTTGCCGTTGATTGCCGAGCGGGTCGAGACGGAAGGGGAGTTGATGGTGATTCGCGAGATGGGGTTGTATGGGGTTCAGGGGCAATTGTTTGGTGAGCCGAAGCCTTGGCAGTAACCCACTGATCGTTCCCACGCTCTGCGTGGGAATGCAGCCCGTGACGCTCTGCGTCACATCAGTGTCAGACACAACGCCAGCGGTGAGGCTGGAACGCGGAGCGTCCCGAGAGGCATTCCCACGCAGAGCGTGGGAACGATCGGCGTCCGGAGTTAGATCAACCCCGTCTCATCATCATCGATCAATTGACTCAACCCGCCCAACGCCTCACGGGCCTGGGTCCGGTCCATCAGCTTGGCTTGTGCGGCCGGCGGCAGGTCGGTGACGCGGATCACGCCTTTGCTGGTCAGCACCTGGATCAAGTCGTCGAGTACCCGGATCATGTCCAGGTCGCTCTGCTTGAGCTGCTTGAGGCTGGTTTCAACCACTTCGTGGGCATACCAGGCCTGGATTTCATGGTGGTCGGCGGGCAGTGTTTCCGTGGCCTCGGCGTAGGCTTCGGCTTCCACGCGCACTAACTGACCTTGGGCATCGCGTTGCACGTAGAACATTGAACATCCCTCGGAAATGGACCCGCGTCATGCTGTCAGCAGCATAGGCCAACTGGACGCGAGTATGCGGTGCGGCGACGAAATCGTCACCGGGGGTTGGGCGCAAAAATGACGGCCACCCCATAAGGGTGGCCGTTTTTCGTTGGATCAGCTGTTGCTGTGATCGATTTTGATGGTCGGGTCGCTGCCGGCAATCAACGAGTTGATGCTGGCGCTGGACCAGTTGTTGCCTTCCAGTTTGATCGTCACATCGGGTTGCGCCGCTGCGGCGTCAGCGCCGTTGAACTTGCCGGCGGAGCTGACTTGCAGGGACGAAACGCCATCCACGGTGGTGATCTTCAGGAAGTTGTCGATGGTGCTGCCGCTCTCGTTCTGCAACAGATCACGCAGGTCGATGCGATCACCTTCACTGGCCTTGAAGTCCTTGATCACGTCGGTGCCGGTGTCGCCTGCTTTCCAGACGAAGGTGTCGCCAC
Organism: Pseudomonas sp. FW305-20; assembly: GCF_058788075.1. Classification (NCBI taxonomy): domain Bacteria; kingdom Pseudomonadati; phylum Pseudomonadota; class Gammaproteobacteria; order Pseudomonadales; family Pseudomonadaceae; genus Pseudomonas; species Pseudomonas sp. FW305-20. The sequence continues at coordinate 6,866 of NZ_JBYTAJ010000054.1, read as the reverse complement.
CCAAGCCGCCGATCAGCGTGTCGTTGCCAGTGCCACCGAGGAGGGTGTCATTACCGGCACCACCGTCCAGCGTATCGGTGCCAGTGCCACCGATGAGGAAGTCATCGCCGGCCTCACCGTTCAGCAAATCGTTGCCAGTGCCACCGAGCAGGATGTCGTTGCCGCTGCCGCCGTAGAGTTTGTCGTCACCGCCCTGCCCGAAGATGATGTCGTTACCAGCACCACCCAGCAGCGTATCGTTACCATCGTGGGCGCCAGACACATCGAACGTGGAGTAGTGCTCGGTGACGTACTGGTGCACGTTGCTTGAGGTGACTTGGTTGGTTTCGATGCCGGTTTCCTTACCGACAAAAGCCTGCAGCGCGGTGTAGCCCTCACCCGTCACGCCAGTGAAACTCACCAGATCGCCGAAGATGATGTCGTTGCCATCGCCGCCGTTGATAGTGTCCTTGCCTGGAAGGGTCGCTTCGCTGTGGCCGAGAATTGCGTTGGCCAAATCTTCCGGGTTGATATTGGCCAGCGGTTTTCCATCGGTGGTGTTATACGGTGCGAGGTCGTTTACCGAGACAGCGCTGTTCACGCCAATGGCTTGTACCGTGGAGTTTGCGGCAGCAAACAACGCGAACGCGGTTGCCGCATTATTCGCACTGGTGCTGTCGACAGAGCCGTTGCCTGCGTAATCCGACAGTTCATAGGTGCCGTCACCTTGGGCGTGAACTTGCAGGGTGTAGCCGTTGGCGCTGTACTTTTCCGACGTCCAGTTGCCGTTCGATTTTTCGCTCCATTTGTACAAAGCCCCAAAGGAATCAACTACCAAGCGACTCTCACCACCAATAACCATCCTGAACTCGGTCCCTGGCGTGTAGGAGCCTTGCTTCAACACGTCGTCGAGGTTGAGGTCCTTAACGCTATCGGACTTGAAGTCGACGACCAGCGGATTGGTTTGTTCTTTTTGCGTATAAGCGGTCGGCTCACCATCGGTGATGAAGTAGGTAAGGTTGATCGCGTTGGGGTTGCTCAGCGCGTCAGGCCCTTTGAACCAGTTCGCGGTGGTTTTGAACACGTCTTCGTAGTTGGTGTAACCACCAGACTGCATGCTGTTGAGGACCCCCTTCAATAGATCCAGAGCGCCCGCTTTCGACAGATCGATCGAAATCGATTTGTTGACCTGTGTATCGAAGTCCACGAGGAATACTTTCACGGTGCCAGCGCTCGAGTTTTGCGAGGTGGCGCTGGCGATCAGCGAGGTGAACACTGAAATCAGGGAATTCTTCGCCGACGTTACGGAGGAAGCGCTCATGCTGCCGGAGCTGTCGACCATGAATGCGATGTTGTAATTCTGGCCCGGTATGACCGTCAGGCCGCCGATATCTGCCACTACGATGTCGTTGCCGCCGGTGCCGGTGACGTTGTCATCAGCCGCCGTGCCGGTGATGGCGTTGTAGACCGCCGGATTGATCGTGATCGGAATCTGTATCGAACTGCTGGCCGAATCACCCTGGCTTTCGGTCGAGACTGCCGTAACGGTCAGCGTGTTGGTACCGGTGGCGTAGGGTGCCGGGGTGTAGCTCAACTTGCTCACATCCCAGCCGCTGAGGTTGACGACAGCGTTACCGGTCGTGCCGGTGAAGGTGTGCGTGCCATCGGTCAGGGTTGCACCTGCCGGGATGCCGCCGATGGTGGTGATGGTCTGGGTTTCAGAACCATCAGTGTCCGGCGACGTGACCTTCAAGCCCAACGCAACGCTGCCGTTCTCGGCCACCTGAGTAGTGGTGGCGGTTACGGTCGGCGCATCTGCGACCGCGGTCACATTGATATCCAGGGTGGTGCTCGAACCGGTGCTGGTGGTGTAGGTCACAGTCGGAACGTTGCCGCTCCAATTGCTGGCCGGGGTGAAGGTGTAAGCCCCGTTCGCCGCCAGCACCAAGGTGCCGATGTTGGCGATGATCGCTGTGGCGCCTGCGGTGTACTCGGTGCCACCCACCGTGAACTTGGCCACGCTCAAGACGTTGTCCACATCGCGGTCATTAGTCAGTACGTTACCGGTAGCGATCTTGTCCTCGAGGACGGTGTTGATGTCAGTCGTCAGCACACTCGGGTCATCGACCGGGGTGACGCTGATATTCAGGCTCGAGGTGTCGTTGGTGCCCGAACCGTCGGTGACGGTGTAGCTGACTGTCGGTACCGTGCCGTTGTAGTTGGCGACCGGGGTGAAGGTGTAAGCACCGTTCGCCCCGATGACCAGGGTGCCGACGTTGGCGATGATCGCCGTGCTGCCTGCTGTGTAAGTGGTCGCACCGACGGTGAAGTTGAGCACGCTGACCGGGCCATCGACGCTGCTGGTATCAGTAAGGACGCTACCGGTAATGGCGGTGTCTTCCAGGGTGGAAACCGATTCGTTGGCGTCGATGAAGCTGTCATCGACCGGAGTGACGCTGATGTTCAGGGTCGAAGTGACGTTGCTGCCGTCACCATCGGTGACGGCGTAGCTGACCGTCGGCACCGTGCCGTTGTAATTGGCGGCCGGGGTGAAGGTGTAGGCACCGTTCGCCGCGATCAGCAGAGTACCGACGTTGGCGATATTCGCCGTGGCGCCTGCCGCGTAAGTGGTCGCACCGACGGTGAAGTTGACCACGCTGACGTCGCCGTCAACGCTGCTGGTGCCGGTGAGGACGCTGCCGGTAACGGCGGTGTCTTCCGGGGTGGAGATGGTTTCGCTGATGTCGGTGAAGCTGTCGTCGACCGGGGTGACGCTGATGTTCAAGGTCGAGGTGACATTGCTGCCGGAGCCGTCGGTGACGGTATAGCTGACGGTCGGCACCGTGCCGTTGTAGTTGGGGGCCGGAGTGAAGGTGTAGGCGCCGTTCGTTCCGATCACCAGGGTGCCGACGTTCGCGACGGTCGCGGTGCTGCCGGCGGCGTACTGGGTACCGCCGACCGTGAAGTTGAGCACACTGACCGGGCCATCAACACTCGACGTCCCGTTAAGAACGCTGCCGCTAACCGGGGCATCTTCGCTGGTGGTCACGGTTTCGCTGATGTCGGTGAAGCTGTCATCGACCGGGGTGACGCTGATGTTCAAGGTCGAGGTGACATTGCTGCCGGAACCGTCGGTGACGGTATAGCTGACCGCCGGCACCGTGCCGTTGTAGTTGGTTGCCGGGGTGAAGGTGTAGTCGCCATTGGCGGCAAGCACCAAGGTGCCGACATTGGCGAGGGTCGCGGTGCTGCCAGCGGCGTAAGTGGTCGCACCGACGGTGAAGTTGACCACGCTGACGTCGCCGTCAACGCTGCTGGTGCCGGTGAGGACGCTGCCGGTAACGGCGGTGTCTTCCGGGGTGGAGATGGTTTCGCTGATGTCGGTGAAGTTGTCGTCGACCGGGGTGACGCTGATGTTCAGGGTCGAGGTAACGTTGTTGCCGGAGCCGTCGGTGACGGTGTAGCTGACGCTCGGCACGCTGCCGTTGTAATTGGCAGTCGGAGTGAAGGTATAAGCTCCGCTCGCCCCGATCACCAGGGTGCCGACGTTGGCGATAGTCGCTGTACTTCCAGCCGTGTAAGTGGTCGCCCCAACGGTGAAGTTGATCACGCTGACCGGGCCGTCGACGCTCGAAGTGCCCGACAGCACGCTGCCGGTGGCCACGGAGTCTTCGTTGACGGTGACGATTTCACTGACATCGGAGAAGTTGTCATTAACCGGCGTAACGCTGATGTTCAGGGTACTGCTCGAGCCGGTGCTGGTGGTGTATGTCACCTGTGGAACGTTGCCGTTCCAGTCGGCAGCCGGCTTGAAGGTGTAGTCGCCGTTGCTGGCGATGATCAGCGTTCCGACACCGTTAATGGTCGCGGTCTGGCCCGCTGTGAAGCTGCCATTGACCCCGGTCACGTTGAAGCTGGTGACGCTCAGGACGTTATCGACATCGCTGTCGTTGCCCAGCACGTTACCGGTCGCGTTGTGGTCTTCGTCGACCGTGATCTTGTCCGCCTGCAGCACGCTTGCGTCATCGACGGCACCGACGTGCACCACCAACGGCAGCGACGTGCTGGCGCTTGGGGCATCGCCGTCTTTGGCGGTGGCCGTGACAGTCAGGGGGATGTCGCCATTGAAGTTCGTCGGCGGTGTCAGCTTGAGCGTGGACAGGTTCCAGCCAGTAATGTCCACCGACGTCGAGCCGTCGGCAGCATTGAAGGTGTGGGTGCCGTCGGTGAGACTGGAGCCCGCCGGCAAGCCGTTCAGGGTGAGAGCGAGTGTTTCCGAACCATCGACGTCGTTAGTGTGGGCCTGGATGGTCGACAACAGGATCGCTTGGTCTTCAAGGCCCGAGTTGAGCACCTGGGTGACATCGATGTTATCCAGCACGCCGCCCAGGCTGTTTCTGTCCCCGGCGCGGAACTCGAGTTTCTGGTTGCCATCGGCAGTGACCGGAATGTCGAAACTGTAGTGCTGCATGCCGGTGGTCGTGGTGTTCAAGGTGCCAATGAGTTGGTCGCCCCAGTACACATTGATGTGCGAATTCACCACACCTGCACGCGGTGCGTAGTCGAACGACACGTTATAGGTGCTGCCGGCCTTGGCATCGATAGTGGTGTAGAGGTTGCTCGCATCGCCAGCGTTGCGCTCCAGTTCAATGACCTGGTTATCGCCACCGGCACCATAGACGCTGGCCTTGCCGATTTCGACCATGCCACCTCTGTTGTCAGTGTGCCAAACGCCGTTGCCGAGCTGGCTGACATTGACGTCGCCATGGCCGTTGTTCAGCGCGACTTCCTGGAAGTCGGTCGAGACGACCGTACCGCCACCCGTCAGTGACAGGCTTGGGGTATCGGTTATTGGCGCGACGACAATGGTGCCGGTTGCCGAAGACGCAGAGGGCATGCCCTGGTTATCGGTCGAGGTGTAGGTGAATTGGGTGGTGCCACTCCAGTCGCCGGTAGGCTTGAAGTAAACCGTTGCGCCGTTGGCGGTTGCGGAGATGACACTGCTGGTGGTCAACGCGATGGTCCCGGCAGCGTCAGCGTAAAACACACCATTGGCCGGCAGGCTGGTCAGGTTGAAGTGCCCGACAGTGCCGTCGATGTCATTGCCGCCAAGTTGCACGGCGATCAACTGATCTTCATTACCAGTGGCCGAGGAGGTGCTGACGGTCGGAGCGTCGTTGACCGGGTTGACCTTGATGTCCAGCGTGCTGATGGAATTGGTGTTGGTGATATAGCTGATCTGCGGAGCGGTGCCATTCCAGTTCGCCGTGGGGGTGAAACTGTAATCGCCGTTGGCGGCGATAGTCACAGTGCCGACGCCGGCGATAGTCGCGACTTGACCCGCGGTAAAGGAACCGGTGACGCCTTGTACGGTGAATGTCGCGACACTCAGTGCATTGTCGACATCGCTGTCATTGCCGAGCACGTTGCCAGTTGCAACGTGGTCTTCATCGACAGTGTTGGTATCCGCGGTCAGGACGCTTGGGTCATCGACCGGGGTGACGCTGATGTTCAGGGTCGAGGTGACATTGCTGCCGGAGCCGTCGGTGACGGTGTAGCTGACCGTTGGCACCGTGCCGTTGTAGTTGGTTGCCGGGGTAAAGGTGTAGGCACCGTTCGTGCCGATCACCAGGGTGCCGACGTTGGCGATGGTCGCGGTGCTGCCGGCCTGGTACTGGGTACCGCCAACCGTGAAGTTGACCACGCTGACGTCGCCGTCAACGCTGCTGGTGCCGGTGAGGACGCTGCCGTTGACCGGGGCGTCTTCGGAGGTGGTCACGGTTTCGCTGATGTCGGTGAAGCTGTCGTCGACCGGGGTGACGTTGATGTTCAAGGTCGAGGTGACGTCAGAACCGGAGCCGTCAGTGACGGTGTAGCTGACCGTTGGCACTGTGCCGTTGTAGTTGGCCACCGGGGTGAAGGTGTAGGCGCCGTTGGCGGCGAGCACCAGGGTGCCGACATTGGCGATGGTCGCGGTGCTGCCGGCCTGGTACTGGGTACCGCCAACCGTGAAGTTGACCACGCTGACGTCGCCGTC
>NZ_JBYTAJ010000054.1:0-751 GCF_058788075.1 Pseudomonas sp. FW305-20 | reverse complement strand
AAACGCTGCTGGTGCCGGTGAGGACGCTGCCGTTGACCGGGGCGTCTTCGGAGGTGGTCACGGTTTCGCTAACGTCGGTGAAGCTGTCATCGACCGGGGTGACGCTGATGTTCAGGGTCGAGGTGACATTGCTGCCGGAACCGTCGGTGACGGTGTAGCTGACTGTCGGTACTGTGCCGTTGTAGTTGGTTGCCGGGGTAAAGGTGTAGGCACCGTTCGTTCCGATCACCAGGGTGCCGACGTTGGCGAGGGTCGCGGTGTCACCGGCCTGGTACTGGGTGCCGCCAACCGTGAAGTTGACCACGCTGACGTCGCCGTCAACGCTGCTGGTGCCGGTGAGGACGCTGCCGGTCACCGGGGCGTCTTCGCTGGTGGTCACGGTTTCGCTGATGTCGGTGAAGCTGTCGTCGACCGGGGTGACGCTGATGTTCAGGGTCGAGGTGACGTCAGAACCGGAGCCGTCAGTGACGGTGTAGCTCACCGTAGGCACTGTGCCGTTGTAGTTGGCGGCCGGGGTGAAGGTGTAGGCGCCGTTGGCGGCGAGCACCAGGGTGCCGACATTGGCGATGGTGGCGGTGCTGCCGGCCGCGTAAGTGGTCGCACCGATGGTGAAGTTGACCACGCTGACGTCGCCATCGACGCTGCTGGTACCGGTGAGCACACTGCCGCTGACCGGGGCGTCTTCGCTGGTGGTCACGGTTTCGCTGATGTCGGTGAAGCTGTCATCGACCGGGGTCACGCTGATGTTCAG
>NZ_JBYTAJ010000053.1:0-25199 GCF_058788075.1 Pseudomonas sp. FW305-20 | reverse complement strand
CGCCCTCCCCGTCTGCTGCACCCCACTCGATGCCCATTGGCCGCTGCCGTTTGCGCTGCCCGATACGGTGCTGTTGAGCACTCACTTCGATACCTCGCAACTGGCCAGCGATGATTTCCAGCGCAGCGCCATCGAGCCGCCGCCCGCCATCCAGCGTTCGGTCGCCAAGCGTCAGGCAGAGTTCCTCGCCGGGCGGGTTTGCGCTCGGGCGGCGTTGCAACAGTTGGAAGGGCTGAACTTCATCCCGGCTATCGGCGAAGACCGGGCACCGGTGTGGCCGACGCACATCACCGGTTCGATCACCCACAGCACCGGCCGGGCCTCGGCGATTGTCGCGAAGAAAACCCACTGGCGCGGCCTGGGGATGGACCTGGAAAACCTGCTCAACCCTGAACGGGCCGAGCGGCTGGCCGGGGAAATCCTCACCCCGCCCGAGTTGCACCGCATGACCGCAGGCCGTCGCGACCAGTTGGCGATGCTGGTCACCCTGACGTTTTCGGTAAAGGAAAGCCTGTTCAAGGCGCTGTATCCGATCGTTCAGCAGCGCTTCTATTTCGAGCACGCTGAAGTGTTGGAGTGGACCGAAAGCGGTGAAGTGCGGCTGCGGTTGCTGACTGATTTGTCCAGCGAGTGGCGTAACGGCACGGAGCTGGATGCGCAGTTTGGGGTGGTGGATGGGCAGTTGTTGAGTCTGGTCAGCATCAAGGCCTGAGGATCTGGTAGTGGTCATGCGGGCCTCATCGCGAGCAGGCTCACTCCCACAGTTGATCTCTGTTGTTCACACATTCGGTGTTCACAGGAGATCCAATGTGGGAGCGAGCCCGCTCGCGATGAGGCCAGAACAGACACCAACAATCTCACCGCTTCTCCTGATTGCGCGGCCAACTCAAACTGAAACACGCCCCGCCCAGGCTTTTACTCTTGCTGATCAACGCCCGGCCATCATGCCAATGGATGATTCGCCGCACGATGGACAACCCCAACCCATGCCCACCGGAGGCGCGGGTACGGCTGTCGTCGAGGCGCAGGAATGGCGTGAAGATTTTCTCCCAGGCCGTTTCCGGCACGCCCGGTCCGTCATCCTCGACGTCCACTCGACAGCGCTGCTGCCCGACCTGATAGCTGACGGTCACCCGCGATTGAGCGTGGCGCATGGCGTTGCTCACCAGGTTCTGCAACGCCCGGTGCAGGTAACGCGGCTCGGCCTCGACCCAGGCATCATCATTGTCCGCGGCGGACAAACACAAACCGCGCTGCACCGTGACCTCGGCGCGTAACGGCGCCAGTTCTTCGATCACCTGATTGACCAACGCATCCAGATCGATCCGCTGAAAATTCAGTGCCGGTGAACCCTGCTCCAGTCGTGCGTAGGTGAGCATCTCGTCCACCAGTCGATCGAGATCCTCGATGTCGTGGTCCATGCCTTCACAATATTTTTCCAACGCCTGGGGCGTGGTCGCCGAGCCGATCATTTCCAGGCCAAAACGCAACCGCGCCACGGGTGTGCGCAGCTCATGAGACACGGCACGCACCAGCTCACGCTGGATCGCCAGCAATTGCTGCAAGTGTTCGGCCATGCCGTTGAACGCCGAAGCCAGCCGTCCCACCGAGTCCGCGCCGCGTGTTGGCACGCGGGTTTCCAGGCTGCCCTTGGCGATGCGCGTGGCGGCCGCTTCCAGGCCACGCAAACGGCGTTCAAGTTGGCGCACCAATAAATAGACGATCAAGCCGATCAGGCTCAAACCCAGGGCGGCGATCAGCACCAGCCACTCCGGCGGATAAGGATTCATCTGATACAACGGGCCGATTTCCAGCACCCACGGCGTCCCCACCATGCCGGCAAACACCCGGATCGAATCGCCGCCCTTGCCCAGCGCCATCACCGTGTCGCCCTCAGACACCCGGCGACTCTGGTCTTCGTCCATGTCCGCCTGTTCGATCTTCACCAGCCGCAAGTCGAAACCAAAGCCTTTGTCGCGCTTCAATTGCGCCAGGCGCTCGGGCTGCTCGGCCACCGGGTAGCGCACCAGTTCATCGGCCAGCAGGTAAATAGTGGCCCGGGCCAGTTGTTCGCTGATCTGCTGGACTTCGCCAGTCAGCACCAACTGTTCCTTGTCGCTGACCAACCGGTAAACCTTCGCCGCGTGCGGACCGGTCTGTTCCACCAGCGCCTGACCGCGCAGCACGCGGGTGCGCTGGGTCATGTCGAGGTCGGTTTGGGCAAAGGTCTTCAGCGCCAGAGGAATCCCCAACAACCGCTCCCACACCAGCAAGGCACGGTGGCGCTCGGTTTCGTTCATCGGGTTCAGATTGTCGGCCATCAGCGAGAACGTGCCGTGGGCCAGGCGTTCGCGGTATTGCTCGCCGCGCACCTGGTTAAGCAGGTGCAAGGCCAGCACGCCGAGCACCGCCACCAGAATCAGCGCCGCGCACATGCCACCGTAAATGCGCAGGAAGATCGAGTTCACAGCGTGCAGGCTTCCGGAACGAACAGATAACCTTTGCTGCGGATGGTCTTGATCAGCCGCGGATGCTCCGGGTCATCGCCGATTTTTGGGCGAATGCGCGAGATGCGCACGTCGATGGAACGGTCCTGGCCGTCATAGCCAATGCCGCGCAGCGCGGTGAAAATCTCTTCCCGGGACAGGATGCGCCCGGCGTTGGCCACCAACAGCCAGAGCAGGTCGAACTCGGCGCTGGTCAGTTCGATGCCGTTGTCGTTCAGCCAGGCTTCGCGCAATGCGTTGTCGACCACCAGGGGGCCGAACTGCAGACGCCGTTGTTTTTCCGGCGCCACTTCAGGGGCTTCACTGCGTCGCAACAAGGCCTGGATGCGCGCCAGCAACAGACGGGGGCGAACCGGTTTGCACACGTAGTCGTCGGCGCCCAGGTCCAGGCCAAGTATCTGATCGGTGTCGTCGGTGCGGGCGGTGAGCATCAGGATCGGGCCGTCATACTTGTCGCGGACCTTGCGGCAGATGCTCAGGCCATCCTCGCCCGGCAACATCAGGTCGAGGATCACCAGGTCCGGTTTCTCCTTGATGATCCGTGCCGCGGCCAAGGCGCCGTTGCCCTCGATCGATACGCGCAGACCATTGGCTTCCAGGTAGTCGCGGGTCAGTTCGGCCAGACGCTGGTCGTCCTCGACAATCAATACCTGCCAGGCTTCTTGCTCCACGGTGACCTCTGCTTGCCAACAACACTTTATAAGGAAGGATCCGCCCGTCTTTTTGTAATGATTGGGGAGGATAAGAATGCATCTGCATGAGCCGATTGTATAAACGCCGCTCGCCAAGAACACAAGCCGGTAAATGCGTTCGGACAACGCAGTTTTTTGTGATAGGGTTCGCGCCCTTAAAAAGCCGAGCGACTGTTTTCAATCGGTGAAAATCAGTGAAAAACGGTCCGCTCCAGCTAGGTCGCGGCCTACACGCCCGTTCCACCTTTCACACACAATTTACGCACAGGTTTATCCACAGGTAGTACGTTGCAACACCCCCAAAAACGCATTATCTTGTACCCCGTCGCCAAAAAAACCCTACATGTAGGGTTTTTGCATAAAAACCAAACACAAATCAGACACCGGTTTCAAGCGCTTTTATTGCCTCTTTCCGGTTGAACCAAACGTATTTTCGAAAGACCAAGCCGCGTGTGCGGATGGCTACTGTTTTTGAGCCGAAAACGGCGTTAACGGTACGGGTGTTGCAGTCGATTACTGTCACCCAAAAGGATCCCGGTTCCAGGTTCAAGCCCTGGGACCAAAGACTTCGGCATGGAAGCGGCGCCCCAATAGCCCCTTCCTGATCTGTCCCGAAGTTGGTATGCCCGGCCCCTCGCCGGTTGTAGTGCTTCAGGACGGAACGGTGGGCACCCAAATGGTGCCCAAACAAACATAGAGAATGTGGAGACAACCCCCCATGCAAACCGACACAACTCGCGAGAACCCGCAGGGCACCTTGCCGCAGGCCGCAGATTCGACTTCGGATCTGTCCGCCACCGCGCCTGGCCAACTGCGTGTGATCAAGCGTAACGGCACTGTCGTTCCTTACACCGATGACAAGATCACCGTCGCCATCACCAAAGCGTTTCTCGCAGTTGAGGGCGGCACCGCTGCCGCTTCGTCGCGAATCCATGACACCGTTGCCCGTCTGACCGAACAAGTCACCGCGACCTTCAAGCGTCGCATGCCCTCGGGCGGCACGATCCACATCGAAGAAATCCAGGACCAGGTCGAACTGGCCCTGATGCGTGCCGGCGAGCAGAAAGTAGCCCGCGACTACGTGATCTACCGTGACGGTCGTTCGAAAGAACGCGCCGCCCACGCACCGGCCGAAGAAGCAGTCAACGCTCACCCGTCGATCCGCATCACCCGCGCCGATGGCACCTTTGCTCCTCTGGACATGGGCCGCCTGAACACCATCGTCACCGAAGCGTGCGAAGGCCTGGAAGAAGTCGACGGCGACCTGATCCAGCGCGAAACCCTGAAAAACCTGTACGACGGCGTGGCCCTGACCGACGTCAACACCGCGTTGGTGATGACCGCCCGTACGCTGGTCGAGCGTGAGCCGAACTACTCGTTCGTGACCGCCCGCCTGCTGATGGACACCCTGCGTGCCGAAGGCCTGAATTTCCTTGGCGTCGCCGAGAGCGCGACCCATCACGAAATGGTCGACCTGTATGCCAAGGCCCTGCCTGCCTACATCGCCAAGGGCATCGAATTCGAATTGCTGAACCCGGTCCTCGCTACCTTCGACCTGGAAAAACTCGGCAAGGCAATCAATCACGAGCGCGATCAGCAGTTCACGTACCTGGGCCTGCAAACCCTGTACGACCGTTACTTCATCCACAAGGACGGGATCCGCTTCGAACTGCCGCAAATCTTCTTCATGCGCGTGGCCATGGGCCTGGCGATCGAAGAGAAGAACAAAGAAGACCGTGCGATCGAGTTCTACAACCTGTTGTCGTCCTTCGACTACATGTCGTCGACCCCGACCCTGTTCAACGCCGGCACCCTGCGTCCACAGCTGTCGAGCTGCTACCTGACCACCGTGCCGGATGACCTGTCGGGCATCTACCACGCGATCCACGACAACGCCATGTTGTCGAAATTCGCGGGCGGCCTGGGCAACGACTGGACTCCGGTTCGTGCACTGGGTTCTTACATCAAGGGCACCAACGGCAAATCCCAGGGCGTTGTTCCGTTCCTGAAAGTGGTGAACGACACCGCCGTCGCCGTTAACCAGGGTGGCAAGCGCAAAGGCGCTGTGTGTGCCTACCTGGAAACCTGGCACATGGACATCGAAGAGTTCATCGAATTGCGCAAGAACACCGGTGATGATCGTCGTCGTACCCACGACATGAACACCGCCAACTGGATTCCTGACCTGTTCATGAAGCGCGTCTTCGATGACGGCAAGTGGACCCTGTTCTCGCCGTCCGAAGTGCCGGACCTGCACGACCTGACCGGCAAGGCGTTCGAAGAGCGTTACGAGTACTACGAAGCCCTGTCCGAGTACCCGGGCAAGATCAAGCTGTTCAAGACCATCCAGGCCAAAGACCTGTGGCGCAAAATGCTGTCCATGCTGTTTGAAACCGGCCACCCATGGCTGACCTTCAAAGACCCGTGCAACCTGCGCAGCCCGCAGCAGCACGTGGGCGTGGTTCACAGCTCGAACCTGTGCACCGAGATCACCTTGAACACCAACAAGGACGAGATCGCCGTTTGCAACCTGGGCTCGATCAACCTGCCGAACCACATCACCAACGGCAAGCTGGACACCGCCAAGCTGGAACGCACCGTGAACACCGCCGTTCGCATGCTCGATAACGTTATCGACATCAACTACTACTCGGTGCCACAAGCGAAGAACTCCAACTTCAAGCACCGTCCGGTCGGTCTGGGCATCATGGGCTTCCAGGACGCTTTGTACCTGCAGCACATTCCTTACGGTTCCGACGCTGCCGTCGAGTTCGCCGACAAGTCGATGGAAGCGGTCAGCTACTACGCGATCCAGGCGTCCTGCGACCTGGCCGACGAGCGCGGCGCCTACGAGACGTTCCAGGGTTCGCTGTGGTCCAAAGGCATCCTGCCGCTGGATTCGCAACAGATCCTGATCGAGCAACGTGGCCAGAAGTACATCGACGTTGACCTGAACGAATCCCTGGACTGGGCGCCGGTTCGTGCCCGCGTTCAGAAAGGCATTCGTAACTCCAACATCATGGCCATCGCACCGACCGCGACCATCGCCAACATCACTGGCGTATCGCAGTCGATCGAACCGACCTACCAGAACCTCTACGTGAAATCGAACCTGTCGGGCGAATTCACCGTGATCAACCCGTACCTGGTTCGTGACCTGAAGGCTCGCGGTCTGTGGGACTCGGTCATGATCAACGACCTGAAGTACTACGACGGTTCGGTGCAGCAGATCGAGCGCATCCCGCAAGAACTCAAAGAGCTCTACGCGACGGCCTTCGAAGTGGACACCAAGTGGATCGTTGACGCGGCAAGCCGTCGTCAGAAGTGGATCGACCAGGCTCAATCGCTGAACCTGTACATCGCTGGCGCATCGGGCAAGAAGCTGGACGTGACCTACCGCATGGCCTGGTACCGTGGTCTGAAAACCACTTACTACCTCCGTGCCCTGGCCGCGACCAGCACCGAGAAATCGACCATCAACACCGGCAAGCTGAACGCTGTTTCCAGCGGCGGCAACCACGCTGAAGATTCGGTCCTGGCAGCCCCTGCCGGCCCTGCTCCAGTGCCGAAGGCTTGCGCCATCGACGAGCCGGATTGCGAAGCTTGCCAATGATGCCGATAAGCGCTGAAAGGCGCTGACCTCGACAACCCCCGATCGGTCCTCTGGATTGGTCGGGGGTTTTCTTTTGCCTGGAGGAATGTGGTGACTGTGTTGACGCCATCGCGAGCAGGCTCACTCCTACAGGGCCGAGTTGGCTCGGAGGAATGCGATCTACTGTGGGAGCCTGCTCGCGATGAGGCCAGCACAGATAACCAGGATGCCTGCGTCAGGGACAAATCCCGGTCATAAAAAAACCCCTCTTGCGAGGGGTTCTTTATGCAGCGCTATCCAGCATCAGGTCATCTGAATGATGGTCTGCATGATGGTGCTCTGAGTCGAGATGGTCTTGGCGTTCGCCTGGTAGTTGCTCTGCGCCTTGATCAGGTCGACCAGTTCATTGGTCAGGTTGACGTTGGACTCTTCCAGGGAGTTGGAGTGAATCTCGCCCAAGGTACCGGTGTTCGGCGCATCGTAGCCCGGGATACCCGACGCATAGGTTTCTTTCCAACTGGTGCCGCCTACCGGTTGCAAACCTTGTTCGTTGGTGAAGCTGGCGAGCGAGATCTGGCCGATGGGCTTGGTCTGGCTGTTGCTGAAGTTGGCCAGCATGACACCGCTGGCGTCGATGGTCAGGTTGGTGATCTGGCCGGTGGCGTAGCCGTTCTGCGAAGGAATCGAACGCGCGGTGTCAGCGTTGTACTGCGTGGTTTTGTCCATGGAGACCGTAACGACGCCGGAGGCAGCGCCGTTGGCTGTCCACACGCCATTGGTCACGTTACCCGGAACCCAGCCGGTGACTTTCAAGTCAGGGCTGACAATCGGCGCAGGGGTGGCTGGAGTGGTGACGGAAACCAGATTGCCTGAAGAATTGAACGCCATGGTCGAAGCGACAGGAGGCGTAAGAGGATCGGTAGGGTCGCTACCATCCGGGTTGCGACCCTCGATCAGGGTGTAGGTCTTCCAGGTGTTGTCACCCGTCTTGACCATGTACTGATCCATGACGTGCTTGTTACCCTGGGTATCGTAAATCGGGGTACTGAACTGCTTGGTGAAGGACGCTTCCTTGGACGGGTCAAACGGATTGGTCGTCTGGTTGATGATGGGAGCGGTGGAGTTCAGGTTGATCGTCGACGAAACCGTGGAGGTGTTTTTTGGCGCCAGGTTCGACGTATCGATGCGCAGGTCAGTCAAAACGCCGTTGAGGATTTTGCCATTGGCATCCACGCCATAACCCTGCAGACGCGCAGAGCCATCGCTATTGGTGACGTAACCGTCCTTGTCGACCTTGAACGTACCGGCACGGGTGTAGGACATCGAACCGTTCTCGCTCAGCACGAAGAAGCCGGAACCGTTGATGCCCATGTCCAGCACGTTGCCGGTGTTGTTGACGTCGCCCTGGGTGAACTGCTGGGAAACGTTGGCCAGGCGCACGCCGTTACCGATGGTTTTGCTGCCGGAACCCAGCTTGGTGGCCGAGTAAACGTCTTCGAATTCCGCACGGGACGATTTGAAACCGGTGGTCGCGACGTTGGCGATGTTGTTGCCGGTCACGTCCAGTTGTTTGTTGGCTGCATAGAGACCGCTAAGGCCGATATTGAAAGACATATTCCACTCCTTTGTGCCGTGTTAGTCGGCTCTACATACCAATAGTTTGTACTTTGGACAGGGCGATGCTGCCGGCCCCGGCCAGGTTGAGCATCAACTCACCGCCGGTCTGGCTGATCGTCACGCTGTTGACCGTTGCCGGCAGGTACGTCACCAGCGAGGTCGCCTTGCCGTCGTAGGTCGCCGTAGCGCCGAAGGTATAGGTACCCGCCTTGGCCACTTCGCCTGCGTCGTTTTTGCCATCCCAGATGAAACTGGAAGTGCCGGCCTTCTGGCTGCCCAGGTCGATGGTGCGGACAACCTTGCCATCGGCATCGGTGATCTTGACCTTGAGCGGGTCCACCGACGCCGGTACGGCAATGGTGCCGCTGAAACTCTTGGAGGTATCGACCACCGACTTGTCGCTCGGGGCAATCACCGAACGACCGACCAGCGACGACGCCTGCAACGCCTGGGACGAGTTGTAATTGCTCGCCAGGCCACTGACGGTGTCGTTGAGTGTGGTGATGCCTTCCAGGCTACTGAACTGGGCCAACTGGGCGACGAACTCGCCGTTGTCCTGCGGTTCCAGCGGGTTCTGGTTTTTCAGTTGCGTTACCAGCAACTGCAGGAACGCGTCCTTGCCCAGGGCCTTTTTGCCGGTGGCGCTGTTCGTTGCCGCCGCCAGGCCGTCGGCGCTGGTGTTGGTCTTGATCGAGGAGTTGGCCAGGATGTCCTTGAGGCTCAAACTACTGGTGGTATCAGTAACACTCATCTGAGTCGCCCCTTATCACTGACCGAGGGTCAGGACCTTCTGCATCATGGTTTTGGCGGTGTTCATCATTTCCGCGTTGGTCTGGAACGAACGACTCGCGGAAATCATGTCAGCCATTTCCTCCACCACGTTGACGTTCGGGTAGTAGACGTAGCCCTTGGCGTCGGCCGCCGGATGGTTCGGCTCGTAGCGCGCATCAAGATTGCTCTGGTCTTCGACCACGCCCAGCACTTGCACGCCTTGACCGGCGGCGTCCTGGTTCTGGAACAGCGAGTCGCTACCGCCGCTCTGGCCGCCCTGGAACATGGTGGCGAATACCGGGTGCCGTGCACGGTAGGTCTGGTCGATGCTCGACGAGACGGTCTCGGCGTTGGCGATGTTACTGGCGACGGTGTTCAAGCGAGTGGTCTGGGCACTCATGCCGCTACCGGCAATGTTGAAAACACTGGCTAGGGACATGACTTACTCTCCACGAAGGGCTGACACCAGCCCTTTGAATTTGCTGTTGAGCAGGGTGAAGCTGGCCTGGAAGTTGACCGCGTTTTCCGCGTAGTTCGATTGTTCCAGCTGAGCGTCCACGGTGTTCTGGTCGATCGACGGTTGCATCGGCGTGCGATACATCAGCGACTCGTCGCCATTGCCCAGGCCTTCGGCTTCGATATGACGGCTGTTAGTCATGTTCAAGGCGAAAGATCCACTCTTGGTCTTCTCGTTCTGTGCGGCGAGCACTTTGGAGAAATCCAGATCCCGAGCCTTGTAGTTCGGGGTGTCGGCGTTGGCGATGTTGTTGGCCAGGACTTCGGCACGCTGGGCGCGGAAGCCCAGGGCTTGTTCGTGGATACCGAGCGCTTTATCGAAGCTGATGCTCATGTCGGAAACCTTTGGGTGACCTGATTTTTCGTAACAGGGACATAGCAAGCGTCGTGCCAATTAAAAAAAGCCCATAAACCGGGGCTTTGCGGGCCGTGGCCATGCGGCAATGCCAGAAAAGCGGCAACCGATTTCCGCCGCCTGCCGCTTTTCTGCCGCTTTCCCATGGCCAAGCCCGCTCCCACAGGGGATAGATGTGATGCCGGAAATATTGCAGGCAAAAAAAAACGGGAGCCCCTGAGGACTCCCGTTTTTTGATGACGCCAACGAATCACTTCGCCTGGTAAATGATCCCCGGGCTGCACTGGACCATCTGGTAATGATCCGGCAAACCGTTCAGCGCCTCGGACGCGCCGAGGAACAGATAACCGCCCGGCTTCAACGTGCTGTGAATGCGCAACAGGATGTCCTTCTTCACCTCGGCGGAGAAGTAGATCAGCACGTTGCGGCAGAACACGATGTCAAACTTGCCCAGCGCTGCGTAGCTGTCCAGCAGGTTGAACGAGCGAAACTCCACCCGGCTCTTGATCGGAGCCTTGATGGCCCAGCGCCCCGGCCCTTTCGGGTCGAAGTAACGTTGAAGGCGCTCGGGCGACAGGCCGCGGCCAATGGCCAGGCTGTCGTACTCGCCGGTCTTGCAGTTGGTCAGCATGGTACCGGACAGGTCGGTGGCAACGATCTGCACGCCCATCTTCAACTGGCCCATGTTCACGCGCTCGAACTCATCGATCGACATCGACAGCGAATACGGTTCCTGACCCGACGAACAGGCCGCCGACCAGATCCGCAGACGCTGGCCAGGGGCGGCCTTGATCGCCGCGGGCAGCACCTTGTTCTTCAAGACTTCAAACGGATAGGTGTCACGAAACCACAGGGTTTCGTTGGTGGTCATGGCATCCACCACCATCTCGCGCAAACCGCTGCGCGGCTGGGTCTGGATGCGCTGGACCAGCTCACCGAGGGACTTGATGCCTTGCTGTTCCATCAGTTTGTTGAGACGGCTCGAGACCAGGTATTGCTTGTTTTCACCAAGCAAAATGCCACAGGCTTTTTCCAGGAAGACCCGGAACTGTTCGAAATCCAAATTACCCGTAGACAAAGATGCCGCCTCTTAAATCGTATTAACCGTTAGGGGCAAAAGGCCCCTAGCTGATGTCTGCTGCCTTGATCCGGTTGACTACCCGGGATGCCAGGTCATCAGGACGGAATTTGGCAAGGAAGTCATCGGCACCGACCTTCTTGACCATCGCCTGATTGAATACACCGGACAACGAAGTATGCAGGATGATGTGAAGCTTTTGCATGCGAGGGTCGTTGCGGATCTCGGCCGTGAGGGTGTACCCGTCCATCTCCGGCATCTCGATGTCGGAAATCATCATCAGGAACTCTTCTTCCGGCTTCTTGCCCTCGTCGACCAGCTTGCGCAGGTAATCCAGCGCTTGCCGACCGTCGTTCAACGCCACCACTTCGACACCGACCGTCTGCAGGCAACGGGTCACCTGCTTGCGCGCCACCGACGAGTCATCGACCGTCAGCACTCGCAAAGAGAGCGCCTTGTGCTGGGTTTCGACATCCACTACGCCGACGGAAATCGCTTCCGGTGTCGGCGCCACTTCTGCCAGCACTTTCTCGACGTCGATGATTTCGACTAACTGATTGTCGACCCGAGTCACAGCTGTCAGGTAATGATCGCGTCCCGTGCCCTTGGGTGGCGGATGAATCTCCTCCCAGTTCATGTTGACGATGCGTTCCACTGACCGCACCAGGAAACCCTGGGTCTTGGTGTTGTACTCCGTGATGATCACGAAGGGATTGCTTTGATCTTTCAACGCACCGGAGCCGGTCGCCATCGCCAGATCAAGAATCGGAATGGTCGCCCCCCGAATACTTGCCACACCGCACACGACAGGACTGGATTTTGGCATCAGCGTCAGTTTGGGGCATTGCAGCACCTCCCGAACCTTGAACACGTTGATCCCATACAGCTGCTGGCCGTCGAGACGGAACAACAACAGCTCAAGGCGATTCTGCCCTACCAGTTGCGTGCGCTGGTTTACCGCATCCATTACCCCAGCCATGCACAGACTCCTACACCAACGCTTAAGTGTGTTGCGACGCGCATTCATCACTAAACGGCACGGCGCTTGCTTTTTAACTCTTATGAACACAGAACCGACATTTTTCCGACGCCTGACATCAAACGCCCGCAAATTGCTTTGCGCGGTGTCGGCCGTCTGCCTGTTCAACGCTGGCTGCCCTGCCCTTGCTGACGCGGTTACCTTGCCTGACATGCTTATCGGCGTCACCCAGGGCTTTCTTGAATTCACCGTAGAAGACTATCTGGCCACCAGTCAATCGGAAGGCCGCTACGAGATCGAGGTCAAGCAGCTCGATCCACGGCTGCGCATGCCCATGTGCGACAAGGAATTGACAGCGTCCCTGGAGAGCCCGGCCACGCCGCTGGGCCGGGTTACGGTCAAGGTTCGCTGCGAAGGCGCGTCGCCCTGGACAGTCTTCGTACCCGCTCAAGTGCGCCTGTTTCGTGACATTGTGACCACCACCCGCCCGCTACGACGCGCCGGTATCGTCGAGCCTCAGGATGTGACCCTGCGCGAGCGTGACATCAGCCTGATCAGCCAGGGCTACCTGACTTCCGTCGATCAGGCGATCGGGCAGAAACTTACCCGACCAATGGTCGCCGACCAGGTCATGACCCTGGTGCACATGGAACAGGCAGAAGTCATCAGCAAGGGCGACCAGGTGGTGATTACCGCCCGCAGTGGCACGTTGAGCGTGCGCATGCCGGGTGAAGCACTGTCCAACGGCGGCTTGCGCGAACAGATCCGGGTGAAAAACCTCAACTCCCAGCGGGTCATCAAGGCGCAAGTCATCGCGCCCGGCCAGGTGGAAGTAGCGATGTAGAGGACTCTGTGTTTGTGAAGAAGTGGCGCGCCACTCGACTGTTCCCTAGACTGTGCCCTATGCAGGGCAAGCGCTGACGCGCGCAAGCTCATTGATAATTGGGCCTAAAGTTTTCCCGGGTATGGCCGAAAACATGGCAAGCGTCCAAATACCCAGAGGTTTTTTGTCATGGTCATCGATTTCAGCCGTTTAAACAGTTCCTCGTCACTTACCGGTAGTACGCGTACCAGCGCCGCGAAGGAAACTGCCGAAGCCGGCAAGCCCGCACCGCTGAATACCCCGGCCGAACAGGCCAGTACCGTCAAAAGCGGGGAATCGGTACATTTCAGCAATGAGGCTCAACAGTTGCAGAAGGTCACTGACAAGCTGCGCGATCAGCCTGCCGTCGACAACGCCCGCGTGGCCGAGTTGAAAGCAGCGATTGCCGATGGCAGCTACAAAGTCGACAGCAACCGTGTAGCCAGCAAACTGCTCAACTTCGAAGCCCAGCGCTAGGCCAAGGCCTGCGCCAGGCTTTTGGACGCTTAAAACCCAAGGCCAGCCATGCACGACACTAACTTACTGCAACTGATCACCGACGATTTCGCTCCGGCACAGCACTTGCTGGAGTTACTGCAAACCGAGTCCCTCGCCTTGCACGGTCGCGACATGCCTCTGCTCGAAGAGATTCTGGCGCAGAAACAGGCATTGATCATTTTGCTCGATCAGCATGGCCGCAAGCGCAGTGAAATCCTCGCCAGCCTCAACCTGCCGACCAATCGCGATGGCCTGGAGCAACTTGCCAGCCATTCGAGCATTGGCGATCAGTTGCTCGAACAGAGCGATGTATTGACCGATCTTCTGGCTCAGTGCCAGGCGGCCAACGTCAAGAATGGCCAGTCGATCCTGGTGCAACAGGCCGCGACGGCCAATCAGCTGAAAATCCTCAACGGCGGCGAGCCGCCAGCGCTCTACGATGCGCGCGGATCAACCTCCATGCTTGCGAAGCCACGTCCGCTCAGCCAGGCATGAGCCTGCTGAAAGCGCGCACTATCAAGACGCGCAAACTGCTGGCAATATGCTGGCCAGCCGTAGTCATATTTTTGCCTGGAGATCGATGAACCGTGTTCAATGCCTTAAGCGCGGACGATGCTCCGCAGCCACCCAAGGTGCTCACCACGCCGTTGGAAATCTCCGGCACCCTGCGCCAGCTGCAAGACAGCCATGATCCGCTGATCATCACGTTCCATGAGCGCAGCCAGCGCTTCCAGAGTTATCTGGTGGACATTGACCGTGACAGCAACATGATTGCCCTGGACGAAATGATTCCCCGCGATGGTGAACGCTTCCTGCTCGCCGGCGAACCGTTCAAAGTCGAAGGCTTTCACGACGGCGTGCGCATTGCCTGGGAAAGCAACGGCCCGTTGACCATCGACGAATCCGGTGGCGGTCGCTGCTACCGTGGCGCCCTGCCCGCCGAGGTGGTTTACCACCAGCGTCGCAATGCATTCCGCGCAGCATTGAAGCTGGCACAACTGGTCAACGTCGATCTGGGCGGTGAAAAGCTCAAGTCGCCGATCAGCGGCAAGCTCCTGGATATTTCTGCCACCGGCTGCAAGTTGCGCTTCGAAGGCGACATCACCGATAGCCTGCAACTGGGTCAGGTCTATGACCGCTTCATCGCCGCCCTGCCCTTTGGCAACATGACGGCCCCCGTCGAGCTGCGTTACCTGCACTTCGAAGAAAGGATCTCCACCACCTTCGCTGGCGTGCGCTTTCACAACATGAGCGGGCTGGTACAGCGGCAAGTCGAACGGTTCGTCTATCAGCTGCAACGCGAAGCTCGGCGCTTCGACAAAGACGACATGTAATAAGACGCTTCAATAGAAAACGGGCAGTCCCTTGCGGTGACTGCCCGTTTTTTTATGCGTTGTTTTTATGCGTTATGGCCTTGCCTCGGTAAAACTTTGCTCGCGAGATGTATCTGAGTCTTCTTGCGGCGGATCGGTTTCGGGCTCGGATTCAGGTACCGGGTCCGGCTCAGGGTTGATCGGGTTCTGCATCTGCTCCTGAACCACCTGCTCATCGACCCGCGGGTCAAGGCAAGCCACCAACGGCGAACTCGACATACTGTCCGGCATGGCAACGTGATGCAGCGGCGCATCGTCCACCACATGCAGGTTGGTTACCGCTTTCGGACGAATTCGCCACACCAGCACCAACGCGAAGAAACTGAAGAAGGCATAGAGCATGTGGCTGCCGAACAGCTTCATCAGCACCCCGGCCACCAGCGGTCCGATACTGGCGCCGACGCCGTAGGTCACCAACAGCATCGCCGTCAGGGACACACGGCGATCGCCCTCGACGTGGTCATTGGAGAACGCCACCGCCAACGGATACAGGCAGAACATCACCAGCGAACAGAAGAACCCGGTGATAAACAAAATCTCCAGCGGTACCTGTTGCATGATGGCCAGCGGCAGCGCGGTAAGCGCCAGGGCCAAGGCAAAACAGCGGATCAACAGCGCCCGGTCATAACGGTCGGACAGCCAGCCCAAAGGCCATTGCACCAGCAAGCCCGCAAAAATGCAGCTACCCATGAACAGACCGACCTGCTCCGTGGACAACCCCTGCTGTGAGGCATACAACGGTGCCAGACCGTAGAACGAACCGATGATCAGCCCTGCCCCCAGCACCGTGCTCAACGACTGCGGCACGCGCTTGATGAAGAACCGCGGCTCCATCGGTGCCGGGTGCAACGGCGCCGGGTGAATCCGCCGGGTCAGGGCCACCGGCACCAGACACAGCGCGAAGCACAAGGCGACCAGCATCAGCAACTCAAGGCCCAGGGCCGGGTGCATGACCAGAATCAATTGACCCAGCACCAGCCCCAGGTACGAGGCGATCATGTAGCCGCTGAACACCGTCCCGCGCTGCGAGGCTTCAGCCTGCTCATTGAGCCAGCTTTCGATGACCATGTATTGGCACATCATGCCGAGGCCGACGATGACCCGCAGGAAGATCCAGGCCGGCAACCAGTCCACCAGGCCATGCCCCAGCACCGCCGCACCGACAATCCCGGCGCAGGCCGAATAGGCGCGAATATGCCCGACCCGGGCAATCAGCCGGTGGCCGATCTTGCCACCCAGCACCAGGCCGCAATAGTTGGCGGCCATCAACGCACCGACCCACAGGCTGTCGACCTTGTCGGCAGCCAGGCGCAAGGCCAGGTAAGTGCTCAACAGGCCAGAGCCGATCAACATCATCAGCGAGGCAAAATAAAGCGCTCGAAAGGGTTTCCAGATTTGGCGCATCGGCGTTCCGAGCGGCTCCTTGCAGTGAATTTCAGGCTACCGACAAACGATAGCCTGATGTCGACGGATCGTCAGGCCTGGGCCGCTAAAACACGCCGTTCCCAGGGAGTAATTTCATCAAGGAAGCTGGTCAATTCCATGGTCTTCGAGGCGATGTAGCCTTCGATGAACTCCTTGCCAAACAGTTCCATCGCCAATTGGCTACGTTTCAGACGTTCAAGAGCGGCATGCAAGGTACACGGCAACGAAAGATTGTCCGGTACTTCAAATTCGCCCTGGATCGGCTCGCTCGGCTCCAGTTTGTGCTCAATGCCATACAACCCTGCGGCAAGGCTGGCGGCGATCGCCAGGTAAGGATTTGCATCAGCCCCCGGCAAGCGGTTCTCGACCCGACGAGCGGCGGACAAACTCGCCGGAATACGCAATCCCGCCGCCCGGTTATCGTGGGACCAGCAGGCATTATTCGGTGATGCGAAGGGATGGCACAAGCGCTGATACGAGTTCACGTTCGGTGCGAACAACGCAGTGAAATCCGCCATGCCGGCCTGCAGACCCGCGATGAAATGACGGAAGGTCGCCGTCGGCTCACCCGCCTTGTCGCTGAACACGTTTCGCCCGCTGCCGATCTCGATGATGCTCTGGTGAATATGCATCGAACTGCCCGGCGTGTGCGCCAGCGGCTTGGCCATGCAAACCACGGTCAGGCCATGCTTGAGCGCGACTTCTTTAAGCAGATGTTTGAACAGCAGTGTCTGGTCGGCGAGCAGCAATGGGTCGCCGTGCAGCAAGTTGATTTCGAACTGGCTGACGCCCATCTCGTGCATGAAGGTATCGCGCGGCAAGCCCAGGGCCGCCATGCAGGCGTAGACCTCACTGAAGAACGGCCGCAAACCATTATTGGAACTGATACTGAACGCCGAATGACCTTCCTCGCGACGACCATCCAGGCCCAGCGGCGGCTGGAACGGTTGAGTCGGGTCGGTGTTGGGCGCGAAGACAAAAAATTCCAGCTCGGTCGCCACCACCGGCGCCAGGCCGAGGGCCGTGTAACGCGCGATCACGGCTTTGAGTTGGCCGCGGGTCGACAGAGACGAGCTTTCGCCGGTCAGCTCGTGCGCATCGCAAATAGCCAAGGCTCGCGGTTGCTGGCTCCACGGCAAGCGATGGATCTGTGCAGGGTCGGGCACCAGCGCCAGGTCGCCATCATCGCTGCCGTAAAAGCGCGCTGGCGGATATCCGCCCATGATGCATTGCAGCAGCACGCCCCGCGCCATCTGCAAACGCCGCCCCTCGAGAAAGCCTTCGGCAGTCATTACCTTGCCACGGGGTACGCCATTCAAATCCGGCGTGACACATTCAATCTCATCAATGCCCGTCAATCGCTGTGCGAGTGAACGATGGCCATCGGTCGTCATGACGCAATCCTTTGTTGTTGTGCGAGCCGCGAACGGCGACCCGAACAAAATAGGCTCCGCCTGTTCGGAATATCAAGCAGCGGCCAACAAAAAGACTCGTCAGGGGAGGTAAAGGCTGAACACCCCGCCGCCCAACGAGCCGCCATTGCTGATTTCGGTGCGACCGCCCACGCCGTTGCGCTGATGAAGTGCCGCAATCCGCCCGGCAAAGTACAGGCCCAGGCCAGTGCTTCCGCTGCTGTGGTTGATGCCCTGCACGTAATCGGCCTGACGCTCGATCATCTCGGCTGGATAACCCTCGCCATCGTCGTTGACGGTCAGCACCAATTGCCCGGCTTCATCGCTGACGCTGATCAACACTGCATGGCGGGCGTAACGGATGGCGTTGTTGATGCTGTTGCCCAGCACCGAAGCGATCAGCTCCCGGTCGAAGAAACCCAGAGGGCTCAGTGGGTCCACATCATAGGTCGCGATGATGCCGCGGCTGGCGAACACGTCCTGGTGGCAGGCCAATTGCGCTTCGATGAAGTCATCCAGTTCATGGTAGGCCGGTTGCAACGGCATCTGGTTGACGCCGAGTTTGTACAGCCCCAGCAACTGCACGAGCATGCCATTGAGGTGTGCGAACTCGAATTCGATCACGCCCTGCTCCGGGGTGTGCTGTTGCGGATCCGGCAAACGCGCCAGCCATTGGCTGTGGGCCTGCATCAGCATCGCCAGGGAGTTCTTCATGTCGTGCACGGTGGAGGCAATCACCGTGGAAAAATCGAGTGCCTGTTCGCTGTTGTTCATTCGCCAAACGCCTTGCTTCGCAACTTCTGATAACGGGGGAAACGCGCATCCGTGTCCGGCATCAGGCCGACCATTTTCAGGCACGTCCGACATTCCTCCAGCTCCGCCGAAGGGACACTGGTGTCGGTGCCGTGCAGCAGCGACTGCGCCATGTTCAGCGCGATGCTGATGTTCTTCGGTTGCAGCGCCAGGGCTTTGCGGAACACCTGCCGCGCCTCCACCAGGTTGCCGGTCTTGTACACCCGCACGCCCTGACGGTTGAGGTCGGCTGCGGCGTTGCCGGAGTTGAGGATGGTCGGATCGTCGGTCAACTTGGCGATGCCCTTCATCACCGTCGGGTCGTCGCCGTAGATTTCCGCGCAGTTTTTCAGCATCGAGGCACCGGCGCTGGCTTGGCCAAGCATCTGCAGCTGCTTGGCCACCAGCAGCGCCGCTTCGGCGCTCATGAACTGTTCCATGCCATCGAGGCGCATCATCGCTTGCTCGGTGAGCTTCTCGGCGGTTTCGGCATCGTTGAGCAGCAGGCTGGTGGCTTTCATCAATCGCGCACGAATCTGCAGGCCCGGGTCGGAAGGGTTTTCCTTGGCCACGGCACTCAGCGTCGTGTTGATTTCCAGTCGGGTCCGGGTATCCAGACCTTTTTCGCTGCCTTTACTGATCAAGGCATGGGCCAGGCCAAGGTTGCTCTCCGCATCCTTGAAACGTGACTGCGCGCCCTGCGCCACGGCCTGACGATAGGCTTTGGAGGCGGTTTCAAAATCTTCGTTGGTCATCGCCAACTTGCCCAGCAGCGCCTGCCGGCGCACCGCCAGCGGCGACAAGCGGATCGCCTCTTCCAGCACACGCTGGGCAGCCTTGGTGTCGCCTTCGGCGACCAGCACATCGGCCATGCCATCGTAGAGCGCCGGCATCATCGGGAACACTTTCAGGGCTTTTTCGTAGACGCCTTTGGCCTGAGCGACCTGACCACGCTTGAACAGCAATTTACCCAGGCCGGCAAAGGCCCACGGCAACGGTCGATCGGCAATGATGCTGTCGTAGAGTCGCTCCAGCGCCTCGTTCTGATTCAGGTCACGCAACGCATCGGCGCGGTAGCGCAGGCACAACGGCGAATAGCGGATGTCTTGCTTGCACAGGGCGATGCAGGCATTGAGCACTTCAACCGGCTTGCCCCGGTCAAGGGCCTGCAGAATCGGCTTGAGCAAGGTCTTGCGTTGCTCCAGTCGCTCCAGGCGTTGAGCCAGGCCGGAACGGTTGAACGGCTTGGTCAGGTACGCATCGGGTTCGTGTTCCAACGCACTGAGCACCATTGCCTGACTGGTCTCGGCGGTGACCATGACGAACACGGCCTCATGGCTGATCAGCTTCTCGATCATCAGGTCCTCGAGCACCTGCTGGCCGTTCTTCTTGCCATCGCCCAGGTGAAAGTCCTGCAGGATGAAATCGTAGGCCTTCTGCGAACACATGCGCAGCGCCTGTTCACCGCTGTCGGCGGTGTCGACATCCTTGACGCCCAGCTCGCGCAGCATGGACCTGACGGAACTGCGGAAATCCGAGAAATCATCGACGATCAAAAAGCGCTTTTGGTGATACGACAGCATCGAAGATTTCCAGGCAATTTAAGAATAAGACCATGATTGTTCGGGTTATCGGCCAGAACTGGCATTCACTTGAAGTAACGGGAGTGCAATCGCTCATTTGGCGGTCAAAGAGTTTATGAGCGCCTCCCATGGCGAGCTAAATATTTGAAGGTGTTATTGAAAAACGGGATTATCCTGACTTATTGAACTGCGCTTCCTGTCGCTTGCAATTAACACGCTCTACGTCGTAGCCAAAGGCCAAAGTCATGACCACCAAACCCAAGCGCCCGGAGACCACTTCCGAGCGAAAGGCCCGGATCCCCAGCACCCTGGACTTTCCAGTGGTGGGCATCGGTGCGTCGGCAGGCGGGCTGCAAGCGATCAAATTGTTCTTTGAAAACATGCCTCAAGACAATGGCATGGCGTTCGTGATCATTCTCCATTTATCGCCCGATCACCAGAGCATCGCTGACAAGATCATCCAGGAATCGACCAAGATGCCGGTTCTGCAAGTGACCGAAACGGTGGTCATCGAGAAAAACCGGGTGTACGTCATTTCACCGGCGCAACGGCTGGCAATGAACGATGGCTTTCTGGAGGTCAGCGCGGCAGACCCACGCGAAGGTCGCCACGCGTCCATTGATCTGTTTTTCCGCGACCTGGCCGATGTGCACCGCGAGCGCGCCTTCTGTGTGGTGTTGTCGGGTACAGGCTCCGACGGCGCGGTTGGCTTGTCACGGATCAAGGAACAAGGTGGCATCACATTGGCTCAGGCACCGGAAGACGCCGAATTCGATGGCATGCCTTGCGCCGCCATCGAAACCCGCATGGTTGATCTGGTGCTGCCCGTGGTGGAAATGCCGCAAAAACTGCTGGAGCTATGGCGCAACTCCAGGGAAATAACTTTACCCATCGCCGACGATCCAGAACTGCAAAACGTTGCTACGGTGTCCGAGCGTGACGCGGCTCTTGCAGAACAGGTGCTGCGCGACATCCTGATCCAGTTGCGTACGGGTACCGGTCATGACTTCAAACACTACAAACGCGCCACCGTGTTGCGCCGGATCGAACGCCGCATGCAGGTCACCGGCCAGCCCGACCTGACCGCCTATTACCAGTATCTGCAACACAATCCCGAAGAAACCAAGGCACTGCTGGGCGACATGCTGATCGGGGTGACCAACTTCTTCCGTGACAGAGAGGCTTTCGAAGCCCTGGAGCGGGATGTCGTGCCGCAACTGGTCAGCGCCGCCGTGTCCGCACACCCCGAGAAAGAAGAAATCCGGGTCTGGTCCGCGGGTTGCTCCACGGGCGAGGAAGCCTACAGCCTGGCCATGCTGCTCAATGATCAATTGCAACTTGAATCCAGCGCGGCATCGATGCAGCTATTCGCTACCGACATCGACGAACGCGCCATCAGCGTTGGTCGGGCCGGCTTGTATCCACAAGCGATCATCACCGATGTGCCACCCTCGCGGCTGCGCCACTACTTCATCAAGGAAGACGATCATTATCGGATCCGCAAGGAAATCCGCGAAAAGGTCTTGTTCGCCAAGCACAGCCTGTTGTCCGACCCGCCCTTCTCGCAGATCGACCTGATTGTTTGCCGCAACCTGCTGATCTATCTGGATCGCGAAGTGCAACGCGAAATCCTCCAGATGTTCCACTTTGCCCTGCGTCCGGGCGGTTTCCTGTTCCTCGGTTCTTCCGAAAGCGCGGACGCGTGCCACGAATTGTTCGCACCGGTGGATAAACGCAACCGGATCTTCCGCGCCAAGACCGGCACGGCCAACAGTCGGCGCACACCGACTATGCCGCGTGGAGGCTATGTGCGGACCAACACTTCCCAACAGGTCCCGCAAAGCAGCGCGCCGCGCAAACTGTCATTCGCCGATATCCATCAACGCGCCCTTGAACAGTCCGCACCACCGAGCGTGATCGTCGATGCCAACGCCGACATCCTGCACATGAGCGAGAGTGCCGGGCGTTTCCTGCGTCATGTTGGCGGCGAATTGTCGCGTAACTTGCTGACACTGATTCTTCCGGAACTGCGCCTGGAAATCCGCACCACGCTGTTCCAGGTCCAGCAGAGTGGCTTGCCGGTCAAGTCCCGCGAGGTACCGATCAAGCGTGACAAGCGCAGTTACCTGATTGATCTGGTCGCACATCCCTACAAGGATGAAGATTCGGACGGCGAATACGTCCTGGTGATTTTCGAGGAAGTCGAGGTCGACCCTGCCGAACGGGCAGCCACCACCGTGCTACAGACTGAAAGCCAGGTGCTGTCCAACCTTGAGCGCGAACTGCAACGCACCAAATTGCACCTGCAGGACACCATCGAACAATCGGAAGTCTCCAGCGAAGAGCTCAAGGCTTCCAATGAAGAAATGCAGGCCATCAACGAAGAACTGCGTTCGGCCACTGAAGAACTGGAAACCAGCAAGGAAGAACTGCAGTCGATCAACGAAGAGCTGTTGACGGTCAACTACGAACTGAAAACCAAAGTCGAAGAAACCGACAAGATCAACGACTACCTGACCAACCTGATTGCCTCCACCGACATCGCCACGGTGTTTGTCGATCGCAGCATGCGCATCAAGTGGTTCACTCCGCGTGCCACTGACATCTTCAGCATGTTACCGGTGGATACCGGGCGCTCCTTGCTCGACATTACCCATCGCCTGCATTACGAGGAAATCGTCGCAGACGCGGCGCAAGTGTTCGAATCGCTGAACATGATCGAACGCGAAGTCAGCAGCACCGACAATCGCTGGTACATCGCCCGCCTGCTGCCCTATCGTTCCAGCGAAGACCACATCGACGGCACCGTGCTGACGTTCATCGACATCACCAAACGACGGGCGGCTGAAGAAGAGTTGCGGCTGGGCGAAGAACGCATGCGCCTGGTCGCTGAAAGCACTCGTGACTACGCCATCATTACCCTCGATGAGCAGGGCGTGATCACCACCTGGAACAAAGGCGCCGAATTGATCTTCGGCTACAGCAAGGCCGAGGCCGAGGGCGCCTATTACGATTTCATTTTCTCGCCCGAAGATCGTGCGTCCGGTGTGCCTGAAAACGAATTGCTGGCGGTGCGCACCCACGGTCGCAGTGAAGATGAGCGCTGGCACGTACGCAAGGACGGCAACCGCTTCTTTTGCAGCGGCGAGGTGACCTTGCTCAGCGGCAACAACCTAAAAGGCTACGTCAAAATTGCCCGCGACTTGACCGGCCATAAACGCCAGCATGAAGAACAGAGCCAACAACTGGCCGAAACGCGCAACACCAATTACCTCAAGGATGAATTCTTCGCGGTCATGTCCCACGAACTCAAGCATCCGTTGAACCTGATTCAGCTCAATGCAGAATTGCTGCGTCGCTTGCCGGTGACCAAGTCGGTGGCGCCGGCCGCCAAGGCCGTCAACACCATCTGCGACGCCGTCAATAGCCAGGCAAGAATCATCGATGACCTGCTGGATGTCGCCCGGGTCCGAACCGGCAAACTCAAACTGAAACCCATCGCCGTCGATCTGATCAGTGTGTTGCGCGACATTCATGCCGTCGTGCTCAGCGACCGACACGACGCCACCGTCGAGCTGCACGTACCTTCCGGTGCCTTAATGGTCCATGCCGACCCGACGCGCCTGGAGCAAATCATCTGGAACCTGGTGAATAACGCGCTGAAATTCACGCCCTCCAACGGCCACGTGCAATTGATCGCCAGCCAGGCTGGAAACATGGCGCGGCTGGACGTCAAAGACAACGGTGCAGGCATCGCCCCCGAGAACCTCGATCACGTGTTTGACCTGTTCGGCCAGGCTGAAAAACAGCACATCAACCACAATCGTGAAGGGCTGGGGATCGGCCTGTCACTGGTCCGCCAACTGACCGAGGCCCAACGGGGAACGGTTGAGGTGACCTCTGCCGGGGTAGGAACAGGTTGTACCTTCACGGTTTACCTGCCCTTGGCCCATTCCAAAGATGAGCCGCAATGCCCGACTCAGATCGAAGAATCCTCTGGCAGGCTGAGCGGCTTGACGATCCTGCTGGTAGACGACTCCGCCGATGTACTGGAAACCTTGAAAATGCTGCTGGAAATGGAAGACGCGCAAGTGATTGCGTTCGACCGTCCGGTGGCGGCTTTGGATGCGGCAAAAAGCACGCGCTTCGACCTGATCATTTCTGACTTGGGCATGCCGATCATGAACGGTCACGAGCTGATGAGCGCATTGCGTCAGTTGCCGCTGGTCAAGGATGTGCCGGCCATTGCACTGACGGGTTATGGCGCTCACAGCGACATTCAAAAATCACGGCAATCGGGCTTTGACCAGCACATTGGAAAACCGGTGTCCTACGATGATCTGATCGAAACCATTGAGAATCTGCGACGCTCCCAGACCTGAGGCAGGGTCAGCGCAGATAGGCCCTTTGTACGCAGGCTCGTCGATCGATGGCTTGCCTGAGCCGCTCCTTGTGATCAGCCCAGACCTTGGGGTCGACTTTGGTTGAACGCATCAGCTCCAGCATGGCTGCCTTGGCAGCCATGTACTCCGACCACGCATCTGCGGACCTGAGTTTCAAAGACTCGCGTTCGGTCATTTCCATCCGTCGCAGGGCCAATTCCGGCTCATCGGTAATCACTGGACTCAAGGTCAACTGCACGCGATGCGGCGCAACAAACTCCTGGGTGTCCGCGACAATCTCCCTCGCCCGCTGAGCCCCCCACTTCAACGCCGTGCAGTAATGCTCCTCGGCGTGTCGGTCATGAAACTCCTCGCAAACCGCCCAACCATTGGTGCCGTAGACGCCTATAAACACCTGGATAACCCCTTCATGGCTGACACGCGTCTGCACCTCGATGTGCAGCCCATTGCTGAGTACCTCTTCATGCGTATGAAGGGGTAACTGCGTGTTAGTCCATAACCAGAATTTTGCGCCTCTTCGCCGCATCGACGTCGCCCCATGAGTTGTGTCTGGAGTAAGGCACAGCAATGTCAGACTTTCCATGTAGATCGTCGGGTGGTTAGGCCGTAGAAAGAGCAATCGATAGCTGGAGTAAAACCACTGGGCACACCGGTGTTTTTTCGAGCGCAAAACAAAACCCCTACCTGCATACGCAGATAGGGGTTTCGGAATTTAATCTTGACGATGACCTACTCTCACATGGG
>NZ_JBYTAJ010000052.1:0-28408 GCF_058788075.1 Pseudomonas sp. FW305-20 | reverse complement strand
AACTTGAGCATCCCCCCCCATCTCGTAAAATATCGCTCTTAAATTAACGTAACCTTCCACAAGGACGAATTGACATGCGTGTGTTGGCTTTACTGTTGGCAATCTTATTTTTGTCGGGCTGCGCCTCGAAGCCGGATTACTACATCTCCCCCTCGCCGGTTCAGATCCCGGCGACCGCTACCTACTGGATCGATACCTTCGACGTTGAACTGATCGGCAAGAATGAGCGGTTTCTGCCGCAAGACACGTTGCGCGAGCAGCTCAGCGTTGAGCTGATCAATCAATTGTCGAGCGCTAATCGCTATGCAGCGAGCAAGGAAAGTGCCGACTACCTGCTGGATGTGAACACCGTCTACAAGCGCCGGATCGGCAACTCCAATGGCGGATTGGTGTCGGTCATCGTCGACGACGATACGATCCTTGCCAGTGTCGATTTCAGTTATCAGGTCAAGGTCAAAAAGGCCGGCGCCGAAGTCTTGCATTTCTCCCATGCTCGCGAGGGGCTGCAGCCTGGCGGTGCACTTGGCCAGCTTCGCAATATGAAGACGATGGTGGCGGCGCTGACTCACAAGGATAATTCGGACGTGGAGCCTTTCTATATCCGTACCTTGCCGAAATATATCGTGTCCGACATCAGGGATATTCCTTCGCGCTAGACATCCCACAGATGCGGCGGATCCGGTAATCGCAATAACCGGTTTTGCGGCTGTGAAAGGGATTTGTCTATTGCTCACAATATGAAACGGGCGACCCAACAGGTCGCCCGTTTTCATTCACTCCGCGCCTTGGGCCCGCAACCGCCGACCGATCACATCCATCAAATCACAACCGTCCCGCTACGGGATGGCGAGCAGTTTTGAGAAGTCGGACAGCACCACGGTGTCGCAGCCGATTTCTGCGCGAAAGGCTATGTTTTCCAGAACTTGGGTGACGGTGCGGATGCGGTAGTCGGCCATGGCATGCAGGACGTCTAGTGGTGCTTGGGTGTCGATGAGCAGTGATGCCGGGATCAGGTCGATTCCGGTTAGGGGCATGTATCTATCCATAGGTGGAGTCTCTCGTAATTAAAAAGGACTCTCTATGATCAGGTCGCCAAACCCGGTCGTCTTTTGGACGACGGTTTGACTATAAGGATCAGCCACCCACCGGTAAAGAGCGCCGGTTTTGAACTTGATGTAGGGGGAATGTCCTGGTGCGGTCGGACAGTCGCCTGGCAAATTGCTGATGACTAAACACTGCCGACACCTGTGGGAGCTTGCTCGCGATAGCGGTGTATCAGCCGATATCAGTGTTGAATGTTTGTCAGTCATCGCGAGCAAGCTCGCTCCCACAGTGGATTTGCGGTGTTTGGGGATAGTGTATCCGGCAGATGCTCTACTCCCCATGGCAGCAGCTGGATGAGGCTTTGTCTTCATACCGATCGTGAAGCCTCACCCATTCCATGATTTCCTCTTCATTACGCCCCTTAGGCGTCAGGTCGAGGTAGTTGTAAGCCCCGACCAACATATCCAGGCCTCGGGCATAAGTGGAATAGGTGTGGAAAATCTCTCCAGCTTCATTGCGATAAAACACGCTGAGGCCGGGGAGTTCTTCTTCGGCGCCGTCGGATTTTTCGTAGTTGTAGGTGGCTTTGCCGGCAGTGACGTCTTCTGCTCGGGCCGAGACGCCAAAGTCGTAGTTGAAATCGCAGCCTTCTGACGACACCCAATCGAATTTCCAGCCCATCCGCCGTTTGAAGGCCTGGAATTCGGCGAACGGTGCGTGGGAAACCGCCACCACGGCGACGTCATGATGGGCCAGGTGTTGATTGGCGCCGTCAATGTGGTCGGACAGGAACGAGCAGCCAGAGCAGCCTTCGTCCCAGCCTTTGCCAAACATGAAGTGGTAAATGACCAACTGGCTACGGCCGCCGAACAGGTCCGCCAGTTTCAGTTCGCCGTTCGGGCCTTGGAAATGGTAGTCCTTGTCGATTTTCACCCAGGGCAGGGCGCGGCGTTCGGCGCTGAGTTTATCTCGTTCTTTGGTGAAGGCTTTTTCGTGGGTCAGGTGTTGTTTACGGGCGGCGAGCCATTCTTCTCGGGAGACGACGGGATGATTCTGAATGTTCATTGGGATTCTCCTGCGGGATGCTGGGAGGTGACTTACACAACCTAGTCGTTTGGCCTACGCCCAATTCGACATACCGCTGGTCGATGCTGTTCAAAACCTCGGCTGAACGGCTACGAACCGCGCCGGTCACAACTTATGAAGGCCAACTCACTCGCGGGCACCGGAGGTTGAATCAGGATGACGACTTATAACTGGGATTTGATTGAACGCTTGCTGCATGAGGTGCAGAACGGCGCTGGCCACACTTTCACCCCTCGGCCCTACGCCGAGCAGTATGCGGCGGAGAAAGCGTCGAAAGGTGAGCCGTTCGAGAATCTGGATCACCTGAAAACGGTAGCTGGTGAGTACGAAAAGTTACTGTTGTTACGGGGCTATATCGAGCCTCGACCAGAAGATCAGGGTGGCAATGGCGAGAACTACATTTTAACGCCTAGGGGCTCGAGTTTGTTGAGCCTGATCGACAGTAGCATTCCAGGAAATGACCATCCGCGGCAGGTGTTGGATGAGCAGGAAGATGCGCTGGATGAGGTGAGGTTTGATGAGATCGCATCGAGGGCGCAGATAGCCTGACGATCACCCCATAACCCCTGTGGGAGTGAGCCTGCTCGCGATTGCGGTACATCAGTAACATCATTGTTTACTGATACACCGCAATCGCGAGCAGGCTCACTCCCACAGGGGAATTGTGTAGTGCTTAGCTCTGTTTTGCTGCCTTCAGACACTTCAAATCATTGAAGTCCTTGCGTACACCTTCAATTTTCTTCAACAACTGCTGGCGCTGTTCCGGTGTGCTTTCGGCCATCAAGTCCACAAATAATGCCCGGGCCTGGGCTTCGGTGCTGGCGAAGGCCTGGCGATAAGCGGGCGTCCACAAACTCTCGCGATTCACCAGAAGCGTCTCGATTCGCTGTGGGAATTCTGGACTCTGGCGCTGCGCAACTGCCGCACTGAACTGCTTCTGCCAATGGACTCGGTTGGCGATCCATTGCGTGTTTTGGTCACCCAAGGCGGTGGACCACGCGACAACACGCTGCTGCTGGGTTGCGCTGAGCGGGCCGAGCCAATCATTCAGACGTTTTTCCATGCGCCGGCTGCGCGCCTTGATCTGTTGATCGAGAGACGGTTTGAGGTATTGCTCCTGGCGTTTGCGCTGGTCCTTGGCAAAGGCCTCGTTCATTTCCGCGATTTGCTGGTCATTCAGCCCCTGCAACAGCTCAATGGCCGACGGGGTGATTTCCCGGGCGGTCTGGGCGATGGCGGCTTTGGCTTCCTGGGTGCGGGTTTGCAGTGCGGCATCGGTGACCTGGTTGGTTTCTACCATCACTTGCAAGCGATCCAGCCAGTCGAGGTAGTCCGGCAATTGCGTGGTGCAGTGCCAGCTCAGGTGCTCTTTGAGGCGCTCATTAAACCAATCTTTTTGCTCCCCGTTCATGTCCAGGTAGTCGCTGAGCGTCCACGGAATGATCACGTCGAGGTTGCGATAGGCCAGGCCCACACGGCTGCACGCACCGAGGGCGAGACTGATGGTGATAACGACGACGAGACACTTCAACCAGCGCGACATGGGCGAATCCTTTACGAAGGCCTGGCTTTTTTAATGGGCTTCTTTATGTGAACGCAGGATGAGCCTCGCAGTTCAGCCGATCAGTAAAAGGTGCGTTCGGCCTTGAGGGTGACCAACCCGTCGCATTGACTGTTGTGCCCGGAATAGGCGGAGCAACTGTTGCCGCTCAAGCTGGAATCACTGTAGATCAGGTCCAGATCGACGCCCATGAACGGGCGGGAAAGTTTCACTGACCAGTCGGTGAAACTGCCTACATACCCACCGTCGACGGACACCGGCGTGTTGAGCTGGTGGGTGGTGTATTTCATGCTGATCCCGATGCCAAACGGCTGATTGCCACCGAGGTCGGCGAATACCGTGCTGTTTTGTTTGTCCGGATCGTTGCTGAAGGCTGCGCCGAAGCGGCTACCCAGAAAGGTCAGGCCACCGAAAAGCTCCTGGCTGTCGAGGGTGTCCACTTTCGGATAGCTGTAACGGATCATGCCGACTTCGTACCCGAGGGTATTATCGAAAGGCTGTTTAAAGCCCATGTAGGAGTCGACTTCAAGGTTGGCCCCTGGCGTTAAACCCATGCTCGGTGACCATTGGCCCACGTAGAAGCCGCTGTCGTGACTCAGGTCGAGACCACCGTGGAACGAGCCGGTGCTGGAAGGCTTGACCAGCCCCTGGGCCATGCTGCGGCTGGGGGTGGTACCGAGTTTGAGATCGAAGTCGCCCAGTTCACGCTGAAAGATTTGCGCATTGGCGACCGAACACGACAGCAGGGTGCCGAGCAATAAATAGGAGGGTTTGAGCATGCGTCACTCCATGACCGCGAGGTGCAGGCACTAAAAACCTACTGAAACGCTTGATCTAGACGTGTGCAAGCATACCGGCGAATGATCGGCATCGAGGGCCGTTCGTCGATTTTTGAAATATTGGTTTGTTTGCGGGGGTGTTGCGAGGAGGGTTCCAGTCCAAGCGCTTCGAAGCTCAAAGCGCTTAGGGACCAGGTGACGCGGCGGATCTTGGGGAAGTTACTTCTTGCCCAGGGTGATCTGCTTGGACGGGCCAAACGTCTGGCCGCTGACGCCTTTGGCAATTTGCTGGATCTCTCCGCCGGACTTGAGGAACGCAGCAATCTGGTTGTTGATCGATTCGCTGGTTTCAACGGCTGGAGCTGGCTTTGCTTTGCTGTTGGATGCTTTTACACGCATGGCGGCCATTAACCTATAGAAAATTAACTTGGCCAGGCATCGTACAGGAAATACTTGACAATTGCTTGGTAAATATCCCCCCGAAATACACAGGGCAGATGAAGAACTAATCACAAGTTATTGTTCTGAATAGGCCTCTAAGCTGCTGTTTTAACTAAGAACGATCGTCAAAAATTACAGTTCTCGGTCTGGCGGACAGGGGCGAAAATCTCCAGGATGGCCTGACGAGCGGCCTGGCGCTTGCGGTAAAACCCAGGAAAATTGAGCCCTTCAGAGGATTTTCTCGCGCCACCGGGCTGGCCAGCGAACGCGGCCCGCAAAACCGGGTAGAATGCCGCCCACGCAATGAGGGTATTGGAAATGGCTTTAGTCGGGCGCTACAACAGTTTGCAAGTGGTTAAACACACTAACTTCGGTTTATATCTGGACGGTGGCGCGGATGGCGAAATCCTCCTGCCTAATCGTTATATTCCCAAAGATATTCCCAGCGAAGATGAAGACTGGCTCAACGTTTTTGTTTATCTGGACAGCGATGACAAACTCATCGCAACTACCGAAAAGCCGAAAGTTCAAGTCGGTGAATTCGCCAGTTTAAAAGTCGTTGAAGTCAACAGCATCGGTGTTTTCCTGGATTGGGGTTTGCCGAAGGATCTGTTGCTGCCGTACTCCGAAGAAAAACGTCAGATGACCGCCGGCGAGTATGTCGTGGTGCATGTCTACCTCGACAAGCACACCCGCCGCATCACCGCGACGGCGCGTCTGGACCGCTACCTCGACAAGACCCCGGCCAACTACACCCCTGGCCAGGAAGTTGATTTGCTGGTTGCCGAAGCCACCGATATGGGTTTCAAGGCGATCATCAACAACAAGCATTGGGGCTTGATCCACAAGAACGAAATCTTCAAGTTCATGCGCGCCGGTAAAGAAGAGAAGGGCTTTATCAAAGAAGTCCGTGCCGACGGCAAGATCAGCCTGAGCCTGCAACCGGTAGGCGAAGAAGCCGCCACCAGCCTGAACTCGAAGATCCTCGCCAAGTTGCGCGACAACAATGGCAGCCTGCCGGTCAGTGACAAGAGCGACCCGACGGTGATCAGCAGTATGTTTGGCGTGAGCAAGGGCAACTTCAAAAAGGCCATTGGTGCGTTGTACAAGAACGGCCAGATTATTATTCACGCCGATCGCATCGAACTGAGCTGACCGTAATACCGGTCAAGCTCTTGTAGCAGCTGTCGAGCCCCGGCGAGGCTGCGTTCGGCTGCGAAGCAGTCGTAAATCCTGTACACGCGGACTTTCTGAAACACCGCATCGTCTGAATTTACGACTGCTTCGCAGCCGAACGCAGCCTCGCCGTGGCTCGACAGCTGCTACAAGGGGGCCGATAGCCCTATGCCGGGCTTTGTTTTTTCCTGCCGAGTTTCTGCCATGGATTGTGTTGCCGAGGTATCACTGTGAGCACCACCCGGCGCAGCGCCGATGGGTTCGCCCTGCAAGTGATGATTGGGTTGTGCCTGATCTGGGGTGTTCAGCAGGTGATGATCAAGTGGGCGGCGCCAGACATCGCGCCGGTCATGCAGGCCGCCGGGCGCTCGGGTATTTCCGCGTTGCTCGTAGGATTGTTGATCTGCTGGAAGGGCGGTTGGGATCAAGTGGGCAACACCTGGCGCGGTGGACTACTGGCTGGCGCGCTTTTTGGCCTGGAGTTCTTCTTCATTTCCGAAGGCCTGCAACTGACCACGGCCGCGCATATGTCGGTGTTCCTTTACACCGCGCCGATCTTCACCGCATTGGGCGTTCATTGGCTGTTACCGAGTGAGCGTTTAAGGCCGGTCCAGTGGCTGGGGATTTTCCTCGCCTTCGTCGGGATCGCCATCGCCTTTGCCGGTGGGGTCTCGTGGGACAACCTCGATCACCGCATGTTGATGGGCGATGCGCTGGGCGTGCTGGCCGGCGCGTCATGGGGGGCGACCACCGTGGTGGTGCGCGCTTCGCGCCTGTCGGAAGCGCCGGTGACGCTGACGCTGTTCTATCAATTGATTGTCGGTTTCGTTGGCCTGTTGCTGATCGCGATCCTCAGCGGTCAGGTCACCCACGTCAGCCTGACCACCGTGGCGGTGGCCAGTGTGTTGTTCCAGGGATTGGTGGTGTCGTTCTTCAGTTACCTGACCTGGTTCTGGTTGTTGCGCCGTTATCTGGCGGCGAATCTGGCGGTGTTTTCGTTCATGACGCCGCTGTTCGGCGTCACGTTCGGTGTGGTGTTGCTGGGCGAAGAGCTGAGCGTCAACTTTGTTGTCGGCGCGGTGCTGGTGTTATTAGGCATCACTTTTGTCAGTGCTGAGCAGTGGGTGCGCCGTCGCTTGCGCAAAGCCCTTGGGCAGAGCTGACCGGGCGCAGTAACAGACCGCCAGCGACAATCAATCCGCTACCGGCGAACACCAGCGCGGGCTGCAGTCCACCGCTGAAGTGGCTGCTCAATGCGGCCAGCAACGGCCCGGCGAGCTGGCCCACGGCAAAGCATGCCGTCAGCAGCCCGGCGTTGCGCTGGGTGGCGTGGGGCGCCAGTTCCCGTGAACGTTGCATCACCAGCTGCATGCAGGCCAGGAACGGCGTGCCGCAAAGGATCACGCCCAACGCCAGGCCTGGGCCGCTGCCCAACAAGCAGGCGAAGACCCCGGCGGCTTGCAGCCACAATGTCGCCATCAGCCAATAACGAGTGCCATGTGGGCGTTGTCGACGCAGACTTACCAGCACCACCCCGATGGCCGAAGCAAGACCAAAGCAAGGCCAGAACAAATCGGCCAGCCATTGGCCATGGAACTGCGCGTTGGCCATTTGCGAGAGGAAAGTGGCCGGAATGATGTAGCCCAAACCGTACAGCCCATAGACGACACCTAAACGGCCGATGCCATGATTGCCCGAGCCGGCGACGCTGGGGGCGGTGACCACTGTCGTGGCCGGTTGCGGCAGGAATGGCAGAATCCCCAGCAGCATTGCCAGCCCGACGCCGGCATATACCAGCCACAAGGCTGCAGACGTCTGCCCCAGAAGGTTCGATCCCAAGGCCAACAAACCCGTCAGAAAAATCCCCAGACCCGGTCCGGCAAATACCAGGGCGCCAAGCCGTGGGCGACCGGCCGCCGCGGCCAGTGGCTGGCTCAACGCAGTGATCATCACCAGCACCCAGGCACTGGCCACACCGGTACCAAACCGCAGCGCCAGATGGGACCAAAAGCCGTTGGCCCAGAACGAAGCCAACGTCAGCAATACACAGAGCCATAAACCGCCCAGCAACCGTCGACGTACTTGCTCGGGACGGCGAGAGATCATCGCATCTACTGCACCGACGAAATAGCCGAGGTAGTTGGCCGCAGCAATCAGACCGGCGGCGGTCAGGTCGATCTGACCTTCGCTGAGCAGGTGCGGCAGCTGCGGCGTGAGGGCGAAACGCCCGATGCCCATGGCCATCATCAGGGCGATGAAACTGGCGAGTAAGCGAATCAGAGGAGGCATGGTCTGAATTCCAGCTGAGGATTAATGACCGTCAGGCTAGGACTGATTGACTTTCTTTTAAAATGAATAATAGTGAGTAACTTGTTCTGATTTGGAGAAAGGTTTGGAATTCAGCCAATTGCGGATTTTCCAGGCTGTTGCGGAGGAAGGTTCCATCACCCGCGCTGCCGAACGCCTGCACCGGGTGCCATCAAACCTGTCGACCCGGCTTAAACAGCTCGAAGAACAACTCGGCGTAGAACTGTTCGTGCGTGAACGTCAGCGTTTGCAGTTGTCTCCTGCGGGAAAAGTCCTGCTGGACTACACCGCCAAGCTGTTCAATCTGCGCGACGAAGCTCAGGCGGCGGTGCAGGGCGGGCAACCGGCCGGGGACTTCGTGCTCGGCACGATGTACAGCACGGCGGCGATTCATCTGCCGGGGTTGTTGGCGCGTTATCACCGCACTTACCCGGCGGTGAACCTGCAAGTGCAGTCCGGGCCAAGCGGTGAATTGCTTGAAGGTTTGCTCACCGGGCGTCTCGATGCGGCGCTGGTGGACGGTCCGCTGGAACTGGCCGGGCTCGACGGCGTGCCGTTGTGCGACGAACGGCTGGTGCTGATCAGCGAGGCCGATCACCCACCGATCCTCAGCGCGCTGGATGTGGAAGGGCGGTCAGTGTTCACTTTTCGGCAGGGATGTTCCTACCGCATGCGCCTGGAAGCCTGGTTCTCCCATTACCACGCGGCCATGGGCCGGGCGATGGAAATCGAGTCCTATCCGGGGATGCTTGCCTGCGTGATCGCAGGCTCAGGCGTGGCGCTGATGTCGGAGTCGATGCTCGCCAGCCTGCCGGGCCGCGAAAGCGTGGCGGTGCATCCGTTGGTCGAGCCATTTGCCAGTGCCACCACGTGGCTGATGTGGCGCAAAGGCATGGTGGGGGCGAACTTGAATGCCTGGCTTGAACAGCAACAATTGGTCTATCCGTCTGCGCCGAGTCAGGCTCGGGAGATGGCTTGAACTATCGGTCAGGTATTTTGATCAATTCAGTAACAGATCATTGCGACTTTGGGCGAGCATTGCGTAGGACTTCGGACTATTATCAGTGCGAAGTGGCTACAGAATTTTTGGCTACTCGGCACTACCCTGAAGGGGGCACCATGAAAGAGAAAATCCAAAACTGGCTGCACGACCTGGGTGTTGCACTCGGTTTGATCGAACCACCTCTGCAACCTGTGCCTATTCGCACCGACGACGAACAACGCCGACGCCAGCAGCGCCGCCGGTAACTGTCGGCCTGGTTGTGGCGAGGGGATTTATCCCCGTCGGGCTGCGAAGCAGCCCCCAGACCATTCAACCGGGTTGAGTCTGGTTTCCCGCGTCAGTCGATTTGCGACTGCTTCTCAGCCGGACGGGGATAAATCCCCTCGCCACAGGACGGCGTGTCCACTGGTTAATACTGATTAGCAACCGGCGACTATTAGACACCCCGCATCAGGCGTGCAAGCGCTGCCACTCGTCAATCATCGTGCGCAAATACTCCCCGGAAAAGCTCCCGAAGTGCCCGCCGTGCACCGTGCGGATCGACAACTCTCGCAAACGTTGCAGGCTGCGGGCGTAGTCCTCGAGGTTGGAATGGTAGGCGTCTTCGATCAGCGGCCCGTCGTAGATGATGTCGCCGCTGAACAGGGTCTCGGTCGCCGCTTCGTAAAGGCTGATCCCACCCGGTGAATGCCCTGGTGTGTGCAGCACTTGCAACACGCGGTTGCCCAGATCCAGCACGTCACCTTCTTCGATCAAACCGGTGGCCGGTGCAGCTTTGACCCGATACTCGGCGTAGCACAACGGGCAATCCGGGTGCGCCTCGAACATTTCGTCGCCGACAAACGCCGTGCTCAAGGTGTTCTCACCGTCCGGTGACGCGAGGATCTGCGCTTCAGCCGGATGCACCAACCGTTCGGGGAATTCGTGATGCCCGGCGATGTGGTCGAAATGGCAATGACTGGCCACGGCAACCAGCGGCCGTTCGGTGATCCATGGCAGTTGCTCGCGCAGGCTGACCAGCCCGGAGCCGCTGTCGAGCAGCAGGTCCTTGTCGCGACCCTGAATGTGCCAGAGGTTGCAGCGATAGAAGGGGCGGATGTAAGGCTCGTGAATCAGGCGAATGCCGTCACTGAGCTGTTTCACCTCGAACCACTGATCGCGAGAAACAATCTTCATCAAAGGTTTTCTCCAGACGAAAAAAACGGGTGTGGCAACCGACGCCACACCCGTCGAAGAAAGCATCAAGTCGTTATGGAAAGCTTAGGCGGCGCTGGCCACCCCTGCCGGACGACGGGACAGCAAGCTGACCACCACGAAACTCACCAGGCCTACGCCGAGGCTGTAGTAGATCGGGGTGTTAGCGTCCATACCGTCCTTGAACATGAACACCAGCGCGGTGGCGAAGCCCAGCGCCATGCTGGTGATCGCACCGGCCGTCGTGGCGCGTTTCCAGTAAATGGCACCCATCAACGGGATCAGCATGCCGCCCACCAACAGGTTGTAGGCCAGGGTCAGCGCGCTGATCACATCATTGACCACCAGAGCGATACCCAATACGGCGATGCCGGTCAGCAGGGTAAACAGGCGATTGACGCTTACGTTCGATTGTTTGCCGCCGCGCAGTTTCGGCAGCAGATCTTCGGTCAGGGTCGTGGATGCGGCGAGCAGGCCGGCGCTGGCGGTGGACATCATGGCCGCCAGTGCCGCAGCGATGACCAGCCCCCGGATGCCATCCGGCAAGGACACTTTGACGATGGCGGCAAAGGCATTGTTGACGTTGTCCAGATCCGGAATGAGCACATGAGCAGCCATGCCGATCAGCGCACACACCAGGCCATAGACAATGCAGTAAATACCGGCCGATGTACCGGCGTACCTGGCGACTTTTTCGCTTCGTGCGGTGAACACCCGTTGCCAGATGTCTTGACCGATCAGGATGCCGAAGAAGTAGATCAGGAAGTACGTGATGATGGTGTCCCAGCCGATGCTGGTGAAGTTGAAGCTGGCGGCCGGCAATTGGGCAACCAGTTGATCCCAGCCACCGACACGGTACAGGCAGATCGGCAGCAACAGGAACATCAGACCCACGGTCTGGATCCCGAACTGGACGATGTCGGTCAGGGTCAGGGACCACATGCCACCGATGGTCGAGTAAATCACCACCACACCGCCGCCGAGCAGCACCGAGAGCCAGAATGGCAGACCGAAAAGCACTTGCAGCACGGTGCCGATCGCCAGGATCGAGGTCACACCGATCATCAGCGCATAGGCCAGCATGATGGTTGCGCTCGCGGTACGAGCCATCGGGTTGTAACGCTTTTCCAGCACCTGGGTGACGGTGAAAACCTTCAGTTTCAGCAGCGGTTTGGCGAGGAACAGGTTCAGCGCGACGATCCCGCATCCCAGGGCGGCGCACAGCCAGAAACCGGAGATGCCATGAACGTAGCCCAGACGCACGGTGCCGACGGTGGATGCACCGCCCAGAACGGTCGCGGCCATGGTGCCCATGTAGAGACCAGGGCCGAGGTTGCGACCGGCGACCAAATAGTCTTCGTGGGTCTTGGCCTTGCGCATGCCGTAGTAGCCGAGTATCAGCATCGCGGCGGCGTAGATGAGTACGACGAATAAATCCAAAGCCATGATGGCGTGTCTCCGATTGTCTTTTTTATGGTGAAACAAAGATGGTTCTGTGGACCGGCCCCTGTGGGAGCGAGCCTGCTCGCGATAGCGATTTATCAGTCACATCAATGTCGGATGTGCCGCAGTCATCGCCGGCAAGCCGGTCTCGCTCCCACAGGGGGGGCGGTGTCAGGCGGGCTGACGTAGTTCAGGTTTTGCCATGGTGCTTGCACCCTTGCTGCGTGGATCGTTTGGGCCAAACACCGCGGCCGATTCCGGGAACAGGCTCAGCAGCGTCAGGTACACCAGCGATGCCAGGCCAAGGGTGACCGGCAGGCTGATGTCGATGCCGCCGGCCAGTTCACCGAGCGGACCCACGAACTGCCCAGGCAAGTTGACAAAGCACAAGCCCACCGCAGCACTCGGGATCCAGGCACCCAGCCCACGCCAGTTCCAGCCGTGCGTGAACCAGTAGCGACCACCTTTCTCGCCGCGGGTGAACACTTGCAGGTCATCCGG
Source organism: Pseudomonas sp. FW305-20 (assembly GCF_058788075.1). Taxonomy (NCBI): domain Bacteria; kingdom Pseudomonadati; phylum Pseudomonadota; class Gammaproteobacteria; order Pseudomonadales; family Pseudomonadaceae; genus Pseudomonas; species Pseudomonas sp. FW305-20. The sequence goes on along the minus strand of NZ_JBYTAJ010000052.1, from coordinate 15,873 downwards.
GCAGTAGAAGCCGCGACGCACCAGCAGACCGATGATCATGATCACCATCCACGGGGTGGTGCAGGTGATGATCAGCACGGCGAAGGTCGACACGCTCTGCACCAGGTTCGCCGCAAAGCGTCCGATGAAGATGAAGGCAATCGACATCACACCGATCAGCAGCGTGGCCTTGACTCGTGACAGCACACGAGGGAAGACGCTGGACATGTCCAACCCAGTGCCATAGAGCGAGGTGGTGCCGGTGGACATGCCGCCGATCACTGCGATCAGGCACACCGGCAGGAAGAACCAGCTCGGTGAAACCGCCAGCAGGCCGCCGACGTAGTTGTTGGCGGCGATGTAGTCCGGCGCCTTGATCGCTACGATGGTGGCGGTGGCTAGGCCGAACAGGAACGGGATGAAGGTGGCGATCTGCGAGATCACCACGGCAGCCATGATCCGGCGCTTGGAGGTGTCACGCGGGATGTAACGCGACCAGTCACCGAGGAACGCACCGAAGGAAATCGGGTTGCTCATCGCCACCAGCGCCGCGCCGATGAAGGCGGCCCAGAAACCCGGTTGGCCCATGCTGACGGAGCCGGCGTAATTCACATCGAACGGCCCGGCGAAGGCGAAGATGCCCAGCAGAAACAACAGGCTGGCGCTCCACACGGCGATCTTGTTGACCCACAGCAGGAAGCGGAAACCGTAGATGCACACCGTCAGCACCAGGATTGCGAACAGACCGTAGGCCAGGCCCAGGGTCAGGTCGGTTTCCGGCAGGCCGATCAAGCGTTTGGCGCCACCGATCAACGCGTCGCCCGAACTCCACACCGAGAGCGAGAAGAAGGCGATGGCGGTCAACAACGACAGAAACGAACCGATGATCCGCCCGTGCACGCCGAAGTGTGCACCTGAAGACACGGCATTGTTGGTGCCATTGATCGGGCCGAACAGGCCCATTGGCGCGAGGATCAGCGAACCCAGCAACACGCCCAGCACAATCGCCCAGACGCCCGCCTGGAAAGACAGGCCGAACAGGACCGGGAAACTGCCGAGCACGGCGGTGGCAAACGTGTTGGAACCACCGAAGATCATCCGGAACAAATCCGTCGGACCTGCAGTGCGCTCGCTGTCCGGGATCTGTTCGACCCCGTGGGTTTCGATTTGCGTAAGGCTTTGGTCTTTGTTGTTGTTATTCATGATCAGCTCCGATCATAAAGGCGCGCTCATCGTGTGTGAGCGTCACCTGTTTGGCTAAGGGGGTGGCAGCCCTTCCGGCATCGCGGACAAATGTTCGTGGCAGGCCAGCCATAGGCCTTGTTGTTGTCGGCGAAACACAATGGTCTCGCGCTCCTGGCTGAAGTGTTGCTCCCCTTGCATGCGCAGCTCGGTGGCCACGTCATGGATGAAAATCGCCACGTCACCCTGCAGGCTGATGAAGGCGTTGCTTGAAGTACACGAAAGCACTTCGAAGCCATCCTCCGAGCGCCAGGTGTCCCACAACGCCTGATAGGCGTCGCGCGACAGCAGGGGCTGCTCGAGGGTGTAGAACACGAAGCTGGCGTCGGTGCTGAAGGCGCCGAAGTAAGCTTCGCGATCGTTACGGGCAAAGGCGGCTACCAGATTGGCAGCGGCCTGAAGAACCTGATCACGTTCGTTCACGACCAATCCTCAGCGGTGGACTACGCCAGGCAGTACGCAGAGCATTTCGTACAGCAGGTTGGCGGCCAGCAGCGAGGTGTTGCCGGTGGTGTCGTAAGCGGGCGAGACTTCTACCAGATCGCAGCCGACCAGGTCGAGGCCTTGGCAGCCGCGAACGATTTCAATTGCCTGAATGGTCGTCAGACCACCGATTTCCGGGGTGCCGGTACCTGGCGCCCAGGCGGGATCGATGCCGTCGATGTCGAAACTCAGGTACACCGGACCGCCGCCGACTTTCTCGCGAACTTCGGCCATCAGCGGGGCCAGGGATTTGTGCCAGCACTCTTCGGCCTGAACCACACGGAAGCCCTGGTTGCGGCTCCAGTTGAAGTCGTCGGCGGTGTAGCCCTGAGCGCGCAGGCCAATCTGCACCACGCGGTCGCAATCCAGAAGACCTTCTTCGACAGCGCGACGGAAGGTGGTGCCGTGGGCGATTTTCTCGCCGAACATGTGATCGTTCACATCGGCGTGAGCGTCGATGTGCACCAGGCCGACCTTGCCGTGCTTCTTATGAATCGCACGCAGGATGGGCAGGGTGATGGTGTGGTCGCCGCCGAGGGTCAGGGGGATCACATTGTGTTCGAGGATCTTGTGGTAGGACTCTTCGATGATCCGTACCGCGTCCAGCAGGTTGAACGTGTTGATCGCTACGTCACCGATGTCGGCAACCGACAGCGAGTCGAACGGTGCAGCGCCGGTGGCCATGTTGTACGGGCGGATCATCACCGATTCGGCGCGGATTTCGCGAGGCCCGAAACGGGTGCCTGGGCGCAGGGAAGTGCCGATGTCCAGCGGGACGCCAACGAAGGCAGCATCCAGACCGGCAGCGGTTGGCACATGGGGAAGTCGCATCATGGTGGCGATGCCGCCGAAGCGCGGCATTTCATTGCCGCCCAGTGGTTGGTGAAGAATCTTGTCCACGGGTAAGGCCTCATCGTCGTTGTTTTATTTATGTCGGTTGCGCAGGTCGGGGAGACGCAGGCACCGCTGTGGGGCGATTCTGCGAAATGTAGTGGCCGGGAAGAATCGCTACGGGCAAATACTTAGTTCAGATTTTTCTAAACTAATGAGGATGGCGACGATAGACTTCTGCGCATGATCGTTCCCACGCTCCGCGTGGGAATGCATCCACGGACGCTCCGCGTCCCGCTATTTCGTGTAAGTGACGCAGAGCGTCACGGGCTGCATTCCCACGCAGAGCGTGGGAACGATCAAATATTGCTGGAGATCCTCATGGCCAACGCATTACCCGACCTGAAACTGTTGCGCATCTTCGTCAGCGTGGTTCGCCATCAGGGGTTTGCCAACGCCCAGCAAGAACTCAACCTTTCGACCTCGGCCATCAGCACTTACATGAGCCAGCTCGAAGCTGCCCTCGGCCTGGTGCTCTGTCATCGCGGCCGCGGTGGTTTCAGCCTGACCAGCAAAGGTGAACTGTTCCACCAGGAGACCCTGCGCCTGCTCGGCGAACTCGAAGGCTTCGAGCAATACGCCGCCGCCCTCAAGGGCGAACTGCGCGGCACCTTGAACCTCGGCGTCATCGACTCCACCGTCAGCGACAAGGCCTTGCCGTTTGCCGAAGCCATTGGCGCCTACAGCCAGGAACACCCGGCCGTGCATTTGCATTTGTCGGTCATGAGCCCTTACGAACTGCAACTCGGCGTGCAGGACAACCGCCTCGACCTGGCCATCGGCGCGTTCTCCACGCGCATGAGCGGTCTGGTCTACATGCCGCTCTACCGCGAACAACACTGGTTGTATTGCAGCAGCCGTCATCCGCTGTTCACCGAACGGCGCATCCCCGAGCAAGTCATTACGCAGCAACGCATGGTTGGCCGCGGCTACTGGAGCCAGGCAGAACTGGCACGTCACGGCTTCAAGCACAGCGCGGCGACGGTGGAAAGCATGGAGGCGCAGCTGATCCTGGTGCTGTCGGGTGCCTACATCGGTTACCTGCCGGAGCACTACGCGCAGGCTTGGGCGGACAAGGGTGATTTACGGGTGCTGCTGCCGGCGACCTTCGGTTATCAGGCGCCGTTTTCGATGATCGTGCGTCGTGGTCGCAGCCGCGAGCCGTTGATCCAGACGTTTCGCGATTTGCTCAAAGCACAACTGAATCAGGCCGCTTAACGGAAAAACAAGCCATGTCCAGAATCCAATGTCCGCGCTGCCTGCGTCCGCACACTCACTGTTTGTGCCCACTGATTCCGAGCCTCGACAGCCGCACCCGAGTGCTGTTGTTGCAGCACCCGAGCGAAGTGAACCATGCGCTGAACACGGCGCGGTTGGCGGCGTTGGGGTTGAAGAATGCCGAGTTGATCGTTGGCGAGGTGTTCGAGGATTTGCCGGCGCTGTTGACTCAACCGGGCTATCAGGCGCGCCTGCTGTTTCCTGCCGATGATGCGCAGCCGTTGCAGGCCTACGCGGCAAATGATCTGCCGTTATTGCTGGTCGTCCCCGACGGCACCTGGCGCAAGGCGCGCAAGATGCTGCACCTCAATCCGCTGCTGGCGGCGCTGCCGAGGGTGACGTTGGCGCAGGGCGCGGTGTCGAGATATCGATTGCGCAAGGCACCGGGACCGGGGGCGTTGTCGACGGTGGAGGCGATTGTTCAGGCGTTGCAGACCCTCGAAGCACCGACCTCTTTCGAACCGTTGTTAAAACCGTTCGAAGCGTTGATCGAGGGGCAGATCGCAGCGATGGGGGAGGAGACCTTTCGACGCAATCATGGGCCGAAAGAGTCGTTGTGATTGAGGGCCTCATCGCGAGCAGGCTCGCTCCCACAGTTGACCGAGTTCTTCCAGAAAAAATGCGATCCACTGTGGGAGCGAGCTTGCTCGCGATAGCGGTAGAACAATCACAGAAAATCCCGGCCAGAGACTACCGTTCGCGCATTGCCTCGGTCCGGGCTTTAAGCACTGGTTTGAGCAAGTAATCCAGCACGCTTTTCTCCCCGGTGATGATGTCCACCGTCGCCACCATCCCGGGAATGATCAGCAACGGTTTCACATCCCCGCCCAAGTGATTCTTATCCGTCCTCACCTGAATCAGGTAGAAGCTGTTGCCCTTGTCATCGGTAATCGTATCCGCGCCAATCAACTCCAGTTTCGCGGTCAATCCTCCATAAATCGTGTAGTCATAAGCGCTGAACTTGACCATGGCTTTTTGGCCCGGGTGCAGAAACGCCACGTCCTGCGGCCGGACCTTGGCTTCGATCAGCAAGTTGTCTTCAATGGGCACGATTTCCACCATGTCGCTGCCCGGCTGGACCACGCCGCCGATGGTGTTGACCTTCAGCACTTTGATAATCCCGTGCACCGGCGAAACTACCGTGGTGCGGGTCACGCGGTCGTCGATAGCAATGCTCGATGCGGTGATTTTCGACAGGTCGGTGCGCTTTTCATTCAGTTCTTTCGCCGCGTCGGAGCGGAAGGATTGTTCGGACTCGTCAATCTTGCTTTTGATCTCATTGATCGCCGATTCAGCGCGGGGAATCGCCAGGGTCGTGGCGTTCAATGAACCGCGAATCTCCACCGCGCTGCGTTTGAGTCGCAGGATTTCCACCGGCGAAACCGCCCCGCTGCCCACCAGCGGCGCGGACATGTTCATTTCTTGCTGCAATAGCGCCAGGCTTGAACTGTATTGGCCCTGTTTCGAGCGGAACTCTGCCAGTTCCTGGGCTTTTTGCCGAAGTTGCTCACTCAGGGTGCGCTGTTCGCTGGCCAGTCGACGTTGCCGTTGTTCGTACAGCGAGCGTTCGTCCTCGGCCACTTGCGGTGCCTTGGCGATCACTTCGGGGGACAGCTTGAACGGCCGGCCTTCCGCTTCGGCCGACAGCCTTTCGACTTGAGCGGTCAGCGCATAACGGTCGGCCTCGCTTTCGCCCTTGTTCGACAGGAATCGAGTGTCATCGAGGCGCAGCAGGGTGTCGCCCTTGTTCACCATTTGCCCTTCACGAACGAAGATTTCAGTGACGATGCCGCCCTCCAGGTTCTGGATCACTTGAACCTTGCTCGACGGAATCGCCTTGCCTTCGCCCATGGTCACTTCCTGCAGCACCGCGAACCTGGCCCAGACCACCGCCGTGATAATCAGCGCAGCGGCCAGCCACACGGTGATCCGCGACCAGCGTGGTGAATCCTGCAATGAGGCGCCCGCGGTTTCCGGCATGAATTCGCTTTCGGCGCTTTTGCTGAAACTGCCGAAGTAGCCGCGCGGTTTCGAATTGGACGAGGTGTCGGACGATGAACGCGCCATGGCCAGCTCCTAAACCGTCGCAGAGCCGACACGGCCCTTGCGCAGTGCATCGATGACCACTTCTTTCGGGCCGTCGGCGACGATCCGCCCGTTGTCCAGTACCACCAGCCGATCCACCAGGCTGAGCATCGAGGTGCGATGGGTCACCAGCAGCAGGGTTTTGCCCTGGACCCAGCGGTGGAGTTTTTGCCGCAGAACGTCTTCGCTGCTGTTGTCCATGGCGCTGGTGGGTTCGTCGAGCAACATGATTGGCGGATCCAGCAACAAGGCGCGGGCCAGCAACACCGCCTGGCGTTGCCCGCCGGACAGCAGTTGTCCGCGTTCACCCACTGGTCGGTCGAAACCTTGCGGATGCTGACGGGCCAGCTCGGTGACACCGGTCAGTTCGGCGACTTCGAGCATCCGTGCATCGCTGATGTAGCGTGCGCCGAGGGTCAGGTTGTCGCGCAAGCTGCCGGCCAACAGCGGCAGGTCATGGGCGACGTAACCGATTTGCTGGCGCAGGTCGGCGACATCCAGTTGCCGCAGGTCCAGGCCATCGAGCAGCAGTTGGCCTTCTTCGGGGGCGTAGAACCCCATCACCAGCCGCGCCAAGGTACTTTTGCCCGAGCCGCTGCGGCCGATGATGCCGATCCGCTCACCGGGTTTCACGCTGAAGCTGATGTTGGCCAGGGCCGGCGCGTTCTGGCCGTTGTAGTGGAACGTCACATTGCTGACGTCTATCGCGCCTTGCAGTTGCGTGCGTTCCAGCGGCCGTTGCCTGGCGTCGCGCTCCTGGGGCAAGGACATCAGCGCATCGGTGCTTTTCATGGTCAGTTGCGCTTGCTGATAGCGCGTGATCAACCCGGCAATCTGCCCCAGCGGCGCGAGCACCCGGCTGCCGAGCATGTACGTCGCGACCAGCGCGCCGACGCTGAGGTTGCCGGCGATGATGCTGTAGACCCCGGCGACGATGGTCGCCATGCCGCAGAATTGCTGGATGAACAGCGTGCCGTTGGTGGCCAGCGCCGAGAGGTTGCGCGCATGGCTGTCGAGGCGGGTGAGGGCGCCGTGGGTGCTTTCCCATTTGTGCTGGCGTTCGCTTTCGGCACTACAGGCCTTGAGGGTTTCCAGGCCGCCGAGGGTTTCGATCAGCAGCGCCTGGCGTTCGGCGCCCAGGGCCAGGCTTTTCTGAACGGTGTCGCGCAGGCGGACCTGGATCACCATCGCGAAGATGATCGTGAGCGGAAACGCCAGTAACGGAATCACCACCAGCCAGCCACCGAGCAGGCCGATCACCACCAGCATCAGCACGGCAAAGGGCAGGTCGATCAGGCTGGTCAGCGTCACCGCTGTCAGAAATTCCCGCAGGCCCTGGAAGTCATGAATGCTTTGGGCGAAACCACCAATGGTTGCCGGCCGGGCTTTCATCGCCATGCCGGTGATGCGTTCGAACAACGTGGCGGAAAGGATCACGTCGGTTTTCTTCCCGGCGGTGTCCAGCAGGTGCGCGCGCACCACCCGCAATACCAGTTCGAAACCGGTGCCGATCAGCAAGCCGATCGACAGCACCCACAACGTCGACGTGGCCTGGTTCGGCACCACCCTGTCGTAGGTCTGCATCACGAACAGCGGCACCATCAGCCCCAGTAGGTTGATCAGGAAACTCGCCAGAATCGCGTCGCTGTACAGCCACTTCGACAGCTTCAAAGTGTCGCGAAACCACGCCTCAACCCGCGGCACCAGCGGTGAGCGCAAGTCTTCCAGTTCATGCCGTGGCCGGGCGAACAAGGCCTGGCCGCTGTAATTCTCGGCCAGTTCATCCCTGCTGACCCATTGTTCACCGCCATCGGCTTCGCTCGGCAAAATCAACAACTGCCCGTCATCGCCGAAGCGTCGCAGAATGGCCGTTCGGCCGTTGTTGAGGATCAGCATTATCGGCAGGTTGAGGGCGCTAATGTCCGCCAGTTCACGGCGCAGCAATCGCGCCTGCAAACCGGCCCGGGCCGCTGCGCGAGGCAGCAGGTCCAGGCTCAAGCGTTGTTTGTGCAGAGGCAGCCCGGCACTCAGGCTGGCGCGACTGACTGTCGCGCCGTGGAGTTTGCAGAGGATCAACAGACCATCCAGAAGCGGGTCATCGAAGCTCAGGCGCGGATCGACACCAATGTTGCCGGGTTCCATGCTGGTCACATTGATATCTCCATAGGCCTACTTCAGTTCAGGCAGACGGGCTTCGTTTTTTACTTCCGTGGAGGCGATCGCATCGGCGGGCAATACCACCCGTTGTTTGCTCAGCAACTGCCCCATGTTCGCCAGCACGCGGTACATCGAGAACTCCTCGGTGTAGCGCACTTCGGTATAGCGGCGGTTAGCGTTGTAGAGCTCGTTTTCACTGTCCAGCAGGTCGAGCAGGGTGCGTTGGCCTAGGCCGAACTGGTCCTGATACGCCACGCGCACGCGTTGGCTGGTATCGGCGTATTCGCGGGCAGTCGGGGTTTGTTTCTTGGCGTTGACCATGGCGTTCCAGGCCAGGTGAATGTTCTCGTTGAGTTGGCGCAGGGCATTGTTGCGGATGTCCATCGCCTGGTTGATCTGGTGTGCATCGGAAGCCAGGCGAGCCTTGTCGCTGCCACCGCGGAACAGGTTGTAGTTCATCACGATGCCGACTCGCCATTCGTTGTCATGGCCTTCATCGCCCTGCACGTTGTTGTTGGCACCCACGGCGGCTTCGGCGTCGAACCGAGGGTAGAACGGTGACTTGGCGACTTCGTACTGGCTCTCGGCTGACTGCACATCGGCCTGGGCGGATTTCAGGTACGGGTTGTTTTCCACCATGCTTTGCTGGGCTTCCTGCAAGGTGGCGGGCAGTTCGCCGCGGGTCGAGGGCGGGGTTTCGAGTTCATCGGGCAGGCGCCCGACGACGGCGTAGAAGTTCGATTCGGCATCCGCCAGATCGACTTCAGCGGTATCGAGGTTGTTTTGTGCCAGTGCCCGGCGAGCGACGGACTGGTCGGAGTCGGCGGTGCTGCCGATACCCCGCTCGGTGCGCAGGCCGATCTGATCGTTGACCCGCATGTGAGCTTGCAGATTGTTCTTGGCCAAGGTCACCAGTTCACGGCGCTTGAGCACTTCGAGGTAGACCTCGATGGTACGCAGGGCCAGATCCTGAGCGGTGCCCTGAGCGTAATAGGCCCGGGAATTGACCACGCCTTTGGTGCGCTGGACTTCGTTGGCGGTATTGAAGCCATCGAAGAGCATCTGCCGCAGACGCAATTCCGATTGGGTGTAGGTCAGGATTTCGGTGTGGTGATTACCGAGTGCCCGGGTGCTGGTGTTATCGCTGTACCCGCGCCCGTACGCGGCATTCAGATCAACCGATGGATAAAATCCTCCCTTGGCGACTTTCACTTGTTCATCGGCCGAAAGGCGGCTGTCTACGCGCGAGGCCAGCTCCGGGTGGGTCGCGATGGTGCTCTGGATCGCCTCCGTCAATGACATGGCCTGAGCTTGAGAAGCGCAGGCCATGGCCAGCAGAATTGCGCTGCAGAGGGGGGTTAATACGCGCATGGGTGCCTCTCCCTGATTCCTAATGATGCTTATTAGTCGCCAAATATTTGACGACATTTATAGTGAAAACCGTTTCATGCTTGTAACAACAGAGCTAAGAACATTTTGGGGAAAACCATAGAAGAATTTCTCATAAGGCTTATGCCAAAAAAAACTTATGCGCTCCGAAAAATCCAGCACATTGTTCACTGCGAAAGCCCTTGATTTACGAGCGTTAGGGCGCTCATCGGGGCTTGAGGAAAGTTCCAGACCAACAATCGATAAAGGGCGGGGAAGTGCTGGAGGGGAGGGAAGCGGACGGTTTTTCGGTGACGGTTTTTTGTCACCTTAGTGAATCAAAACTGTTACGCATCGCTCAAAAGGCGACGTGTTGTGCAAGTGGGTCCCGATGCCATTGATTGCAGAGGGTTTTTATCCCGCAGCAGACACGTCGCCCGCGAGCGGCACGCTTGGCGAGAACGGCGCCAGGGCAGCGGCTTACTTGAAGTAACCGCGCTCCGCAGGCGATTTCGCCAGGCAACCCGTTGTAGCCAGGAGCACGTTCTTCGCAAAAACAGGATGCCGACAGTGGTTGGCAGCGGAGGAAGTGCACATGGCTACGCTCATCGGTACTGTCAGTAAGGTCATTGGTCAGGTGTTCGCGCAGGCGAGCGATGGCACCCGACGCGCGCTGATCGAAGGGGACCGGTTGTTCGCCGGCGATCAACTGGTCACCGGGGCCGAAGGCGCGGTGGCGGTTCATCTGCACAATGGCCAGGAACTGACACTTGGGCGTGGCAGCAGTATGGAGATGACGCCTCAGCTCCTCGCCAATCAGCCGTCCCCTGTAAAGACCCCTGAACCGGTGACGCCGACCCACGCGCAATTGAGCGATGTCGAGCGCCTGCAAAAAGCGATCGCCGCTGGCGACGACCCGACCCAGACGGCTGAAGCCACGGCGGCCGGACCGGGTTCGACCGGCGCACCCGGTGCACTGGGCGGCGGCCACTCGTTCGTCATGCTTGAAGAGGTGGGCGGGCGGGTCGATCCGACGATTGGTTTTCCTACTGCGGGCTTCAACGGTATTCCCGAGTTTCCCCTGGCACGGCGGGAGGGAGATCCGGACAACGGAGATAACGGCGACGTCGGCGCTGGTGCTGGTGGTGCTGGTGGTGCTGGTGGTTCTGGCGGTTCAGGTGGCTCCGGAGGGACAGGAGTTCTTCCCGTAACACCCGTTGTTCCAGATGTGCCGAACAATCCGGTGACCCTCACCGGCCTGTCGGTGGCAGGGGGCGAACTGACCCTCAATGAGGCCAATCTGGCCGATGGTTCGGCCCCCAATCCTGGTGCACTGACCAAGTCCGGCACGTTCAGCGTGTCTGCGCCTGACGGGTTGACCAGCCTGAGCATCGGCGGGCTCAACGTGATCAGCGGTGGCGTTGCCGCAGGCTTGCCGCAATCGATCACCACCCCGTTGGGCAACACCCTGACCGTCACCGGCTACAACCCGGCCACGGGGGTTGTGAGTTACAGCTACACCCTCAACGACAATGAAGACCACCCGGCCGGTGACGGCACCAACTCCCTCAGCGAACACTTCCCCGTGGTGGCCGGCGACAGTAATGGCGATTTCACCACCGGTTCCCTGGACGTCAACATCACCGACGACGTGCCCAAGGCGGTTGATGACAACAATGCCAACAACGCGTCGGAAACCCTGGTGACCCTGGCCGGTAGTGTGCTGCCCAACGACGTTCAAGGCGCTGACCGCATTCCTGCCGGACCCGAGAGCGGGCCAGTGGTTGGCGGCACGTTCAATGGTCAATACGGCACCCTGGTGCTCAACGCCAACGGCACCTACACCTACACCCTCAATACCAGCGACGCCGACTTCAAAGCCTTGCACGCCGGTGGCAGCGGGACCGAAACCTTCACCTACACCCTGACCGATGCCGACGGCGACACCAGCACTGCCAAGCTTGTGCTGAACATCCATAACAACGATGACCCGGTCACGATTGGCGGCCTGAACGTCGAAGGTGGCGAACTCACTGTCTACGAAAAAAACCTCAGCTACGGCACCGACCCTGATACCCAGGCCCTGACCCAGAGCGGCACCTTCACCGTCAACGCACCGGATGGCCTGCAATCCCTGACCGTGAGCGGCGTCGCGGTGGTCAGCGGTGGAGTGGCGGCAGGTTTCCCTCTATCGGCCACTACCTGGACGGGTGCCACCTTCACCATCACCGGTTACGACCCGGCCACAGGCGTGGTGAGCTACAGCTACACCCTGAATTACGACAGCGACCACCCCACTGCGAACGGCGCCAACAGCCTCTACGAGAACTTCGACGTCGTCGCCACCGATATCGACGGCAGCACGGCGACCGGGCAAATCAACATCAACATCGTCGATGACCTGCCGACCGCCAACCCCGATGCGGTCTCGGTCGCAGAGGGCGGCATCATCAGCGGCAGCGTATTGGGGAACGATGTCACCGGCGCCGATGGTCCCGCCGCAGGGGGCGCGGTGGTTGGCGTGCGTGCCGGTTCAGACACCTCGACTCCGGTCATCGGCGGCCTCAACAGCCAGATCAACGGCACCTACGGTTATCTGACGCTGGACGCCAACGGCAACGCCGTTTACCACAGCAACCCCAACGCCGTCAGCGGCCCTGGCGCGACCGACGTGTTCACCTACACCATCCGCGATGCCGACGGTGATGAAAGCACCACCACCGTCACCATCGACGTACACAACAGCAGCATCAGAGCGGTCAGCGACAGCGACGTGACCGTCTACGAAAAAGCCCTCGACCTGAACAAGGATGGCCAGGACCTGGCGCCCGGCACCGTTACCGGCAGCCTGCCGGGCAATACCGGCGAAACCGCCAGTGGCACGCTGGTGGGTTCAGTCAGCGGCGCGGTCGGTGCGATCACCTACAGCCTGGTCGGCAGCGCCACCGGCACCTTCGGGCAAATCCTGCTCAATCCTGATGGCTCCTACACCTACACGCTGACCTCGGCCCCCAGCACCACGCCGAACGCCAACGATGGGCCGAACACCGTCAGCGAAAGTTTCACCTACAAAGCCACTGACGCCCTGGGCAACAGCACCACCAGCACCATCGTGGTCAAGATCGTCGATGACCTGCCCACTGCTCATGCCGACGAGGCTTCGGTCGCCGAAGGCGGCGTCGTCAGCGGCAACGTGCTATGGAACGACATCGGTGGCGCCGATGGCCTCGCTGTCGGTGGCGCGGTGGTCGGCGTACGCGCCGGTTCCGACACCTCGAGCCCGGCCGTGGGTGGTCTCAACACTCAGATCAACGGCACTTACGGTTACCTGACGCTGGACGCCAACGGCAACGCCGTCTACCACAGCAACCCGAACGCCGTCAGCGGCCCTGGCGCGACCGACGTGTTCACTTACACCATCCGCGATGCCGACGGTGACCAAAGCACCACTACCATCACCATCGACGTGCTCAACAGCTGCATCACGGCGGTCAGCGACAACGACGTGACCGTCTACGAAAAAGCCCTCGACCTGAACAAGGACGGCCAGGACCTGGCGCCCGGTACCGCTACCGGCAGCCTGCCGGGCAATACCGGCGAAACCGCCAGTGGCACGCTGGTCGGTTCGGTCAGCGGCGCGGTTGGTGCGATCACCTATACCCTGGTCGGCAGCGCCACCGGCACCTTCGGGCAAATCCTGCTCAATCCCGACGGCTCCTACACCTACACGCTGACCTCGGCCCCCAGCACCACGCCGAGCGCCAACGACGGGCCGAACATCGTCAGCGAAAGTTTCACCTACAAAGCCACTGACGCCCTGGGCAACAGCACCACCAGCACCATCGTGGTCAAGATCGTCGATGACCTGCCGACAGCCAACCCCGACGCGGCCTCGGTCGTGGAGGGCGGCATCATCAGCGGCAACGTGTTGGTAAACGATGTCACTGGCGCCGATGGCCCCGCAGCGGGGGGCGCGGTGGTTGGCGTACGCGCCGGTTCCGACACCTCGACCCCGGCCGTGGGCGGCCTCAACACTCAGATCAACGGCACCTACGGTTACCTGACCCTGGACGCCAACGGCAACGCCGTCTACCACAGCAACCCGAACGCCGTCAGTGGCCCCGGGGCGACTGACGTGTTCACCTACACTATCCGCGACGCCGATGGCGACCAGAGCACCACCACCATCACCATCGACGTGCTCAACAGCGGTATTACGGCGGTCAGTGACAGCGACGTGACCGTCTACGAAAAAGCCCTCGATCTGAACAAGGACGGTCAGGATCTGGCGCCCGGTACCGTCACCGGAAGTCAGCCGGGCCTCACGGCTGAAACCGCCAGTGGCACCCTGGCCGGTTCGGTCAGTGGCGCGGTCGGTGCGATCACCTACACCCTGGTCGGCAGCGCCATCGGCACCTATGGGCAAATCCTGCTCAATCCCGATGGCTCCTACACCTACACGCTGACCTCGGCGCCCAGCACCACGCCGCACGCCGACGATGGCGAGAACACCGTCAGCGAGAGCTTCACCTACAAAGCCACCGATTCCCTGGGGCACTCCACCACCAGCACCATCGTGGTCAAGATTGTCGATGACCTGCCGACCGCCAACCCCGACGCCGCCTCGGTCGTGGAGGGCGGTATCGTCAGCGGCAACGTGCTGGCGAACGACTTCGGCGATGCCGATGGCATTGGGGTGGTCGGCGTGCGTGCCGGTTCAGACACCTCGACCTCGGCCATCGGCGGTCTGAACAGCCAGATCAACGGCACCTACGGTTACCTGACGCTGGATGCGGCGGGCAACGCGGTTTACCACAGCAACCCGGACGCCGTGAACGGTCCCGGTGCGACCGACGTGTTCACCTACACCTTGCGCGATGGCGATGGCGACGAGCGGACCACCACCATCACCATCGACGTGAACAATAGCTGCATCATCGACAACGGCGGCGACCAAAACCCAATCATTGCGAACGCGCCACCCGTGGCAGTCGATGACCACATCATCACCAACGTGCTGTCGGGCAACATCGTGGTACCGGAAGCGTTGCTGCTGGCCAATGACACCGATGCGGATAAGGATCCGCTCACCGCATCGCCGACCTCATTCAATACCGGTTGGATTGCCAAAGGCGCTGACTTCACCGGCACCAATCAAAACTTCAGCTTCACCGGCGGTAACGAGCAGGCGGTGACCCTCGCCCGCAGTGCATTCGTCGCCAACACGGCAGCCATGACGGCGGTGCTGGTGGTCAGCGGGGCGCTGGGAGCGGTCAACAACACTTACGATCAGGACCACATCAGCGTCGACCTCAAACAAGGTGAAACCCTCAACCTGAATCACAATCTGCCAGCCGCTCATGTCGCCATGGAGTACTCGATCAACGGCGGCGCATGGATCGCCCTCGCGGACGGGCAAACCCTCACCGCAACGTCGGACAGCACCTACCAGATCCACATCACCAACACCGACAACCCTGGCCCGGGCAACAGCGGGAAGGGCGCGGAAAACTATCAACTGACCATGACCGTCAACTACGCCGGCGCCCACGACATCGCGCCAGATGCCCACGGCAGCTACACCGCCAACGACAGCCATGGCGGCAGCGACAACGCCGCGGTCACCATCACCTATCAGGACGGCCACACCCTCACCGGCACGGCGGGCGACGATGTACTGGTGGCGGGCGCCGGTAATAACGTGATCAATGCCGGCGACGGCAACGACGTACTCACCGCCGGTTCCGGCAACAACGAAATGCACGGCGACGCCGGCAATGACTTGCTGTACAGCGGTGCCGGCAACGACCTGCTCGACGGCGGCACCGGCGTCGACACCGCGAGCTATGCCCACGCCACCGCCGGGGTTACGGTCAATCTGGGCGTGCTTGGTGCGCAAAACACCGGGGGCGCCGGGACCGACACCCTGACCGCGATCGAAAACCTGACCGGTTCCAACTTCAACGACAGCCTCACGGGCGACAACAACAGCAACATCATCAACGGCGGCCTGGGTGAGGACATGCTCAACGGTGGGGGCGGCGACGACTTCCTCATTGGCGGCCTGGGCAACAACACCCTCACCGGCGGCAGCGGGACCGACACCTTCCAGTGGCTCAAAGGCAACAGCGGCCACGACGTGGTCACCGACTTCACGCCGGGCATCGACAAACTCGACCTGTCGCAACTGCTGCAAGGGGAAAACAGCACCGCGGCGTCGCTGGATGACTACCTGCACTTCAAAGTCACCGGCAGCGGCGAATCACTGGTCACCAGCATCGACGTCAGCGCCATGGCGGGCGCCGCGCCGAACCAGACCATTGACCTGGCGGGTGTGAACCTGGCCAGCCATTACGGCGTAACGCCGGGGGCGGGTGGGGTGATTGCAGG